>NZ_JBDPLT010000017.1:0-135736 GCF_039871775.1 Plantactinospora sp. B5E13
TGACCGCGAGCCGCGCACCGGTGGTCAGTGGCGCGGCACGCGGTACGCCATCCAGGCCTTCAACATCCGGAACATCTGCCCGACGGTGAACTCGCGCATGCACGAGTCGACCGAATAGTCCATGAAGTTGTGGACCGGGTCGCGGCCCCACCGGGTCGGGCAGCTGTCCCGGCCCACCGGGCAGCCGAAGCCCGGTTCCGCCTCGGCCGGGGTGTCGTCGACGTCGTCACCCCGGCCGACACAGCCCTGCTGGAAGGTGTGGTAGAGGTTCAGCCAGTGCCCCACCTCGTGGGTGGCGGTGTCGCCTTCGTTGTACGACTTCTCCGTACCGCCGGGCAGCGACTCGGCGAGGATCACCACCCCGTCGTACGGGTCCAGCTTCCGCTCCGGGAAGGTCGCCCAGCCCAGCAGGTCGTCGGCGAGCAGCCCGGTGTAGATGTTCAGGGTCTCCTTGCCGCCGACCCGCAGCGCCCGCTTCATCTGCACCTCGGCCGGACTCTCCGAGACGATCGGGTACCAGGCCGGCCTGACCACCCGGTTCACCTTCTTCAACCGGAACCGGAACGGTGTCGAGGCGCCACCGGTCCGGCCGGCGAAGGAGTCGTTCAGGACCTTGAGCTGCGCCTCGATCATCGACTGCGGGATGTTGCCGCCGGCCCGGGTGCGGTCCTCCATCACGACGTGGAAGACCACGTCGATCGTGGTCCGGATGGTCTGGTGCAGGGCGGGCGGGGCGATTCCCACCTGCTCGGCGTACGTCGCGTCCAGGTCCCGGTCCCGCTCGGCCGCCTCGGCTGGAGTGAGCACGTTCGGCTCGACCGCGTACGGGCTGCCGGGGCGTGCCTTCGCGGTAGCGTGGCCGACCTGCGGGTCGCCGCAGTCGGAGTCGTTGGTGCCGGCTGCCGTGCCGCCCAAGGCGGCTGAGCCACCGGGGCGACCGGACGCGGCCGCAGGGGCCACCGGCACCGCCGTGGAACCGAGCAGGAGTACGAGCGCGGCGGTCGTGACGCCGAGCAGGCGTACCGACCGTCGATGTGTGTGCAACGCCATTGCCTCACCCTTTGCCTCCGCACAGTGGCCATATGACAACTGAGTGCCACTGTTGCAAGTGGGGCGGACGTTACCCGTGGACCTGACCTTTACAAACGACCACTTCCGGCGTGGTTTCGGCAGACCTGTCACCAACGGACAGCTTGTCCGCAGCCACGCCGGAGCCGGCCCCGGTGAGTGCGCGAACGCCGTCAACCAGGTACAGTGGGGGCCGCTCGCGGGTGTAGTTCAATGGCAGAACATCAGCTTCCCAAGCTGACAGTGCGGGTTCGATTCCCGTCACCCGCTCCACAAGCTGAGGCCCAGGTCAGAGAGCAATCTCCGATCCTGGGCCTTCGCTTTTGTGGATCACTGTCCGGCCGTCGTGCCCCCTGCGTGCCCCTCCGGTTCCGCGTGCCCTTCCGTGCCTCCGTCCTGTGGCCGGCCGGATCGGTAGGCGGGCCCCTCAACCCTGGACAACCTTTGCGATCTGCAGGGCGCCCTGGGCGGGCGTGAGGTGCGTGGTGTCGATGACCTCGGTTCCGTCGGGTAGCCCCACGTGCGAACCGCCCTCGCGTAGGGCTCGAGGTATCTGCGGCGGAACGGGGAGGGGATGGTGTGTTCTTCGGTGAAAGCCGTTTCCGGGTCCCGTCATGGCTGCCCCGTCAGCGAGCGAATCGCTACCAGCGCGTGATAGGCCAGTAAGCCGGCTACCGTCCGGTGACACGATGACGTCATCGCCGGCCCAGTCCTGCGGCGGATCCCGGCCTCGTGCCAGGGACCAACCCGTGCGGTTCCGCTGACCAGCTCTCTCACCGCTCGCCCCAGCGGTCGACGCTGCCGATGCGACCGCCCTGCTCGGCAACCCCGCCCCGCCCGATCACGGCGCCACCCGCATCCAGCGCCTCGATCGTGACCCCGGCGGGCTGCGCGACCGTCATCACCACACCGGCGTCGCGTACCGGTGCCTCGGCGACCGTCTCACCGTCTGGGTCGAGGACCCGCAGCGTGGCAGCGTCGGCCGGCGTGACGACCAGTACCGTCGAGGTGTCCTGTCCCAGCCGCACCGCGAGTACCGAGGACGGATCGGTCGGATCGGTGTCCGTTGTGAAGGATTGCCCGGTTCCCGTCGCGCCCCCGCCATCCGGGCGGTCGTACACGATTTTCACCTCGCCCAGCCACCCGCCGCGTACGGCCGGCGCGGCCGAGACCACGGCGCGACCGTCGAACGGTCCGTTGAGGTCCGCTTCGGTGCCGACGGTGCGGCCGTTCCAGATCACCTGCGGCAGCGCCTTGATCGCGTACCCGTTCCCGCCGGCCATGTCCGCGATGGCCGCCCGGGACAGCTCCCGGTCGAAGGTCCCGCGGACACTGCCGACGGCCTGGTCGAGTTGTGCGTCTGTGAGAGGGCCGCTGACGAGGCTGCCCGGTGCCGGTTGGGACGCCCGCACCACACCGTCACAGGTAACCTGCCACCACTCGGGGCGCTGGGTCTGCTGCGTGCGCACGATGTAGGAGCCGGTGGGTTCCGGCTGCCAGGCGGTGGCCTCTGGCAGGGGGGCACTGGCGAACTCGCAGCCGGTGGGGGCGATGGCAATCGAGATCGGCTCGACCGGCTCCACGCCCTCGCTGGGCACGGTGATGCTCATGAGGGGCTCCAGCCCGTCGCCCGTCTGGTGGCTCGACGTGGCGACGAGGGCCGCCGCGCTGGCTCCCCTTGGTGCAACGAGCCAGGCGTGTGCGTTGGGCCACTGGGTGGAGGTGTCCGGCTGGGCGAGCGCGAACGCGACCAGGGCGATCCGCCGTGGGCCGACGTCGTCAACAAAGAGCACCTTGATGTGACGTACGGGTGCCTTCACCCGGTAGCCTCCCGCTCGCTGCCGCTCCGCGATCCGGTCCGCGAGGTCGGCGACGAAGACGCTGTCCGCCCCCACCGCCCCGCGCGGCGGGGATTCCGCCAGCCGTTCGGCCCACCTGAGCATCGACTGCCAACCCGGCTCGGGCTCGGTCGCCGACAGGTCGCCACCGCGACTGGGCCCGATGACCGTCGCGCCGGTCACCGACAGCGCGGCGGCCGCGCAGAGCCCCACCGCGGCGCGACGCCGGCGCCGGCTCCGCTGGAAGCGGGCCCGCACCCGGCCGTACGGATCGGGTTGCGGTCGCAGCCCGTCGGTCATCTCGGTCAGGGAACGTCCGACCAGGTCGTCGATCGTCACGCGTCTCTCCCCACTGTTTTCGCTGATTGGTCGACCGGGCTCAGCACGACCCGCAGCCGGGCCAGGCCGCGCGACGCCTGACTCTTCACCGTGCCGATCGAGCAGCCCAGGGCGGCGGCGACCTCCGCCTCCGGCAGGTCGGCCACGTAGCGCAGCACGACCACCGCCCGGGTACGGCGCGACAGTGACCGCAGCGCGGCGTCGAGGGCCTGGCGCTGGGCCACCCCCTCCGCGATGTCGCCCAGGGATCGGTCCGGCGGCGTCGCGGTTGTCACCTCCCGACGCCGGTACCGGTGCCACAGGCTGATGTGCTGGTTGACCATCACCCGCCGCAGATAGGCCATTGGATCGTCGACCCGCTTCCACCGGCGCATCACCTTGACCAGCGAGCCCTGGAGCAGGTCTTCGGCTTCGTGGGCCGAGCCGGTCAGCAGATAGGCGATGCGAAGCAGATCCATGTACCGCGCATCGACGAACTCCCTGAATCCGTCGTCATCGCCGGGCATCCGGCCTCCGTCTCGTCTCGGCTATCCGTTACGACCCGGGCAGTCGCAGAAAAGTTGAGATCGGAGGCGAGGTATCTACGGTGGAGAGCCTGCGGCTCCCGGATCAGGGTGGCTGCAGCGCCGACGACTGCCGTCACAACCCGACGTCTCAGGAGGAGATGACCGGCTGCTCATGCTCGATGCCGAGGGCACTGAGGGTGCCGGGGGCCGGGTGGCGGAACAGCGCGTGCGACCTCGGCTGCGGTCTGGACCAGCTCGTGGTCGACGGGGTGGGTCTGCGTGGTCATGTCCTCTGCCTTCGGCGAGCGTCAGGCACCGTGCGTACCGTCTTCCCGATCTCGGCGAATCGGTCCGGGTGATTCTAGGCCCGAGTCGCCAGGTCAACGACGCCGTGCATCGTCTGGACCACGGCCATCGGCGTCGGGTTCGGGTAGGCGCGCTCCCAGTGGCCCACGTGCGGGCCGCCGTGGCGATGAGGACCAGTTCGTCTGCCGTCGAGGTGTGCTCGACGATGTTGTCCAGGAGGTGTCTCAGGTAGGTTCGTTTCGTGTCGAGCAGGGACCTTCCGTCGTCGGAACCAAGGTGGGACGGGCCCATCGAGCGGTACCGACACGACGTGGACAGATGGACTGTCGGACAGCTACGTGCCGCGCTCGACGGGCTCCCGGACGACATGGTGTTGAGGGCAGAGGTCGCTTACGGCCCGAGCTCTGATCATCCCGACCCGTGGGGCAATGACCAGTTCGTCGTCACCGACGCCATCGTCGACGATGGCGAACACCTCTGGTCGGATGAGTTGGTCATCCGGGTGGACTATTCCTCTGACTGGTATGTGCGACCCGTGAGCTCAGCACCTGGGGACGACTTCGGCACCGTCCCGTTACCTTTTTGATCGTCCCCAGCCGGGGACTCCTCGGTCGCCCGGCCCGGTATGACTTACTGCCCCTGTCGTACGGATGATCCGGGGGGTGTTGTCGCCGGGTCGGGTGGCGTCGGCGGACCGCTGATAGGGACCCGGCCGCCCCGCCTGGGGTTGGTCTCTTCGTAACGTGGATGCCGGCAGTCCGACGCTCAGACCCGGCGGCCGAGGCCACCGCATGGAAGGGAGGCGAGGGATGCGCGACGGGTTCGGCGTCTTCGTGGGACTCGACGTCGGCAAAGAGGGACACCACGCGGTCGCGCTGAGCCGCGATGGTAAGCGGCTGCATGACGCCACGCTGCCCAACACCGAGGCGGGACTGCGCAAGCTGTTCGACAAGCTCGGCCGGCACGGCCTGATCCTGGTCGTGGTCGACCAGCCCGCCTCGATCGGCGCGCTGCCCGTGGCCGTCGCGCGCGCGTGTGGGCATCAGGTGGCCTACCTGCCGGGTCTGGTCATGCGTCGGCTGGCCGACCTGCATCCCGGCACGGCCAAGACCGATGCCCGAGACGCGTACGTGATCGCGGATGCCGCCCGGACCCTGCCTCACACGCTGCGACGGGTCGACACCGGCGACGAGGCCCTGGCCGAGTTGGAAGTCCTGGTCGGCTTCGACGACGACCTCGCCGGTGAGGTCACCCGGGTCGCCAACCGGATTCGTGGACTGCTCACCCAGATCCACCCGCCGCTGGAACGGGTCCTCGGCCCGAACGTGCAGCACAAGGCAGTCCTGGAGTTGCTGTCGCGGTGCGGCGGACCGGCCGGGCTGCGCAAGGCCGGCCGGGCGAAACTCCTCGAAATCGTCAAGGCCCGCGCACCTCGGATGGGTACCCGCCTGGTCGAGCAGATCCTCGCCGCGCTCGACGCGCAGACCGTGATCGTGCCCGGCACCACAGCCGCTGAGACCGTCCTGCCCCGCCTGGCCGACAGCCTGCGTGACCTGCTGCGCCAGCGTGACCAGCTCGCCGGCCAAGTCGAAGAGATGCTTGATGCGCACCCTCTTGCCGGGGTCCTGACCTCGATGCCCGGCATCGGCGTCAGGACCGCAGCCCGCATTCTGCTCGAAGTCGGCGACGGCACCGCCTTCCCCACCTCCGGCCACCTCGCCGCCTACGCCGGCCTGGCGCCGGTCACCCGCCGCTCGGGTACCAGCATCCGCGGCGAGCACCCACCAAAGGGCGGCAACAAGCAGCTCAAACGCGCGTTCTTCCTGTCCGCGTTCGCCGCTCTGGCCGACCCTGCCAGCCGCACCTACTACGACCGGAAACGGGCCGAAGGCAAGAAACACAACGCCGCCCTCATCTGCCTCGCCCGCCGCCGCGTCGACGTCCTCCACGCCATGCTGCGCACCAAGTCCCCCTACCAGCCGAAACCAGCGGACGAGCCCCGCCTCGCGGCTTGACAAACCCATAGGGACACCCCCCCCGTCGGACCAGGGCGTGTGATCGCTCACCGTGCCCGAACCTCGCCCGATCCAGCGGTGACATCGGTTCCGGTGAGCGCGCCGGATGGTGCGATCTGCACGTGCGGTGCGCCGGCCTGATTGCTGATCTTGTAGGTCGAACCGGCCCCAGAGTGACAGTGACAGTGCAGGTCCGGCCGGCGCCCCTTCACGGGCTGAGGCCCAGGTCAGAGAGGAGTCTCTCCGATCCTGGGCCTTCGCCCTTGTCGAGTTCCGTCGTTCCGTCGTGCGCTTTCTCGCCTTCGCCGTGTCCCCCGCTCACATGGCGGTGAGCGGGCGTCCGTGACCGGCCGCAGCCTGGTCAGCGGATCTCAGCCCGAATCCTGTGCCGGGACCTCAGGGCAGGGCGATGTAGAGCCGTTCACCAGCGGGTTGGTAACCGACGCGCTGATACACCCGCCACGAATCCTCGCCGGAGGCCTCCAGCCAGGCGGCCTCCGCGCCTGCCGTGAACAACCGTCTGGTTATCTCGGCGGTGATCGCACCCGCCACTCCGCGACCGCGGTACGGCGTACGGACGGCGATGCCGGCGACCTCGCTCACCGCGTCGGCGGGTGGAACCGCCCCGCCACCGCCCGCGCAGGTGCCGTCGTCGGTGAGGGCCATCACGGCCACGCCTCCGTTGCCCTGCATGCGCCGAAGCCGAGTTACGTCGGCCTCGGTGGCCACCGGGTCGCCGCCGAAGGCTTCGTTCTGCGCGCTGATCAGCGCCGCACGCTGGGGATCGGTGGCCGGTTCGTGCAGATCGAGCCGGTCGGGCGTGGGTGGTGTCCTCAACGTGTCGGGTGTGCAGAGCAGGTAGGTGTGTCGGGCTTCCACGGTGAAGCCGGCGGCGGTCAGAAGTACCTCCAGGCCGGGGGCGCAACTGGTGACGTACTCCAGGCGGGGTTTGCGACCAGCGGCGCGGAAGGCTGCGACCAGGGCGGTGACGTCGGCCTCGGTGACGGCGGTACCGGGACGCGGCGTGGCGTAGTTGATGTGGGGACTGGTTGTTGTCGGATCCAACCCAAACACGAACGGCCCCACCTCTACGGGGGCGGGTCGGTTGCACAGGTTGGCGACGACGGACTGCTGGATGCGGGCATCCATGATCAACGTAGACCTCGATACATGAGGGAAGCTGCGGTGGGCGGAAGAATCGTTGGGCCGCTCACCGTGACGAAGCCGCGCGCCGATCGCTCGTCGCGTGGTCGACACTCAGGCGGCCGCTCGGCCTACCTGGATCACAGGCGTCATTCCCTCATGCAGAGCGCCCACGCCGGGCGCGTGGTCGGCTGCAAGATTGCCGCAGCGGCCCCGAGCTGTCAACCCTGATCGGTGACGCGGTGCATCAGGCTGACGGCCGCACGGCGGGTCAGCTTCGCCAGGACCGCGTCCAGGGTCAGGTCCGCGGCGCTGGTGAGCAGCAGGTCCGCGGCGGTGAAGCGTGCCCTGTCCGCGTACGGGTTCGGTACCGCCACGCAGCGCAGCCCGGCCGCGTGCGCCGCCGCCACGCCGTGCGCGGTGTCCTCGAACGCGATTGCCTCCTCCTCCGGCAGTCCGAGTCGCTCCAGCGCCACCAGGTACACGGCCGGATCCGGCTTGTGCGCCACCACTTCCTCGCCGGTCGCCAGCACCTCGAACCGGGTACGTAACCCGACCCGATCCAGCATCGTGCCCACGTGACCCACCGGGGAACTGCTCGCCACCGCCAACCGCAGGCCCAGCTCCGCGGCCCGGTCCAGCCACTCGACGATGCCCGGCGCCGGCTCCAGTGCCGCGTTCAACTCCGCCCGGTACGCCATCCGCAGGGCGTGACTGGACTCGCGTTCGTACCCGGGTCCGACCGCCGCGGCGAGCGCGGCGTACCGCGGCCCGTTCGCGTCGCCGCCGTGGTCGGCGAAGAACCCCTGCGGGTCGAGTTCCAGGCCGTGCCGTCGCCATTCCCAGCGCCAGCTCTCCAGCAGGGTGGTCTCGGTGTCCATCAGCAGGCCGTCGAAGTCGAAGATGAGCGCCTTGACCGTCACGGCGGCAGTATCCCAAACACGTTCCCCGAGGTCAGCGCTGGAGATCAGAAGCGGCGATCATTGTCGAACCATCTGTTCGCGAGGGCTTCGGGGATGCGCAGGCGTTCGGCGAGGGCCAGGAAGACATCCCCTACCTGATCGCGGTAGAGCGTGTCGATCAGGCCGTACCGGGCGTCGATGGTGTTGAGATCGGCCACGAGGGTGCGGAGCGCCCGCTCACCGGCGGCGGGAGCGTCCGGCGCCTCCGGGTCGATCGCCTCGACCGCCCGCCAGGCCCGCAGGTACGCCTTGCAGGCCGCTTCCCCGAACGCACGGGAGTCCTCAACCCAGTCCCGGAACGGATTGTCGAGATACGCGGCCAACCAGGCTTCCGACTTCGCGCCGTTGACCGACAGTTCGACCGGGCCGGGTCGGTACCTACGCCGCAGTGCCGTCGCGGTGCTCCGGCGCGTGCCGTTCAGCACAAGCTGACGAAGCTGCGGCAGGTCGGGCAGTACGTCGGGCTCCAGGCCGTACGCGTCATCGAGTTGCAGGGTGTGCAGTCCGTGGTGCTGCCGCAGGTCGGAAAGGTCGGTGATGGCTCCCGGCCCGGCGTCGAAGGTGAGCGTCAGTTGCGCCAGGCCGGACAGCGGGGTGAGTACCCCTGCGGAGACCGCCCCACCGACCCAGAGCCAGACCTTGGGCGTACGGTGCAGCCCGCTGGGTATGACGACGTCCGGCCCGTACTGGAACAGTCGCAGTTCCAGCCGGGCGCCGTCGTCGGGGGCCTCGACCCGGAGGTTGGCCGGCGGTCTACGCAGCAGCACGGTGTCGATCGACGACGGAAGTCGGACGCTGCCGAGCGCGGCGCCCTCCAACCGTACGGTGCCCAGTCGCGTCGCGCGGAGGTCGAGGTCGCCGGCGGCCTCACTCCAGTAGAGGAAGCGGATGCCGGGGTGGGCGCCGACGGCTTCGACGATGCCGCGATCCGGTCCGGACCACTCCACCGTGCGGCAGTACGGCAGTTTGTCGAGTTGGGTCCAGTCGACCGGACCGTCCGTCGGTACGAGGCCACCGGCCGGCGTCAGGTCGAGCACCGTTGTACCAGGAGTCAGCCGGCGCGGCCCGGCGCCGAAGTCGATTTCCACCCCTGCGGGCGGCCGGCGTATGTCGCGTACAGAACGGAAACCGCCGGCGGCTGCTGACACACGGCCATGCTACGTAGCTCGGCTGGCGGGAGCCGATCCTGTTTCCCTGCGGCCGTCCACGAACTCGGATCTTCGGACGACTCGGCCCTGCCGCATCATGGTGGCCGTGATCTGCTTCGTGTACCGCTCCCCGTACGAGGGTGTGCTCGGCAAGCACGTGCGCTGGCTCCCGGACGCCACGGTGCTCGACTGGTTCCGCCGTGCCTGGAAAGAGGTGGCCGCCGACCCCGACACCTGGCTGCGGCACGAGCTGGGTGTTGACGTCTACGGTCTCGACAGCATCTTCAGAGCGGCGACCGAGCACGGTCTTCCGGCCCCGACGTCCACGGAACATCTCCGGGAGCTGCTCGAACAGCATCTGTACGTCGAGGGTGAGGTCGTTGTCGACGACCTCGGCGTGCGGGCGTGCACGGACGACGACGAGGTCCCGCTGGCGTACTTCTTCCTCGACCGTCGGCTGCTCGCCGCGTACCCGGACCGACTCGCCTATGCCGTACAGGAGGACTGGCCGCTGCCCGACGAGGCGGACGGGCCGGGCGGTGCCGAGCCGGTGACGACAGTCGTCATGTCGCTGCTGGGGGACGTGGACTGGGAGACGCAGGCCGAGGTGGTCCGGTTTCCCGGCGTCCGGCTGCCCGACTTCGCCCGGCACCTCCGGACGACCGAGGTGACCGAGGGGTGGCTGGACGAGCTTGTCCTGCTGAGGGCCGCGATCGGCCCGGACGACGACCTGGAGGAGGCGCTGCGGACGGTGAACCGGTGGGCGGCGTGGGACGACCAGTATCTCGACGTCGCCGGGCTCGACGGGGACCAGCCCGAGGCGTACCGGATCACCCGCGCGGTCCTGGCCGACGTCGCCGGGCTCGACGAGCTGCCCGGCCCGCTCGGCACCCGGCGGCCGGGCCTCGGCCGGATCGCCGTGGCCGAACATCTCGCCCAGGCGGTGTTCCACGTTCACGACAACTACGGCTACCAGCAACTGTTCGTCTTCGACGACGTGTGGGCCGGAAACCACCGGCACCTGGCGGCGTCACTGCGGCGATGGTTCGGCGGGCAGTGGGATCTGCTTGACGGGAGTCTTCACCCGGTCGGGCATGACTCCACGAATCGCCGGTGGGTGGGCCCTCGCCCTCACTAGCGTCCGGTCGTGAACAGGCCGAGCAGGCGGCGTACGCAGCGGCTGGCCGGAACCCCGCCCGTGACCGTCGAGGAGCATCGTGTCCAACCACTTCAGCGCCGACAACCTGGGGTTTCCCGGCGACGACCGCCGTCTTGAGCTGACCGACGTGTACGCCTTCGCCTCGATGGAGGACCCCGACCGGACGATCCTGATCATCGACGCGAACCCGACGGTGGCGCCGCCTCCGATCCCTCCGGCCACCACCGGGCCGGAGTTCTGTCCCAGCGCGGTCTACCGGATCAACATCGACACCGACGGGGACGCCCACGCCGACGTCGCCTTCACCTTCACGTTCTCCGAGTACCACAACGGTAGCCAGACCGGGACCGCCTGGTACGGCACCGGAGCCGACGCCCGCCAGCCCGAACCCGCCGGCCGGGTGATCGCCGAGTCGTTCCCGGTCAGCTTCGACGGCACCGTGCAGCCGGTCCTCATCGAGGAACCGGGGCCGATCCGGCTCTTCGTCGGGCTGCGCAGCGACCCGTTCTTCGCCGACGTCGAGGGCGCCCTGCACGGCATGAAGTGGACGGGCCACGACGACTTCGCCGGCAACAACGTCGACTCGATCGCGCTGGACGTACCCTTCGACCTGCTCGGCGGTCCGGAGATCGGGGTGTGGGCGTCGATCAGCCGGCGCCGCGACGACGGCACGCTGGAGCAGATGGACCGGGGTGGAAACCCGACCATAAACCCGTTCGTCAATCCGGACGGGGAGAAGAACCGGTACAACTCCCGGCAGCCGGCCGACGACGTGGCCAACTACCTGGGCCCGTGGTCACAGATGTTGGAGAAGGCCGGCTATTCGCCGGAGGAGGCCAAGCGGACCGCGCTGCAGTGCCTTCCCGACATCCTCCGCTACGACCGGACCCAACCGGCCGCGTACCCGAACGGTCGGGCGCTCGTCGACGACGTCTTCAGCTACCGCTTCGCCTGGCTGACCAACGGCAAGGTGCCGCCGAGCGGGCTGCGTCCGCACGACGATCTGTTGCTGCACTTCCCCTACCTCGGGCCGCCCAACCCGATGCCGTGACCTCCGGGTGGCCGGTGCGGACCGCTGGCGTCCCGCGATCCCGCGCCGATCGGCGGGCCGGCCACCGTCGTGGTTCCGCCTGATCGGGTACGCCCGTCAGCCGTCGACTCGTCCGCCGTGCGCCGGTCGACCGGCTCTCGAGATGTCGCCGGACACCCTGTGTCGACGCGTGATGTCGCGGGGAAGGGTGTCACGAGGAGGGATGTCCGTCAACCGGATCGGTGGAAAAACGGCCAACTGCCTCTTTCCATTTTCAGAATATAGCCGACCCGGGGGCTTGCGGCAAGGCCCGGGTAATGCCGCAGAATTGCCGGCCGAGGCCAGCACCTGCGGAAATGGGATGCGCTGAATGCGATCGCGGACAGGGCGGATTTGCTTCGCCGTACGCGATCACCGACAGCGACCCGGATCGGAACGATGAATTGACCTTCCCGACGACACGTGCCTTCGCGCTGCCCGACCACCTCGCCGCCAAGGCCGACCCGACGCTGATCGCCCGCGACGAGCGGCACTTCGCGGCCATCGCGGAGAGTCTCGAACAGACGATCTCCGACCTGACCGACCGTCTCGACACCACGCGTAGGGCGGCGGGCGGCATCGGTCAGGCGGCGCTGGACCGCGACCAGGAGATCCACCGGCTGACCGCCCGACTGCGGGCCCTGCGCCGCTTCGGGCTGGACCTGTGTCTCGGACACATGGTTTTCGCCGACGACCCCGAACCCGTGTACGTCGGACGACTCGGTCTCACCGACAGCACCGGGCGTCGGCTCCTGGTCGACTGGCGAACCCCGGCGGCCGAGCCGTTCTTCGCGGCGACCCACGCCCACCCCGCCGGACTGGTGAGCCGGCGCAGGTACCGCTGGACCCGTGGCCGGATCACCGACTACTGGGACGAGGTCTTCAACCCGGACGGGCTGGCCGGGCACGCCGCCCTCGACGACCAGTCCGCCTTCATCGCCAGCCTCGGCGGCAACCGGTCGGCCCGGATGCGGGACGTGCTCGGCACCATCCAGGCCGACCAGGACGCCATCATCCGGGCGAGTTCCCGAGGCGCGCTGGTCGTCGACGGCGGACCGGGTACCGGCAAGACCGTCGTCGCACTGCACCGCACCGCGTACCTGCTCTACTCCGACCCCCGCCTCGGCCACCGTCGGGGTGGCGTGCTCTTCGTCGGCCCGCACCAGCCCTATCTGGCGTACGTCGCCGACGTGCTGCCCAGCCTCGGCGAGGAGGACGTGCAGACCTGCACCCTGCGGGACCTCGTTGCCGAGGGGTCCTCGGCGACCGTCGAGGCCGACCCGGAGGTGGCCCGGCTGAAGTCGTCGGCCGACCTGGTGAAGGCGGTCGAGGCGGCCGTCCGGTTCTACGAGGAGCCGCCGACCAGCGGGATGACGGTAAGCGTCGACGATTCGGCGATCCGGCTCGGCGCCGACGACTGGGCCGACGCGTTCCGGGCGGCGGGACCGGGCACCCCGCACAACGAGGCCCGGGACCAGGTCTGGGAGGAACTGCTCACCATCCTGTTGGAGAAGTACGACGGTGACGAGCCGGACGACCTGGTACGCCGGTCGCTGCTGCGGAACCGGGAACTGCGTACCGCGTTCCACCGCGCGTGGCCGCTGCTCGACGCGGCCGATCTGGTCGGCGACCTCTGGTCGGTCCCCGCCTACCTGCGCAGGTGCGCCCCCTGGCTCGGCCCCGACGAGATCCGGCGGTTGCGACGCGACGACCCGCGCGCCTGGACCGTCTCCGACCTGCCGTTCCTGGACGCGGCCCGGCAGCGGCTCGGTGACCCGGAGGTGTCCCGACAGCAACGCCGGCACGCCGCCTCGGTCGCCGCCGAACGCGAGCGGATGACCCGGGTCGTCGACGACCTGATCGCGTCCGTCGACGACGAGTACGGGATGGGCCTGGTGACGATGCTCCGCGGCGAGGACTTCCAGGATGCCCTGGTCGACGACTCCGCGCTGCCCGCCACCAGCCCGGACCGGTTGGCCGGGCCGTTCGCACACATCGTCGTGGACGAGGCCCAGGAACTCACCGACGCGCAGTGGCAGATGCTGCTGGCGCGCTGCCCGTCCCGGAGTTTCACCATCGTCGGGGACCGCGCCCAGGCCCGGCACGGGTTCACCGAGTCCTGGCCGGAACGGCTGGCCCGGATCGGGCTCGACCAGGTCAACCTGGCCTCGCTGACCATCAACTACCGGACCCCGAAGGAGGTCATGGCGGAGGCCGAGCCGGTGATCCGGGCCGTGCTCCCGGACGCCAACGTGCCGACCTCCATCCGGGAGAGCGGGATTCCCGTCGTACGCGGGTCGAGGTCTGAGCTGGATCGGATCCTCGACAGCTGGCTGGCCGCGCACGCCGACGGGATCGCCTGCGTCATCGGCGATCCCACCTTCCCGGCGACGGCCCGGGTCCGGTCGTTGACGCCGGAGCTGTCGAAGGGGCTCGAGTTCGACCTGGTGGTGCTCGTCGACCCGGAGGCGTTCGGTGCGGGCGTCGAGGGAGCGGTCGACCGCTACGTGGCGATGACCCGGGCGACCCGGCAACTCGTCATCCTCCGGCGACCCTGACCGGAGTGCTGGAGGCGATCACGGCGCGGCCGGGACGGCGAAGCCTTGGACGTACCGCCGCTGCCAGGGGGTTTCGACGGCATGCCTGTCGTAGTGCTGCCGGACGTACGAGACCGCCTCGGTCGGCGGCACCCCGTCGAGGACGGCGAGGCAGGCCAGCGCGGTGCCGGTACGACCCCGGCCGCCACCGCAGGCGATCTCGACGCGTCCGGTGGCGGCGGCCTCCCACGTCTCCCGCAACGTCTCCCGGGCCTGTGGGCGATCGCTGGGCAGCCAGAAGTCGGGCCAGCGCAGCCACCGGCTCTCCCACTCGACCGGCGGCGGCGTGCGGCCCAGCAGGTACACGCCGAAGGTGGGCGACGGACCGCTGGGCAGGGGCCGACGCAGGCCGCGACCGCGTACCAGGCGGCCGGAGGGCAGACGGAGGACGCCGGCTGCGGTGGGTTCCCAGGTGGTGGACGAATTCATGATCGTAGTCTCCCGGTCAGTGGTGTCGGAGGATGGCGTGATCGTAGGAACCGGTGGGGGGTGCGGTTTTCCGCACCCGGTGGACTGCGGAGGTGCGGATGATTCCGGCGGTCGCCCTCATGGTCGCCGGGTCGGCGATTCCCTAGCCTTCCCAACATGATCCGTTCATCGCTTGTCGCGACCCAGGTGGAATTGTTGGCAGGGCAGTCCGAGTCGCCGGACGGCGGTCTGGTCGGATACGTCACCGATCTGGTGGAGCGACTCGGCGGCCCGGGCGCCGGCCTGGCGGTGGCGTTGGAGAACCTGTTCCCACCGATCCCGAGTGAGGTGATCCTGCCGCTGGCCGGGTTCACCGCCAGTCAGGGCAAGATGAACCTGTACGGAGCCATCGCCTGGACCACGCTCGGCTCGGTGGTGGGTGCCATGCTGCTGTACTACGTGGGTGTCGCCGTCGGTCGCGACCGGATCCGGGCGATCGTGGCGCGGCTGCCGCTGGTGAAACTGGAGGACGTGGACCGGACCGAGGCGTGGTTCCACCGGCACGGCGGGAAAGCGGTCTTCTTCGGACGGATGATTCCGATCTTCCGCAGCCTGATCTCGATTCCGGCCGGCGTGGAACGGATGCCTGTCGCCCGGTTCCTGCTCTACACCACGCTCGGCAGCGCGATCTGGAACACCGTGTTCGTGCTGGCCGGCTATCTGCTCGGCGAGAACTGGCACACCGTCGAGTCGTACGTGGGCACGCTGCAGAACCTGGTCATCGTGGTCTGTGTCCTCGCGGTCGGATACTTCGTCGGCTCCCGGCTGGTCAGGGCACGCCGGAACCGGTCGGTGGCCGAGCACGGGCCCGCCCCGGACCACGCGCCCGAACCGAGCTGGTCACGGGCGGACTCCCACTCCCGCCCGGCCGTACGGGGCACGCTGTATGGCACGCCTCGGCGTACCGGGACCGACCGGTGACACCGGGCGTCGCGGAGTACGGCGTGGCGGAGTGTGCCGGGGCGGCGACCGTCAGCGTTCTTCGACCGGGGCGCCGTGCCAGCGCCACTTCTCCAGCCGGGGATGTCCGGGCAGGTCGAGACGTCCGACGGACCACTGGAGCACGGTCCACGGGTCGAGGTCGAGGAGTTCGGCCGGGGTGTCCGGGAACAACCGCGTGAGGACCCGGGCGCAGATGTCCCGGGGCGGGTCGAGCCGTACGCCGAGCCCGTCGGCGATGTCCTGCCCGTGGGTGAGCACCTCGACACAGCCCATCGCCGCGAAGCCTCCGGGGTCGGCCATCCCGGACGGGTGGTAGGCGCGTACCTGGGCCGGGGTGGTGCGGACGGCGGCGGCGAGCAGGCCGCCGCCGGCGCGGACGAACTCCAGCATCTCCGCCGGGCCGGCATCGGCGTCGGCGTTGGCCAGGAAGCGGACGTAGCGGCTGGTCGGGCGGGCGACCAGCTGGGCCGCGTACGACATCGCCATGGTATTCGCCGACGTTCGTCACCGTCCCGGCGAGCCGGGAGACGCCGGGATCACGATCTCGCCGGGCAGACCGAGTACGTCGCGGGGGCGGAAGATGAGGATGCCTGCCATCTCTGAGTAGGGTGCGGAAATGACAAGAAGCGAGCGGCTCGCGGACCAGCTGGACTGGTACTGGCACAAGAACCTGCGGGCGCGGCTGGACGGGCTTACCGACGAGGAGTACTTCTGGGAGCCGGTGCGCGGCTGTTGGAGCATCCGCCCACGCGGCACGTCGGCCGCACCGATGCCGGCAGGTTCGGGAGCGTGGACGATGGACTCCGCGTCCCCTGACCCGGTGCCGGCGCCGGTGACCACGATCGCCTGGCGGCTGGCGCACATCATCGTCTCGTGCCTGGGCTATCGGGTCGGATGGCACTTCGGCGGCCAGGACGTCGACTCCCAGACGTTCGCCTACGCGGGAACCGCTGACGAGGCGCTGAAACAGCTCGATGAGATGTATGGGAGATGGAACGCGGGGGTCCGCGAACTCTCGGACGCCGACCTGGAGAATCCACCCACGGTGGGTCCCGAGCGGCGTCCCATGGAGGTCATCGTCCTGCACGTCAACAGGGAGTTGATCCATCACGGCGCCGAGATTTCCCTGCTGCGCGACCTCTACCGCTGGCAGGACGGAGTCGTACCGCGCCGACCATGACTCTTCGGTGACCGACGATCGAGCTGCGGAAACGCACGTGGCTTCCGTGACTCCCCGTGGCTGCGGTCCGTCGTCGTCCAGCCCGGGGCCGACGTGGATTGTCGGTCCCCGGCGGTAGCGTTCGCCCCATGGCCGAATATGTCCGCGCCGACCTCAGCGGTTCCCGGTTCGAGCACGTCGACCTCCGTGACTCACGGTTCGAGCGCGTCGACCTCAACAACACGCGGTTCCGCTCCGTCGACCTGGCCGGTGTGCAGATTCGCGACGCGTTCCTGCGTCAGGTGGTGATGCGTGGCGTCGAGCTGGTCGACGTGGAGATCGACGGTGATATCGAGAACGTGACGGTCAACGGCGTCGACATCGGCCCGCTTGTCGACGCCGAGTTGAACCGGCGCTATCCGGACCGGGCCAAGATGCGTCCGACCGACCCGGCCGGCTTCCGCGAGGCGTGGGACGTCCTGGAACGGCTCTGGGACGGGACCGTCGACCGGGCCCGCCGGCTCCGTCCCGAGCTGCTGCACGAGTCGGTCGACGGGGAGTGGTCGTTCATCGAGACGCTGCGGCACCTGGTGTTCGCCACCGACTGCTGGGTGAACCGGGCGATTCTCGGTGATCCGGCACCGTGGCACCCGCTGGGCCTGCCGTGGGACGAGATGCCCGAGACGCCAGGGGTGCCGCAGGACCGGGAGGCCCGCCCCTCGCTCGACGAGGTGCTGGAGCTTCGCCGGGACCGGAGGGCGACGGTGCGCCGGCTGCTCGACGACCTGACCGACGAGGCGTTGGCCGGCCACACCACGCCGGTCGAGGCGCCCGGCTGGCCGAAGCCGGACAGCTATCCGGTACGCAAGTGCCTGTCGGTCGTCCTCAACGAGGAGTGGGAGCACCGCATGTTCGCCGAGCGTGATCTTGCCGCGCTGGAGGCGCGCGAGTAGTCCCGTCGCCGGTGATGGGGTCCCGAGCGCCTCAGTCTCCTGGTACGAAGCGGTACGAAGGTCCGTTCCACACCGGCGAGGGCAGCAACCCGTCGGTCGGGGTGAAGGACCGGAGTCGGGCGAGTGCCGCCCCGACCGACGCCGTGTCGCCGAGCGAGACGGTGATGCTGCGAAAGTCCAGCCAGGCGTCGGCGGTGACCGGGTCGATGCCCAGGTCGTCGAGGTCACCGGAGAGCGTGGTCCGGACGTGGAGCCGGGGCCCGTGCTGTTCGACGATCTCCAGGTCGATCAGGTCGTACTGGTGGTGTTCGAAGAAGTAGACACTCGCCTCGGCGGGTTCGCCGACCCCGCGGACAACCTGCCCGGCCATGGCACGCCAATCCGCTCCGGGCAGCGGTAACCAGTCGACGTCCACGAAGATCCGGCTCTTCCCGTACTCCCTGGAGACCTCCTGGAACGGAAACCGGAAGCTCCAGGTCAGAGCCGGCGCCAACCCGATGCCCGGGTTGTCGAACAGCAGCCCGCCCCACGTCCCGCCCTCGACCGGTACCAGCTCGGCGGGCTTGAGAGCCTCTTCGGTCATCGTGGGATCCTCACCGCTGCTCAGTGTTACGGCCGGGCCGCCCGCCACTCCGGCGCGAGCACCGACCAGACCTCGATGTCCTGCCGCACCCCGCGGTATGCGACAGCTTCCCGGAGTACGCCGTCCCGGGTCATCCCGAGGCGTCGGGCGACCGCGATGCTCGGTGTGTTCTCCGACGCCACCTGCCACTCGATCCGGTGGATGCCACGGGTCTCGACCGCCCAGTCGATCAGGACGCGTACCGCCCGGGTGACCAGTCGGCGCCCGACCGCCGACGGTTCCAGCCAGCAGCCCGCCTCGGCGTAACCGGTCGCCACGTCGAACCTCCGGAAGAGCACCCCGCCGACCAGCGTGCCGTCCGCCCAGATGCCGCAGAGCCGGCCGGTGTCGGCGGCCGCCTTGTCCGCGTACGCCTGGAGGAACGACCGGGCCGACGCCAGGTCCGAGACCCGGTCGGGCAGTGGGACGTACTGTCCGATGTGGTCGCGGCCCCGGTCGATGTGGGCCAGGAACTCCTCGGCCTGCCACGGCTCGAGCGGGCGCAGTTCGGCGTGGTCGTCGCCGAGCGGTATCGCGTACATCGGGCTCCCCGTTATCCTCGACCGGCACCAACTCCGGATGATCTTTCCAGTCGAGGTCGGAGCGGGCCAGACGAGCGGCGACGGATGCCTGCCGAATCAGGACTGCCGGACGTACGTGCCGCGCTGCGGCAACGTCACGACCAGTCCGCGGTCGCGGAGCAGCGCCACCGCCGAACGAACCGTGCCACGGGCGACGCCGTACTCCTGGCGGAGATGGATTTCGCTCGGGAGGAGTTGTCCCGGCGCCAGTTCACCCTTCTCGATCTTCTTTTCGAGTAGATCGGCGAGCTGCACGTACAAACGGTGTGGGTGACATGGGGTTGATCATGGGGTTTACGGTAAGGACGACCTAGACGCCGCCCTGGTCATCAGGTACGTCCTAGACGTTCTGGACGAGTAGGACTAGCACGCTCGGCCAGGCTGCCCGGGCCAACCGGCCACCCCGATGAACCTCGGCGGAACCGCACCCCACCTGCCGCTGCGCCCGCTCTGGTGCTGCCGCCGGTGCGGGCACCCGTGGCCGTGTGCCACCGCCCGGCTGACCCTGCTGCACGACTACCGTGACAACCGGGTCGCCCTGCACATCTATCTCGGCTCGGCGCTCTTCGCCGCCAGCGCCGACCTGTACCGGCTCAATCCGCAACCCGGACCCGACCCGGCTGCCCTCTTCGCCCGCTTCCTCGGCTGGGCCCGCCCATCCGTCGCGCCGTGAGGGGCGGGGTGAGTGGTCGGCGGCGCAGCATTCACGGAACGTCGAGGGGCATCGGGAGGGCCCTTCCGCTACCGGAGGCGACAGCAAGGGCCCTCCTCCTGACGGCAGCTCAGCGTCGGCGGCGCCTGACCCGCAGCAGGATCAGCAGTCCGACCACCACGACGACCACAAGGAGACAGCAGAGGCTGGCGACGACAACGGTCAGGGTGCCGCCGATTCGGTCGAGCAGGCTCTCACCCTCCGGCGGCCCGGGATCACCCAGCGGATTCTCCGTCACGGCGGGCCGGTCGCTGGTGACCGCGGCGCCGGCGTCTACGATTCCGGCCCCGAAGCTGCTGTCCGGCCCGGCAGGTCCGGCGTCCCGGGCCGTGTGGAGCAGCCGGTCGACGACCGAGGCGGCGTTGAGCTCCGGAGACCGGGACCGGATGAGCGCCGCCACACCCGCCACGATCGCCGACGCCTGCTGGTCGCCGGCGGCCGTGATCGGACCGTAGCCACCGTTCGCGCCCGGGTCGGTCAGCCCGACCAGCCCGAGTGTGGCGCCGGGCGCGGCGAGGTCGATGCGGCTGCCGAACGACGTCCGGCCGTTCCGTTCACCCGCCTCGTTCACCCCGCCGACGACGAGTACGCCGGTGGTCGCCGGCTCGGCAAGCCGGTCGGCGTGCTCGGCGTCCATGATGACCACGACGTCGTTGGCCACCGCGTACCGGATCCCGTCGATGGCGCGTACGTTGTCGTCGACGGTGAACCCGCCGGACATGTCGATGACCTTCGCGCCCTGGTCGACCAGCCAGCGCAGCGCGACCGAGACACTGCCCTCACCGATCGGCCCGTTGATCGGCTGAATCTCGGCACGCGGCGCCACGCCGAGCGGACCGTCGCCTCCGGCTGCGGCGACCAGCCCCGCCAGTCCGGTGTCGCGCTCCCGGCCGGCGGTGCTGACGGCGCTCTCCGGGCGGTCGTCGACCGTACCGTTCGCCCGGACGTACTTGTTGGGGCGAATCCGGCCGGCGAGTTCGGGGCGACTGGTGTCGACGGAGGCCAGGAACATGCCGACCAGCACCCCGTCGCCCCGCGCGACGGTCTGCGCCTCGGGTACGCCGATTCGGTCGAGGTACCACTGCTGGTCACGCGGTGGCGCCGCCGCTGCCGGTCCGGCCGCCACGAACGGCAGCGTGGCCGCGGTGAGCAGCGCCGCCGCGATACGGATGCGGACCCCACGTTGGATGCTCATCAGCTCGTCCCTACCGGTTGACCGCCTGCGGCCAGTTACCGCCGGGGAACTTCGTGTTGTCGTTCAGGATGATCCGGGCCTCGTTCAGCTTGCTGACGCTGTCGACCGCGTGCTGGGTGGCCTTCTGGGCGAGTTCGAGGATCGCCCCGAGGGCGTCGGCGATCGCCGCCGCGATCGTGTCGATGGCCTCTAGGACGCCGAACACCGTGGCGATCTCGATGATCGCCTCGACGATGGCCTCGACAATGTCGATCACCGGCGTGGTGATGTCGACGAGAAAGTGGGTGTTGAGTGCCGCGACGTCGACCAGCCACTGGGAGGTGTCCTTGACGACGCCGCTGAGGCCTTCGAGCGCGTCCCGCTGACCCCAGCGCTTCTCCTGGTAGGCCTCGCTCGCGTTGCCGCTCCAGGCGTGCAGCGCGTTCGCCTTGGCGTCCCTGGCGATGCCGGGCATGCCGCTCAGCTCCGGCAGGATCTGCTGATTCCAGCTGGTACCCACGTAGATCAGCGAGAAGACCGGTGTCGAGGACTCCAGGAACTTGCGGACCTGCTTCAGCACCTCCGCGATGTTCTCGCTCAGCTCGTCCATCCGACCCTGGACCTTCCGGCTGAACAGCCAGCCGGCCAGCGGGGAGACGAAGGTGGCGGTGGTGAGGACCGAGTTGATTTTGTTCACGAGGTTCGCGTGCTCGGTGGTGACCCGGTTCAGCTCACTGTCGAGCTTCGTCCGGGCTGCCTCGAGCGCGCCCTCGGGGGTGCCTTCAGCGCCGGGGGCCATTCACCACTCCCATGGGTCGACAGATCACTGGTGTTCTCCGTAGATCTTGACGAAGTCGGACGCGGAGGTCCGGTCGCTACCGTCGTACAGGTCGCGAGCGATGATCAGGGCTCGGGAGAGCTCGTGGAACTCCTCCTCCCCCGCGGCCATCAGGGTCTTGATGAGTTCGTGGATGTCGGTGTAGGCGTCGCCCAGTTGCTTCGCGGTCAGCGGGTTACCGCAGAAGAACGCGAGCGCCGAGAGGTCGAGCCCGCTCGCCGTCGTCTTGAGCCCCGCCATGTCCTTCGCGAGCCCCGTCCACTTCTCCGACTCGATGTCGAAGGCATCTCGGACAACCCGGATCTCCGACTTGTCTTCCGGCACGTCACACCACCTTTCCGTCGTCCAGCCCGCCGGCTGCGGCGGAGTCGGAGTAGAGCGGCCGGAGGGCCAGTACGATGTCCTGCGCGAGGTCGCGGGCCCGGCTGCGGCCCACCGAACTACTCACCGTGATTCCGGTGACGTCCGTTCCGCGTACGGTGATGTCGGCGAGGCGGGACGGGCCGGTCACCACCCGCTCGTCGGTGGAGCGTCCGGTCAGCCGCCGGCTGCGCTGGTACTCCCGCTCGTACTGCCGTTCCTCGAGTTCGCGCAGCGCCGCCCACACGTCCTTGAAGGTCGGCCTCGGGTTACTGCGGACGTACGGTGGCGGGCTGTAGGTCGACGGCTCGCCCCGGGAGGAGAGCTGCCGCAGCGCTTCCTCTTCCTCGGCACGGTCGATCCGCTCGACGCTGGCGGTCATGGCCTCGGTCATCGCCGCCTGGTACGCCTCGAGCAACGCCGGGCCCAGGTCGACCGTCCCGCGTCCCGCGAACCAGTCCGGGTTGATCTCGACGGATCGCACCTGCCCGGCTCCGTTGGCGACCAGCGTGACCAACCCGGTCCCGTCCCGACCCTGGTGGCGGGTGTCCGTACGGGTGGCGGACGCCAGGGTGCGTCGGAAGGCCCGCAGCTCGCCGGAGAGTCGGGTCAGCTCCTCGATCGGGTCGGAGTCGGTGTCCCGGCCGAACATCATCATCGGGCCGTCAGGTGTTCGGCGCGGGCCGTGGTGGTCCCGCTGGACTCCGGTCGCCGGAGTGTGGTTGCCACTCTTCCGGTTTCGCTCAGCAGCATCAAGCCTCCCGTGGTCTGCCTGTCCGTGTTCGTTCATAGTCGACTGACGACCGTCTGTCTGGACAGTCAGAGACAATATCCCTCGGCCACCACCCCGGTCTGCCCGGTTGTTCCGGGGCATCGACCTTCCGTTGTGGACGGCGTCGACAAGCCGCAGGTCAGGGGGTGCGCCACTTATCGGCGGTTGGTGACCATCCAGGTGGTGGCGAAGCCGACCAGCGTTCGCTGCGACATCAGCCGGGCGTCCGCGTTGCCGACCGGGCCGACCGTGACCCGGCCGGATGCCTCGAAATCCGCGCCGAGCCGTTCGAAGACCTCCTCGTGGGTGTCCACGTCGACCCACTCCGTCCACCGGCTGGTGCCGTCCGGCTCCAGGATCGACGCGCCGGTGGTCGCCCGGGGCGGCGACTCCTGCCGGTACTCGGCCAGGTGCAGCGACGTGTTCGAGTCGTGGCCGCAGCCGAGCAGCAGCACCCGGCCGTCGAGCCGGTGGACCGCGCCGAGGGGTGAGGTCTCGCCCAACCCGTCGTCGAGCCGGTGATCGGCCAGGATCTCCGCCGCCTGCGCGCCCAGCGCGGCGAACGAGACCTGCGGGTGCGAGCTGCGCAGCGCACCCGGCCAGGTGCGGACCACCTCGGCGATGATGCCCATCCACCGGCTCGGCGTTTGTGCCGGGTCGAAGCCGGGGGTCTGCGCGCGGATCACCGGCCACCACGACTCGGGGACCGGCGGGCGTTGCCAGCCGGCCGGGTCCGTGTTGTCGGGGGTGTGGGTCGGTACGACAAGCGTCCCCGCCGGCCCGAGCACCTCCAGGAACGCCTGCACCACCGCCTGGACGCCGCCGGCCACGAACCCGAGACTCCGGTACGACGAGTGCAGCAGCAGTACGTCACCCCGGGCGACGCCGAGCGCGCCCAGCTCGGAGGCCAGGGATCGGACGGTGTGCGGGGCGGCCTGGTCCATCCGACGGAGTGTAGGCGTGGCACCTCAGGGAGCGGCTGCCCCGATCGCGTCCTCGTGCACCCCGACCTTGTAGTTGACCAGGTCGAGGCAGCGGGTGAGCTGGGCGATCTGCGGGAGCGCCCGCTCACGGTGCACCCGCATCAGGGCGAGTCGTTCGGCCTCCGTACCGACGCCCAGGCGGACCAGTCCGGTGTATAGCGGCGGATTTCCGGCAGCGGCATGCCGGACTCGCGCAGCATACCGCCCGTTACCGTGCCGCCGGACGGTTGACGATTGCTCCTGTTGTTCTAGTAGTATGCGAACATGTTGTTCAGTGTGGTGCCGGAGAGCGGGACTCCGTTGGCCGAGCAGATCGCGGCCAACGTGCGCCGCGCATTGGCCGAGGGCGCATTGCGGCACGGTGATCGCCTGCCGGCGGCCCGGGAGCTTGCCGACACGTTGGGCGTGAACATGCACACGGTTCTGCGGGCGTACGCGGCACTGCGTGACGACGGGCTGATCGAGCTGCGACGCGGTCGTGGTGCGGTGGTGACCGGTGCGGTGCCCCGGGAGCGGGCGCAGGTGATCGAGTGGGCACGGCACCTGGTCAGCGACGCGCGGCGGGCCGGTGTCGGCCTGGACGAGGTGGTCGCCCTGGTGCGCCAGCAGTATGCGAAGGAGGCAGGCGGATGAGGACAGCACGGTGGATTGCCGGCATGGGGCTCCTGCCGGGGGCCCTGCTCGCCGGAACGACAACCCTGACAACGGCGTGGCGGGGGCGCCTGCCGGAGCATCTGCCCAATCAGGGCGGAGTCGGCGACCGGCCGATGGAAACGACGATCCCGGTCAACACACTGATCGGGATTCTGATCGGAGTGGCCCTCGCCGCCTGGATCACCGGCATCGTCGCCTTCCTGGCCGCCGGCAGGCTGCCCCGGATCCCCCGGCACTGGCTACGTGCCGGTGTCCAGGCCGCGGTCGCCGCCGTCGTCGGTGCGGCGGTGACGATCCTGCTGATGGTGCTGGCGGCAGCGCTCGATGCGGCTACCGCCGCCGACGTACGTATGTCCTGGAGCTACTTCGTGGCCACCATGGCGGTGCCGGCCGCGGTCGCCGTCCTGTCAGCTGTCGTGGCGATCCTGCTGGCCGGCCGCCTGCCGGCGCAGCCGGCAGACCCCGCTGCGACGATCGTCGAGGCGACACAGCCGGCCGATCCCGCCCAGCGAGCCGCCGCGGGCAACGGCGAGCGGCTGCTCTGGTGGGAGTCGCGCTCGCTACGCCCGGTCGTATGGGCGACGGTCGGACTCGCCCTCTCCGGTGTCCTCCTTGCTGCCGTGCTGGTGCCCTTCGTGGGCCTGCCCGGCTGGGCGGGACTGGCGCCGACAGTGACCGCTCCCGTCCTGCTCCCGTTCACCCGCTACCGTCTCGCCATCGACGCCCGAGGGGTCCGGCTCACCTTCGGTCTGTACCGGTGGCGACTGCCGCTGACCGCCATCACCACAGCGGAGGAGGCTCAGCTGGATGCGGCGACCTGGCTTACCAGGGGAATGCTGCGCGGCGCGACCGACCGGACGCTGCCGCTGCTGCCCGGCCAGGTGCTGGCCCTACAGCTCACCGACGGCAGCCGTCGCTTCGTCACCTGCCGCGACGTCCCCACGGCGGTCAGCACCGTCAACACCCTGCGCGCCCAGCTCACCGCTGGCTGAGGCACCACCGTCCCGGGGACAACGCGTCGGGGGCCCGCTCAGCGGTTCCAGTCCTGCTTGGCGGCTCGGACCAGCTTGTCCTTCAGCTCCCGGGTGTGCCGTCGGCTGACCGGCAGTTCGGTCTCGTCGATCACCACGACGTAGCCGGAGTTGGTCAGCCGCAGTTCGGCGATGAGTCGAAGCTGGACCAGGTACGACCGGTGGATCCGGACGAACCCGGCGTCCGCCCACCGTTCGGCGAGGGTGGCCAGCGGCACCCGGACCAGGTGGGAGCCGTCGGCGGTGTGCAGGCGGGCGTAGTCACCCTGCGCCTCCACCCAGCGCACCGCCGAGCGGGGCAGCATCCGGGTGGTGCCGGCCAGCTCCACCGGGATCGTGGGATCCGGCTCGGAGCGGGCCAACGCCGCCGGATGGGTCGGCACCACCCGGGCACCGACCACCCGACGCAGCGACTCGGCCAACCGTTCGGCCCGCACCGGTTTGCGTACGTAGTCGGTGGCGCCCAGGTCGAAGGCGTCGACCGCCCCGTCGTCGTACGCGGTGACGAAGACGATCGCCGGCGGCCGGGCGAACCGGCGCAGTACCCGGGCCAGTTCCATGCCGTCGAGTCCGGGCATCCGGATGTCGAGGAAGACCACGTCGACGTCGGCGTCCCGGAGCAGGCGCAACGCCTCGGTGGCGTCGGAGGCGGTGTGCAGCCGGGAGACACGTGGATCGGCCCGCAGGTGGTACGCCAACTCGTCGAGGGCCGGCGGTTCGTCGTCCACCGCCAGCACCCGCAGGAAACCGGTCATGTATAAACCTCTCGTTCGCGACTGCGGGGCTCGCTTCGCTCACTCCTCGCGCTCAGGGTCTCTACCTCTCGTTCGCGACTGCGGGGCTCGCTTCGCTCACTCCTCGCGCTCAGGGTGCCTGCGCCCTCCTCGGTCACGCGCTCGCCCGGACGTGGCGGTGGAACTTCGGCACCCGCATGCTCACCTTGGTACCGGATCCGAGGCCGGTCTCCACGACCAACCCGAACTGGTCACCGAAGACCGACCGGAGCCGTTCGTCCACGTTGGAGAGCCCGACGTGCTGGCCGGAGTCGTCGCCGGTGTCGGCGGCGGCCTCGGCGACCCCGGCGGCGAGCACCGCCGGATCCATCCCGACCCCGTCGTCCTCGACCATGATGTGGCACTCCGCCCCGGCGTCCCGCGCCTCGATGCTGAGCATCCCCACCCCCGGCTTGCGGGACAGCCCGTGCCGGACGGCGTTCTCGACCAGCGGCTGCAGACAGAGGAACGGCAGGCTGACCGGCAGCACCTCGGGGGCGATCTGCAGCCGTACCTGCAGCCGGTCGCCGAACCGGGCCCGTTCGATGGTCAGGTAGCGGTCGATCGACCGCAACTCCTCGGCGAGCGTGGTGAACTCGCCGTGCGCCCGGAACGAGTAGCGGGTGAACTCGGCGAACTCCAGGATCAGCTCCCGCGCCCGTTCCGGGTCGGTCCGGACGAACGAGCCGATCGCGGTCAGCGCGTTGTAGATGAAGTGCGGGCTGATCTGGGCGCGCAGTGCGCGTACCTCGGCCCGGGCCAGCCGTTCCCGGGACGAGTCCAGTTCGGCGAGGGCGAGCTGGGTGCCGGCCCAGTGTGCGGTCTCCAGCGCGGCCTGGACCAGGCCGGGTGCCGGCTGGTCGTCGACGATCGCGACCATCGCCCCGGCGGCCCGGCCGTCGGGGCCGGCCAGCGGCGCCAGCACCGCGCCCCGGACCGGGCAGTCGACCCGGTCGCAGCGCAGCTCGGCCTCACCGAGTACCGACGAACGGCCGGTGTTGATCGTCTGTGCCGCGGCGGCCCGCAGCTGGTCGCCGTGGTGTCCACCCCGGCCGTCGAGCGCCAGGATCCGGTCGTGGTCGGCCAGCGCCAACCCGGCGGAGCCGACCAGGGTACGCAGGTGGCGTACCGCCTTCGCGGCGCTGGCCGGAGTCAGCCCGGTCCGCAGCGGCTCGGCGGCCAAACCGGCGGTGTGCAGGACCTCGTAGGTGGCGCGCTGGGTGGCGGTGGCGATGCCCCGCCGGGCGAGCAGTCGGACGACGGCGAAGAGCGCGGCGCCCAGCGCGCTGATCATCGCGACCACGGCGACCGCCGTGGACAGGTTCGGCCCCACGCAGAGATCCTGACCGTTCCGACCCGGTTCGCCAACCCCCGGATCCGCCGACCGCCCACGGGCGGCCGGTCGGATCAGTACGCGCCCTTGCGGGCCAGTACGACCCCGATGGTGCGCCAGAGGATGCTGAGGTCGTACGCCAGCGACCAGTTGTCGACGTAGTAGAGGTCGAGCCGGACCGCCTCGTCCCAGGAGAGGTCGGAGCGTCCGGAGACCTGCCAGAGGCCGGTGATCCCGGGACGGACCAGCAGTCGGCGTCGTACGTCGCCGAGGAAGTCACCGTCGTCGGCGGGCAGCGGCCTGGGGCCGACCAGGGACATCTCGCCCCAGAGCACGTTGATCAACTGCGGCAGCTCGTCCAGTGAACTGGCCCGGAGAAAGCGGCCGGCCGGGAAGACCCGGGGATCATTCTTGATCTTGAACAGCATGCCGTCGGTCTCGTTCTGGTCGACCAGACTGGCGAGCCGCTGCTCCGCGTCGACGTACATGGTCCGGAACTTCCAGACCCGGAACGTCCGGCCCTCGTGCCCGACCCGGGGCTGCCGGAAGAAGACCGGTCCGGGGTCGGAGATCCGGATCGCCAGCGCGATCGCGACGAACAGCGGCAGGAGCAGCAGCAGCCCGAACCCGGCCGCGCACCGGTCCAGCAGGTTCTTGGCCAGCAGCGCCGGACCGGAGAGCGTCGGCTCCTCGACGTGCAGCAGCGGCAGACCCTCGATCGGCCGGATGTGCACCCGGGGACCGGCGATGTCGGTCAACTGCGGCGCCACGATCAGGTCGACGCCGGAACCCTCCAGCTGCCAGGCGATCCGGCGCAGCTCACCCGGCTCGGTGCTGGCCGAACCGCAGACCGCGATCGTGTCGGCGCCGACCTCGCGGACCAGCGACAGGATGTCCCGGCCGGCGTACACCGGGATCGGGGTCTGGATGCCCCGGGCCGCCGCGTAGCCGTCGGTCAGGTGGATCGCCACCGGGACGAGCCCGGCGGACGGGCTGCGGCTGACCGCGGTGTAGACCTCCAACGCCTCCGGCAGGGTGCCGATCAGCACCATCCGCTGGGTGGCGGTGCCGCCGTGCCGGCGGACCGTGTGCAGCACGATCCGGGCCAGGTAGCGGGCGAGCAGGATCAGCAGCAGCGTGCCGAGCAGCGCGGTGCCGACCGTGTACCGGGACAGGTCGGTCTTGGTGGCGAAGGCGAGGAAGGAGACACTCGCCGCGACCGCCACCGCAGCCCGGGTCACCCGTTTGAACTCGTCGGTGCCGAGCCCGAGATAACGCCGGTCGTACGCGCCGTTGGCCCAGAGGATGACCAGCCAGCCCAGCGGAAGCAGCAGGTAGGAGACGGTGTGGAACCAGGTGGGGTCCTTGTCCGCGTCGCGGAAGCCGGACGCCGCCTGGTCGAACCACTGGATCGCGATCCAGCTGGCCAGCACCGCCGCCCCGAAGTCGAGCAGCAGCAGCACCGCGACGTAGGGGCGGTGCCAGCGGGACACCCGGCGTCGGGCCCGGGCCCACGCGGAGCGTGGCACACCGTTGGGCTGCGGCGCGGTCGGCGGCTGGATCTCGAAGCTGTCGACATGCCGCAGCGCGCCGGGCTGGCCCGTGCCGCCTATCGGGCGCTGGAGGCTTGTCGTCACCTCAGCCACGTCCTCCCGCATGACACGTGCCGCCCATTCGCCATAAGGGCTCGGGTCGCCCACCGTCACAGTCTCTCCCATGCAGGCCCCACGGGGACGCCGACCCGAGGGACAGTACGCCGCCCGCTCCGCCAGCAACGAGAGCCGACCGCCTCGAAAGCGGAGTCGCAGACCGGGCCACTATACCGATGGACAGGCGTGACGGTAGAGCCCGGAGGTGGCCGGTTCATTGCCAGCTGGGCGTTTTTGACCCCGGTTGCGGCCCGGGACTACTCAACGTACAAGCAGAATCGCGCAGCGGCCAGGTGTCGCCCTCCGGTGGCGACGCGACGGTCAGCGGACGAGTCGGGACAGCCGTCGGTCGGCCAGCGGCTTGCCGCCGGTCTGGCAGGTCGGGCAGTACTGCAGGCTGGAGTCGGCGAACGACACCTCACGGATGGTGTCGCCACAGACCGGACAGGGCAGCCCGGTCCGGTTGTGCACCCGCAGCCCGGCCCGCTTCTCGCCCTTCAGTTCCGCCGCCCGCTGTCCCAGCGACCGGGTCACCGCGTCGGTGAGCACCTCCCGGGTCGCGCCGTACAACACCGCCAACTGGTCGTCGGTGAGCCGGTTGGTCAGCGCGAACGGCGACAGCTTCGCCGCGTGCAGGATCTCGTCCGAGTACGCGTTGCCGACCCCGGCCAGCACCTCCTGGTCGGTCAGCACCCCCTTCAGCTGCCCCCGGCGACCCCGCAGCCGCGCGGCGAAGGTCGGCAGGTCGACCGCGAGCACGTCCGGGCCGAGCCGCCCCACCCCGGGCACCGCCTGCGGATCGGTTACCAGGTACGCGGCCAGCCGTTTCTGCGTACCGGCCTCGGTCAGGTCGAAACCGGACCCGTCGTCGAGGCGTACCCGCAGCGCGATCGGGCCCTTGCCCGGCTTCAGCGGCACCCCGGAGTTGAACGACTCCCGGTAGTGCAGCCAGCCCGCCCGGGACAGGTGCACCACCAGGTGCAACTCGTCCCCCGCATCGTCGTCGAGTCGTACGTCGAGGAACTTGCCGTGCCGGCCGGCGTCCACGACGGTCCGCCCCGCCACGGCCGACGGCGACGGGTCGTACGTCTTCAGGGCGCTGATCGCGGCGACCTCGATCCGGTCGACCCGACGCCCGACCGCCCGCTCGCGCAGGTAGCCGGCGAGGGCCTCCACCTCCGGTAACTCAGGCACGAGATAAAAGGTAGCGTTCAATCCCGCGGACGCGACCCTCACGCGCCCGCAACAGGTGCGGCCAGACCGCGGATAAGGGGCGAATCGGCGTGCGGGTGATCGTTGCGCACAACCGGTACCGGGAGGCACAGCCGTCCGGCGAGAACACCATCGTCGACCAGGAGATCGGCCAGCTCCGCGCGGCCGGGGTGGAGGTGTTCCCCTTCCTGCGCTCCTCCGACGAGATCGCCCGGTTCTCCACCGCCGACAAGGCGCTGCTGCCGCTCTCGCCGATCTACTCGCCCCGGGCCCAGCAGGACCTGAGCCGGCTGATCACCGAGCACCGCCCGGACGTGCTGCACCTGCACAACCCGTACCCGCTGCTCTCGCCCTGGGTGGTCCGGACCGCGCACAAACACCGGGTTCCGGTGGTGCAGACCGTGCACAACTACCGGCAGGTCTGCTCCTCCGGGCTCTACTTCCGGGACGGCCGGATCTGCCAGGACTGCCGGGGCCGGGCGCTGGGCGTGCCGGCGATCGTGCACCGCTGCTACCGGGGGTCCCGGGCCCAGAGCGCACTGATGGCGACCACCCTCGCCATACACCGGCCGACCTGGCGCTCGATGGACCGCTACATCGCGCTGACCTCCGGCATCGCCAACCACCTCCGGGACTACGGCATCCCGGAGGACCGGATCGTGGTCAAGCCGAACGGCATCCCGGACCCCGGGGCACCATCACCGCTCGGCGACGGTTTCCTCTTCTTCGGCCGGCTCTCCCCGGAGAAGGGCGTCGGGCTGCTGCTGGACGCCTGGCGCCGGCACCCGGACGGCGCGCTCGGGCCGCTGCGTATCGCTGGCGACGGTGAACTGCGCCCGCTGGTCGAGGAGGCCGCCGCGCAGCGCGCCGACGTCGAGTTCCTCGGCCCGCTGGACCGGGCCGGGGTGGCCGCCGCGCTGCGGTCCGCCGCCGTGGTGCTGACCGTGCCGACCTGGCACGACGTCCTGCCGACGGTGGTGATCGAGGCGCTGGCCGCCGGTCGCCCGGTGCTCGGCACCGCGCTCGGCGGCATCCCGTACCTGGTCGGCGCCGACGAGCCCGCCGCCACGACCGGGGCCGGACTGACCACCGGTGAGGCCGGCTGGCTCGTGCCACCGGACCCGGCCGCGCTCGCCGCCGCACTGCCCACCGTCCGGGCCGCCGCCGCCACCGTCGCCCCGCACGCCCGGGCCCGCTACCAGCGCACCTTCCACCCGGACGTGGTCACCGGCCAGCTCCTCGACATCTACGCCAAGATGTGAGGCGCATACACCAGTATGTGAGGCGAGCCCGGCTCAGCGCAGCGAGGCGCGGGCGGAGAAGGTGATGCTGGCCAGCAGGAAGCCGCCGTTGACGAGGGTGAAGACGGTGATCAGCCAGATCGTCCAGGACGGTACGAGGGTCAGCACCAGCCCGGCCACGAAGATCACCGCCCCGTAGTCCCGGACCAGCTTGGCCAGCCGGACCGGCAGCGAGGTCGAGGTGACCATGCTGGCCGCGTTCGGACCGGCCTGCATCACCGAGGTCACCAGGTTGACCATCCAGGTGCCGGCGAAGGCCGCGATCAACCAGATCGGGGTCGACGGGCGCTGCGCCAGCGCGGTCGCCGACAGGGCGGTGACCAGAGCGATCTGCGCCGCCACGTCGCAGAGCACGTCGACCCGGGCGCCCGCCGCGCTGCCCTTGCCGGTGACCCGGGCCAGTTGCCCGTCCGCGCAGTCCAGGGCGTACGCCAACTGCCAGCCGACCAGCGCGACCAGCCCGACCACCCAGGCCGGTACGGACCCGGCGGCGACCCGGTCGGCCAGGGCCACCACGGTCGCCGAGACCGCCAGCCCGAGCAGCAGGTTGGCGATGGTGAGCGCGGTCGGCGGCAGCCCCAGTCGGTGCGCGGCCACCGACAGGCCGGCGCCGATCCGCTGGCTGAGCGCCTCGCTGAACAGCCCGCCACCCCGGTTGACCCGGTAGAAGTCGGCGGCGGTCGGCGCGGGGGTCAACGCGGGCTCAGCCGAGCTGTTCACGGATTGCATCGACGTAGTTTGCCAGCCGTTCACCAATCACGTCCCGGGGGAGGTCGAGGTGTTCAAGGATCGTGTACCGACCGGGGCGGGTACAGGGTGCGTGGTGCACCGCCGCGACGAAGTTGTCGTCGGTCAGCCCCAGGTCGGCGGGGGTGGTGGCCAGCCCGTGCCGGTGCAGGCAGGAGGCCAGCTGGGCGAACCGTTCGAGGTCACCCCGGAGGTACGTGCAGAAGAGCGCGCCGAGCCCGACCTGCTCGCCGTGCGAGCCGGTGCCCGGGTACAGCTCGTCGATGGCGTGCGAGATCTCGTGGCAGCCGCCGCTGGCCGGCCGGCTCGACCCGCTCACCGACATCGCCAGTCCGCCCAGGATCAGCGCCTCGGCGAGCGCGGTCAGGAAACTGTCGTCGGTGATTTTGCCGGGGTGGTTGACCAGTGCCTCCGCCCCGGTCCGGGCCAGCGTGACGGCCAGGCCGTCGATCGGCTCGGCGCGTACCCGGTGGGCGAGTTCCCAGTCCGCGACCGCGTTCAGGTTGCTGATCGCGTCCCCGATCCCGGCCTGGGTCTGCCGGTCCGGGCCGTTCTCCACGAAGTCGAGGTCGACCACGACGGCGATCGGGATCTGCACCCCGTACGAGCCCTTGCCGCCCTCGTGGTCCAGGGAGGCGACCGGGGAGGCGATCCCGTCGTTGGCCAGGCTGGTCGCCACGCTCACCATCGGCAGGGCGTACCGGGAGGCGGCGTACTTGGCGGTGTCGATGGTCTTGCCGCCGCCGATCCCGACCACCGCGTCGTAGTTGCGGCGGCGCAGCCGCTCGCCGAGTTCCAGCGCCGCGTCGAGGGTGCCGCCGGTCACGGTGAAGACGTCGGCCCGGCCCAACCCCGGCCGGCACAGCTCGGCGATCCGTTCGCCCTGCCCGGGGCCGACCACCACGGCCACCTCGCCACCGGCGGAGATCCGCCGGTCGGCCAGCAGCGGCCCGAGGTCGGCGACCGCCCCCCGGCGTACGTCGATGGCCAGCGGGGTGTTGACGGTACGGGCTAGTAGCGGCATGCGATCTCCCGGGCCCGGGCGAGGTCGTCGTGGTTGTCGACCTCGACCCAGGAGACGTCGCCGATCGGCGCCGCCCGCACCTCGCCACCGGAGTCGGCGTACTCCTGGTAGCCGTCCTCGTAGTAGAGGTTCGGGTCGCGCCGCCAGGTCGTCTCCAGCGCGTCGGCGAGGTCGGCGGCGACCTGCGGTTCGATCAGGGTGGCGCCGATGTACTCCCCGTACGCCTGCGCCGGGTCCATCTCCTTGGTGATCCGGGTGAGCTGGCCGGCGGAGTCGAAGACGGTCTTCATCTCCTCGTCGGCCAGCTTCTTCAGCGTGTCGACCGCGAGCAGGATGCCGGGGCCACGCTGGGCGAGCAGGGTCCGTTCCACGCTGACCGGGTGCACGGTGTCCCCGTTGACCAGCAGGGCGCCCTGGGCGAAGTGGTCCCGGGCCAGCCAGAGCGAGTACGCGTTGTTCCACTCCTCGGCCCGGTCGTTGTGCACCAGGGTGAGTTTGACCCCGTACCGGTCCTGCAGCGCGGTCTGCCGGGCCCGGACCGCCTCGGCGGCGTAGCCGACCACCACGGTGACGTCGGTCAACCCGACCTCGGCGAGGTTGCGCAGCGCAATGTCGAGGATCGTCGTCTCGCCGTCGACCGGGACGAGTGCCTTCGGAAGGCTGTCCGTGTACGGGCGCAGTCTCCGCCCGGCGCCCGCGGCGAGCACCAAACCGATCATTCGTCGATCCTCCTCACGACAGCCGCCACCGCAGGGAGGATAGCGCCGTGTGACGGGAGAGCGAATTCCCGGCAAACGCGAGGACAACCCGGGTTGGTACGAATGTCGATGCCGGTGCCGGATGTCCCGGTCGGGCGGGATGTGCTCAGCCGGGCAGTGTGGCCAGGTCGGCGAGGAGTCGCAGCCGCTCCGGCGGGGTGAGTACGGCGTACGGGCCGGCCGCCCGCCGGTCGGTTTCCCACTCGATGGCGAGCCGTTCCGCCCCCGGGGCGAGCGCCACGATGCTCCGGGCGGTGTGTCCGGCCGCCTGCCAGGCGGCGGCGTGCGCGTCGGCCCGGTGGTAGCGCAGCGTGCCGAGCCGGTTGAGCAGCAGCACCCCGGGCGGGGTGCCGTCCGGCTCGTACGGCGGTGCCATCGCCCCGAAGGCGCCGTTTTCGCGGTCCGGTCCGTCGAGGGCGCCGTTTTCGCGGTCCGGTCTGTCGAGGGCGGCATCTCCGTGGTCCGGTCCGTTGAGGGCGGCATCTCCGTGGTCCGGTCCGTTGAGGGCGGCGGTGAGCAGTCGACCGACGACCCCGGCCAGCCGCTGCACCCGTTCGGTGTGCCCGGACCAGATCTCCTCGGTGACCCGGGCGTGCAGCTGGTACAGCTCGGTCAGGAACGCGCGGCCGCGTTCGGTGGCGCAGATCCCGCCGTCGTCCTGTCGGTGGATCATCCCGTGGGCGACCTGTTTGTCCAGCTGGCGCTGGCATTCGGCGGGGTCGGCGTAGCGGGTCAGGGCGGCCAGCTGCCGGCCGCTGACGGTTCCGCCGGGGGCGGCCAGCCGGGTCCGGAAGTCGACCAGGAAGCCGATCGCGGACGGGCCGCCGTAGCGCTGCCGCAGTTCGGGGCCGCCGCGGCTGCCGGCGGCGGCCATCGCGGCCCGGAAGACCCGGTCGACGGCCGGCCAGACCAGCCCGGCCGCCTGGTGCGGGGCGAGCGGCACGCGCTCCGGTGCCGGCACCGGGAGGTCCGTCGCGGTGTGCGGACCCACCGCCCATTCGGGCACGGGGTACGGGTTCACAGGCCGATGAGCCGTAGGGCGCGGAAGCCGTCCTCGGCGATCTGCCGGATCACCCCGTCGCCGGGCTGCCGGTGCTCGTCGAGGACCCCGATCTCGGCCTCGGTGAGCCACCGGAACTCGGTGTGCTTGCCGGGTTCGAGTCGGGGCCGGGACAGATCACCGTCGACCCGGACCAGGAAGTCGGTCTCGATCCGGTCGATACCGTCGGTGCCGGTGTAGGTGTATTCGCCGACCAGGCCGAGCACCAGGGAGACGTGCCAGCCGGTCTCCTCGGTCACCTCGCGGAACAGCGCCTCCTCGACGGTCTCGCCCGCTTCGAGGTGGCCGCCGACGATGTCCCAGGTGTTGGGGAAGAGTTTCCGGTGGGGGGACCGCCGCTGGAAGAAGATCCGGCCGTCGTCGTCGACGACGAGTGCTCCGGCGCAGCGCAGGGGTTCGGACTCGGTGGGCACCCGTCGAGATTAGTTCCCGTCTCCGGGGGCGCGCCGGGTCGGCGGTTACCGGCCGGTCGCCGCCGGTCGGCCGGTCCGGTCCGCCGGTGTCGCCGGGGGTCGGCTGCTCAGGATTCGGACATTGCCATGCCTGCGCCCCTGACGCGGAAGGCGCCCGTACGCTGGGTAGTCATGACTGTCGAGCAGCTGATCTCGTTCGCCCGTGGTGCGCCGTCGCTGGACATTGTCGACATCGACGGGCTGAAGGCGGCCGCCGGACGGGCCTTCGACGCCGACCCGGCCGGCATCACCGGGTACGGCACCTCCGTCGGATACCCACCGTTGCGCAAGTGGATCGCGGAGAAGCACGGGGTTGACGTCGACCAGGTGCTGGTCACCAACGGCTCGCTGCAGGCCGACGCGTTTCTCTTCCAGCACCTCGTCTCGCCGGGTGACGCGGTGGTGGTGGAGCGGCCGACGTACGACCGGACGCTGCTGAACCTGCAGCGGATGGGGAGCAAGGTGCACGCGGTCACCATCGAGCCGGACGGCGTCGACACCGGGGAGCTGGCGAACCTGCTGGGTTCGGGGCTGCGGCCGAAGTTGGCGCACATCATCCCGAACTTCCAGAACCCGGCCGGGGTGACCCTGTCGCTGGAGAAGCGGCGGGCGCTGATCGAGCTGGCCGCCGAGTACAACTTCACGATCTTCGAGGACGACCCGTACGCCGACGTCCGGTTCCGGGGTGAGCCGCTGCCGTCGATGTTGACCCTGGACGACGGGGACAACGTGGTGCACGCCTCCAGCTTCACCAAGACGATCTGCCCCGGGGTACGGGTCGGCTACCTGGTCGGGCCGGCGGGCCTGATCGCCGACATCGCGAAGCAGGCGACGAACCTCTACATCTCGCCGGGGATGGTGGCGCAGGCGATCGTGTACCAGTTCTGCGTCTCCGGGGACGTCGACCGGTCGATCCGCAAGGTCAGCGCGGCGCTCGGCGAGCGGGCGACGGCGTTGGCCGGCGCGCTGCGACGGGAGATTCCGGATGTCCGGTTCACCGAACCGAACGGCGGCTACTTCCTCTGGATCGAGCTGCCGGAGGACGTGCACGCGGACGAGCTGGTGCCGGCGGCGACCGAGCGGGGCGTGACCGTGGTGAAGGGTGGTGACTTCCTGCCCGAGGGTGGGGAGCACTCGCTGCGGTTGGCGTACTCGGCGGTGACGCCGGAGCAGATCGACGAGGGTGTGCGCCGGCTCGCCGACGCGGTCCGGGCGGTACGTGGCTAGGGCGGGTCGCGGGTAGGCGGCTCCCGGCCACTGGCTGGCGACCAGCTCATAGCGGATGAATGACACAGCTGGGCACTTCTGTCGGATAGTCGACAAAAGTGCCCAGCTGACGTTCCGGGGTTCCCTACGGACGGGTAAGCGGCCCACAATGCTGCGAGCGCTACTCGCGTCAAGGTCGAGAGCTGGCGTCGACGGGTGTGCCCCGGATCGGCGGTCAGCGGATCGACCGGGCGGGAGTGGCGTCGGAGACAATACCCCCGCCCCCCAGAGGCGCCGGGTGGGCCGTCCGCACCTCACCCCCCGACGTGGACGGTCCACCCGGCGCCGACCCCGCGAGGTTTCGGTCCGGTCGCTTCGGCGGCGTACGCTGCAACGCGCACTGAACTGCGGCGGAGGGGGGTGTTGATCATGTCGGATCGGATTGATCACGATCAGGCGCCAACCAACGGACGTGGCCGGTCGAGATCCCGTGCCTGGACCGCCCCGGTCCGGGCGGTCAGTCGGATGCTCAACACCGAGGTGGCCCAGCAGCGGACCCCGGTGGCCCAGACCCGGAGCGGACACGGCGGCGTGGTCGACTGCGCCCTCTACGTCGACGGGGTACGCCAGGCCGGGCAGTGGCACCACGCCGAGGCGCTGGAAGCCGCCCGACAGCAGTCCGACGCCTTCGTCTGGGTGGGGCTGCACGAGCCGAGCCTGACCGAGATGGCCGGCATCGCCGAGACGTACGGGCTGCACGAACTGGCGGTCGAGGACGCGGTCAAGGCCGAGCAGCGCCCCAAACTCGAACAGTTCGGTGAGGTCAGCTTCCTGGTGCTGCGTACCGTCCGGTATGTCCGGCACGATGAGCTGACCGAGAACACCGACGTGATCGAGACCGGTCAGGTGATGCTCTTCATCGGGCCGGATTTCGTGATCAGCGTCCGGCACGGTGACGCCTGCCGGCTCGCCGCGGTCCGCTCCGACCTCGAATCCCGGCAGGAGATCCTCCGGCAGGGCCCGTGGGCGGTGGCGTACGCGGTGATGGACCGGGTGGTGGACATCTACCTCGAGGTGACCGACCGGGTCGGTGACGACCTGGACGTGCTGGAGAGCGAGGTCTTCGCCCGGCAGGCCCACGGCCGGATCCAGCGGATCTACCAGATGAAGCGGGAACTGGTCGAGTTCAAGCGTGCCGTCGTGCCGTTGCAGCGTCCGCTGATGACGCTGACCGGACAGTTGAACCGCGAGGTGCCGAAGGAGATCCGGAAGTACTTCCGGGACGTGCAGGACCATCTGACCCGAACCGTCGAGCAGGTCGCCTCCTACGACGACCTGCTGAACTCGATCCTGCAGGCGCGGCTGGCCCAGGTGACGGTCGACCAGAACAACGACATGCGCAAGATCGCCGCCTGGGCCGCCATCGCCGCGGTCTGGACCGCCATCGCCGGGATCTACGGGATGAACTTCGAGTTCATGCCGGAGACCAAGTGGAAGTACGGCTATCCGGTCGTGTTCACCCTGATGCTGGCGATCTCGATCGGCCTCTACCGCTGGTTCCGGCGCAACCGCTGGCTCTGACCACCGGCTCTGCCGGCCTGGCACCGTAGCCGCCGGCGCTGCCGCTGGCTCCGGCTCTCTCAACCTGGCGCCGTGGGTGTCGGTTCTGCGGCTGGCTTCGGTGCCGGAACGCCACGGCGTGGGGAACGGAGCCGTCACCCCACGCCGTGGTCGTCTCGTCCGCCCGGCGCCGGCCGGGCCGCGGGTCCCGCGCTCAACTGCTGCGGTTGCGGGACGCCGCGCCGCCGGTGCCGAGCAGGTCGTCCGACTTCTGCTCGCCCCTGGCCCCGGCCTTCTTGGCGCCGTCGGTCACCGCCGCACCAGCGCTGATCTTCTCCGTGACCGCGCCGACGCGGTCCGTCATCTTCTCCATTGGCGACGACTTCGGCGAGCCCGGTTCACGGACCGCGCCGCCCGCCGAACTGCCCATGATCGTCGCGGCGTCCCCGCGTACGGTGTCCAACGCCGCCGCCGGGTCGTACTCGTCCCAGGGTTGCTGCTGCTCCCGCCGGCGCATCGCCACCGCGCCCATCGCCCCGGCGACCGCCCCCGCGACCAGCAAACCGGTCAGCATCGGCCAGCGTCGGCGCAGCATCGAATTCTTCTTCCGCATCGCTTTCACTCTCTTCGACCTCGCCTCGAGGGCGACCGAGCCGGCCTGACGGGCGCCTGCGGCGGCGGCCACGGCCAACGGCGCCACCCTGGTCATCGCCGATTCCCAACCGTCCGACGCGGTCCGCCGTACCCTGGTCGCCGTCGGCGAGAGGTAGTCCCGGGCGGCATACGCCCGCGGCCCTACCGCCGCCCCGACCCCTGACGCGGCGTGGTTGGCCGCCCGCGCCAGATGATCAAGACTCTCGCCCAGCTCGTCCCTGACGAGCTGCCTGTGGGAAGTGCGCCCCCCGAATCCGAACACCGGTCCCCACCTCCTTGGGTGTTGTTCCTCCGTCATCCTGCACCCTCGGATGCGCCCGCACCTGCAGAACGGGCACATGGGAGGATCCGCATGGAACCACCACCCGTACGTCGGCGGCGGACCTGGGCGCCGGCGGGGAGGTCCGGTCCGGCCGGCCCGGTCGGACCGGCGAACACATCGAACAAGGAGTATTCGTGGCCGAGGCCGTCTACGCGACCCTGCACACCAACGCCGGCGCGATCCGGCTGGAACTCTTCCCGAACCACGCGCCGAAGACCGTCAGCAACTTCGTCGAACTGGCTGAGGGCACCCGGCCGTACACCGACCCGCGTACCCGGCAGCCGGGCAGCGGGCCGTACTACGACGGCACCATCTCGCACCGGATCATCAGCGGGTTCATGATCCAGATGGGTGACCCGACCGGCACCGGTACGGGTGGCCCGGGTTACAACTTCGCCGACGAGTTCCACCCGGACCTGCGGTTCGACCGCCCGTACCTGCTGGCGATGGCGAACGCCGGACCCGGCACCAACGGCTCGCAGTTCTTCATCACCGTCGCGCCGACCCCGCACCTGAACAACCGGCACACCATCTTCGGCCAGGTCGCCGACGAGGAGTCCGCGAAGGTCGTCGAGGCGATCTCGAAGGTGCCGACCGGCGCGATGGACCGTCCGGTCCAGGACGTGGTCATCGAGCGCGTCGAGATCCAGCGTCAGGGCGCCTGACGTCGATCCCGGGTACCTTTGCGTCCATGGCCGAATCAGCAAGCTCAGTGACGGCATGAGCGAGTCGCCGCCGACCACGCCGGTCTGCTACCGCCATCCGGGTCGGGAGACGTACGTCCGGTGTACCCGGTGTGAGCGGCCGATCTGCCCGGACTGCATGCGGGAGGCCTCGGTCGGGCACCAGTGCCCGGAGTGTGTGGCCGAGGGCCGTCGTAGCCAGCGGCCGGTGCGTACCGCCTTCGGGGGCGGTGCCGCCGGTCGCCAGGGCTACGTCACCAAGGTGCTGATCGGGATCAACGTCGCGGTCATGCTGCTCTCGATCCTGTCGGCCCGATCCGGCGAGTCGATCGCCGGGGGCGGGCTCGGGGGTCTGCTCGGCGGGTCGACCCCGCTCACCAACTGGGGGGCGGTGCTCGGCCTGTGGGCCCCGTTCGGCCCGTTCGGGCCGCAGGACGGGATCGCGGCCGGGGACTACTACCGGCTCATTACGGCGATGTTCCTGCACTACGGCATCGTGCACCTGGCGCTGAACATGTGGGCGCTCTGGATGCTCGGTCGGACGCTGGAGGCCACCCTCGGCCCGCTGCGGTTCCTGGCGCTCTATCTGGTCGCCGGGTTCGGTGGCAACGTGGCGGCGTACCTGTTCACCAATCCGATGAGGGAGACCGCCGGCGCCTCGACGGCGATCTTCGGTCTCTTCGCCGCGCTCTTCGTGATCATGCGCCGGCTGGGTCGGGACACCTCGTCGGTGATTCCGGTCCTGGTGGTCAACCTGGTCATCACGTTCGCCGTACCGGGCATCTCGATCGCCGGGCACCTGGGTGGTCTGGTGACCGGGGCGGCGATGGCTCTGGTGCTGGCCTACGCCCCACGGGGCCGTCGCACCCTGTTCCAGGCCGGTGGTGGGGTGCTGATCGGGTTGGTGCTGGCCGGACTGACCCTGATCCAGACCGCCGCGCTGGTCGGCTGACCAGCGCCCGGTCTGCCAGGGCCGCCGGCGCCGGCGACGCGGCGGGAAGGGCAGGCTCCGCCGGCTGGTCAGCGGGGCGGCTCGCCGGTGACACCGGTCGAGTGGGTCGCCTGGACTCGGCGGAGCGTCTCGGCGACCTCGGTCGGCGCGGTGCCGAGGTCGTACCGGCTGAACAGGTGCAGCGAGTCGCCGGCGTCGACCTCCAACGTCTCGGTACGCAGTCCGAGCCGGGGCCGGGTGTCGACCCGGATCCGTTCGACCGCCGTCCACGGCAGGTGCCGTTGACCGGCGTACCCGCTGATCACCGTGATGCCGGCGGGGTCGGCGGTGAGCCGGACCGGCGCGACCAGGTCCCGTACTCCCCAGACCAGCAGGCCGGCGGCGGCCACCACCGCGATGCCGAGTTGTACCGGGTCGTTGTCGTTGGCGGCGAGCAGCGCGCCGAGCGCGACGAGCAGCACCGCAGCGCCGATCTTGACCATCGGCAGCACCGGCTGGACCCGCCACCGCGGTGCTGCACCCTCCGAACCGGACGATGGGCCGGACGGTGCGCCGGCCGATGGGCCGGCCGATGGGCGCGGCTGCCCGGGGTGGTCCGGGTCCGGCTGCCCGGTGCGGTCGATCGGCTCGTCGTAGCGGTCGGCAGGCACGGATCCAGGATGCCAGGAACATGGCCGGTGGGATCGGCCGCTGTTCACGGTACGATCGGAGCAGACAAGTTACTGGGGAGTAGACATGGCGGACGCGGTCATCGTCGGTGCGGTACGGACCCCGGTCGGGCGGCGCCGGGGAGCGCTGGCCGGAGCACATCCGGTCGACCTGTCGGCGCAGGTGCTGCGCGCCCTCGCCGAACGGACCGGGCTCGACCCGGGCGACGTGGACGACGTGATCTGGGGCTGCGTCTCCCAGGTCGGCGAGCAGGCCTGGAACGTCGGACGTAACGCCGTACTCGCGGCGGGCTGGCCGGAGTCGGTGCCCGGCACCACGCTCGACCGGCAGTGCGGCTCCAGCCAGCAGGCGCTGCACTTCGCCGCCGCGGCGGTGCTGGCCGGCCAGGCGGACCTGGTGGTCGCCGGCGGGGTGGAGTCGATGACCCGGGTGCCGATGGGCAGCAGCGTGGCGTCCCCGGCCGCCGGTCCGACGCCGACCGGGCTGCCCTACGGCGACCAGGTGCGCAACCGCTACCGGGACCGGGAGGGCTTCGCCGCCGACGAGCCGGTGCCGTTCAGCCAGGGGGTCGGCGCCGAGCTGATCGCCCGCCAGTGGGGACTGAACCGGCGTCAGCTCGACGAGTTCGCGCTGGCAAGCCACGAAAAGGCGGCCACCGCCCAGGACGCCGGTGCGTTCGAGCCGGAGATCGTCCCGGTCGAGGTGCCGGACGGGGCCAAGGTCGTCGCGGACGAGGGCATCCGCCGGGACACCACCCTGGAACGGCTCGCCGAGCTGCCCACCCCGTTCCGGGCCGACGGTGTGGTCACCGCCGGCTCCGCCTCGCAGATCTCCGACGGCGCCGCCGCGCTCGCGGTGACCAGCTCCGACTGGGCCCGGCGGCACGGCCTCCGGCCGCTGGCCCGGATCCACACCGCCGTGGTCGCCGCCGCCGACCCGGTGCTGATGCTCACCGCACCGATCCCGGCCACCGCGAAGGCGTTGCGCCGCGCCGGGCTCGGCATCGAGGAGATCGGGGTGTACGAGGTCAACGAGGCGTTCGCCCCGGTGCCGCTGGCCTGGCTGGCCGAGACGGAGGCGGATCCGGCCCGGCTCAACCCCCGGGGTGGCGCGATCGCCCTCGGTCATCCGCTCGGCGGATCCGGTGCCCGGATCATGACCACGATGCTGCAACACATGCGGGACAACGGCATCCGGTACGGCCTGCAGACCATGTGCGAGGGCGGCGGAATGGCGAACGCCACCATCGTGGAACTTCTATAAAATCATTCTCGTCCATGTCCTGGCCGCGTCATCCCCGGCGGCGTGTCGTTGAAACGGGCATGGATGTGTTCGTCCGTACGTTCCTGCCGGCCGCCGCCGAGACCGGGGTGACCAGCCCGACCGTGAGTCGGCACCTGCCGGTCCTGCGCAGCTGTGTGCAGGCCGGGGACGCCGCCGTCCTGGTGGCCCGATGTATCCGCCCCGAGCAGCCGACCTGTAGCTATCTGCTGCTGCTGACCGCCCGCCGGCTGGTGGTGACCGAGCAGAGCCGGGTGCTGCAGCGGCTGCGGCTGCACCTCAACACCGAGTTGCGGCACCTCAGCAACGCCGCCTGGACCCCGGACCCGCGTACGTCGGTGCTCGAACTGGCCGCGACCGCGGTGGACGGCGTACGGGAACGGTTTCTGATCCGGGCCGACCGGCCCAGCCAGCTGTGGCAACTCGACGCCCTGTTCAATCACGTCTTCCGAGCGAAGATGACAACTCGGGCACCACGGCCGGTTGCCTCCGCCGCTCCGGCCACTGTTCCGGTCGCCGGAGCCGGGCTGCCGGTTCCGACGCCGGCGGCCCCGGCCGCCGTGCCGGCTGGGCGGGGCGTCCGGGCCGTACCGCCCCGGCGGCCCGCGACGGGTGGCCCGTCGACCGGCTCGGGCCGGGCACCGAAGTTCCGTCCCGCGCTCGCCCGTTGACCCGCTCGCCCGTTGACAGACCGGCCCGTCGACCCGCCGACCCGTCGGCGGATCAGCCCGGATCGGGTCGGAACTGCCAGGTCGTGGGAGGGGCATTGCGGGGCGGCCAGTGGCCGGCGACGATCGTCGGAAGGACCCTCACCTGCGCTCGTGCGCGGCACCAGGCATTGTGAAGGCTGCCGATCAGGCTAGGCTAGGGCCCGATTCGTCGTCCGCACCGTGGAGATTCCCGTGAAGCTCTCGATCCTCATGCCGGTCTACAACGAGGAAGAACGCATCGCGGACGCCCTCAAGCAGGCTCTCGCGGTCGACTACCCGTGCGAGATCGAACTTGTTGTCGTCGACGACGGTAGCCGCGATGGTACCGGAGAGATTCTCGGCCGGGCAGACGACTCCCGGCTCCGGGTGATCACCCATCCGCGCAACGCGGGCAAGGGCGCGGCGATCAAGACCGCGGTCGACAACGCCGAGGGTGAGTACATGGTCATCCTCGACGCCGACCTGGAGTACGACCCGCAGGACATCCCGAAGCTGCTTGCCCCGGTGCTGGACGGCCGGGCCACGGTGGTCTACGGAAATCGGACGTTCGGCAGCCACAGCGCCTACAGCTTCTGGTACGTGATGGGCAACAAGGCGGTCACCACCGCCGCCAACGTGCTGTTCAACTCCTACATCGGCGACCTGGAGACCTGCTTCAAACTGCTGCCGATCGCGCTCTACCGCTCGCTGGACGTCCGCTCCCGGGGCTTCGGGATGGAGGCCGAGGTGACCGGCAAGCTGCTCCGCCGCCGGATCCGGCCGTACGAGGTGCCGATCAGCTACCGGGCCCGGGGCCGCGAGGAGGGCAAGAAGATCACCTGGAAGGACGGCGTCGAGGCGCTCTGGATCCTGGGCCGGGAACGTACCCGCCGCCGGGAGCAGGCCGAACGGCGCTGAGCGCCCCGAACTGCCGCGTGGGTGGTTGGCCAGCCGGTCAGCCGAGAAAGGCGCTGATCGAACGGCGCAGCCCGGCCGAGTCCAGGCCGTGCCACCGGGCGTGGTCCGCCGCGGTGCCGTACCGGCGCAGGTCGGTGCGGCCCACGCCGAGGGCGAGCAGCCGGTGCGGTACGTCCGCCAGCCCCTCGCCGAGCACCGCGCTCGACGTACCGGCCAGGTACGGCTCGACCAGGACCACCGCCGGGGCGACCGAGGCGTCCGGCGTCGGCAGCAGTTCCCGCAGGCCGGCGATGTCGAACGGACGCGGGGTGTGGGTGTACGCCACGGTGACGTCCAGTCCGGCGATCGCCGCCAGCAGCGGATGCAGCATCGGGCCGACCGCCACCACGACCGGTGCCACCGGGCTGCCCCGGTGCACCACGGTCAACCGTCCGGCACCCGGTCGGGGCAGGTCGTTGACCTGGGTGGAGAGCCGCAGGTAGACCGGCTCGTCATGCCGGGCCGCGGCGCGGAGCAGCGCGGGTACCTCGGCCGGATGCCCGGGTACGTGCACCGTCCAGCCGGTGAGCGTGTCGACCAGCGCCACGTCGGCGGGGGACAGGTGGGTGCGCCCCATCTCCGCTCCGTCGTAGGAGGCGCCGACGCTGACCACGACCGCCCCCACCCCCTGGTGGTCGAGGTCGAGCTTGAGCTGCTCGTACGTCCGGTCGATCGCGAACGTGGCGTACGAGTGCACGATCGGGCGCATCCCGGTCAGCGCCAGCCCGCCGGCGACCCCGACCATCAACTGTTCGCGGATCCCGACGTTGAGCACCCGGTCCGGGTGCCGCCGGGCGGCGTCGACGAACCGGTCGGCGGAGATGTCGGCGAGCACCAGGGCGGTACGCGGTTCGTTCTCCAGCAGGTCGGTGGTGGTCTGTACGAACGCGTCCCGCATCTCAGTACTCCTTGGGGGCGACGGCGGCCACGACGACGTGTGGCCGACCGGGGTGTCGGGTGGTCAGGGCTTCCGCCAACTCGTCGTGGTCGTGCCCGTCGACGGTCGAGGCGGTCCAGCCGTTGACGGTGAACCGGCTGGCGATCCCGCCGGGCCAGCCGTGGCTGGCGGAGCGGTTGTCGACCACGATCGCGGTCAGCGCGTCGAGTCCGGTCGCGCCGGCGTAGGCGATCGCCTCGTGGTTGGCTCCCTCGTCGAGTTCGGCGTCGCCGAGCAGGACGTACACCCGGGGTTCGGTCAGGCCCTGGGCCCGCAGCCCGAGTACGGTGCCGACGGCCAGTCCGAGTCCGTGGCCGAGTGAACCGCTGCCGATCTCGACGCCGGGGACCAGCAGCCGGTCGGGGTGGTGGCCGAGCCGGCTCTCCGGGCCGGCCAGGTCGTCGAGCCAGTGTTCCGGGATGAACCCCTTGGCGGCGAGTACGGCGTAGTAGGCGGCCGGTCCGTGTCCCTTGGAGAGCAGGAAGCGGTCCCGGTCGAGGGCGTCGACCGTTTCCGGGCTGATCCGGAGCACCCGGTCGTAGAGCACCCACAGCACGTCGAGGGTGGAGTGCGCGCTCGGCGCGTGTTTCTCGTCGCCGGTGAGCCGGCGCAGCAGCGGCCCGAGCACGGGCCGGGTCGGGGTGGAACTCGGCGTTGTCATGTCACTACCCTGCAAGTTGAAGTGCGCTTCAACTCAAGACCTTGTGACGAGGGATTTCGATATGTGGGAGGGGCGGAGGGTGCGGCACGAGACGCTGACCATCGGAGAGCTGGCGGCGCGGTCCGGGGTGGCGACGTCGGCGTTGCGTTACTACGAGCGGCTGGGGCTGATCCGGGCCGGCCGGACCAGCGGCAATCAGCGCCGGTTCGACCGGGCCGAGATCCGCCGGGTGTCGTTCATCCGGATCGCCCAGCAGGTCGGGGTGTCGCTGGACGAGATCCGGACGGCGTTGGCGACGCTGCCCGAGTCACGTACCCCGACCAAGGCCGACTGGGCGCGGCTCTCCACGCTCTGGCGAAGTCGGCTGGACGCGCAGATCGCGCTGCTCACCGGGCTCCGCGACCGGCTGAGTGGCTGCATCGGCTGCGGCTGCCTGTCACTGCGTAGCTGCGCCCTCTACAACCCGGACGACCAGCTGGCGGCGAACGGTCCCGGCCCGCACCGCCTGCTGCCCCGGCAGCCGGTCGCGGAGCAGTCGACGGATCAGCCGACGGTGAGCAGCACCTTGCCGAAGTGATCGCTGGCGTCGACGAGCCGGTGCGCCTCGGCGGCCTCGCTCATCGGCAGCCGGTGGTGGACGATCGGCCGGATCGCACCCGACTCGATCAGCGGCCAGACCTCCTCGCGCACCCCCCGGACGATCGCCGCCTTCTCCGCCGCCGGCCGGGACCGCAGTGCGGTCGCAGCCACCGACCCCCGCTTGGCCAGCAGTTCGGCGAGGTTCAGCTCACCCTTGCGGCCACCCTGCAGCCCGATCACCACGATCCGGCCGCCGGTGGCCAGCGCCGTGACGTTCCGTCCCAGGTACGACCCGCCCATGATGTCCAGGATCACGTCGGCGCCCCGGCCGTCGGTGGCCCGCTTCGCCGCCTCGACGAAGTCCTCGGTCGTGTAGTCGATCGCGAGCGCGGCGCCGAGCTCCCGCAGCCGTTCGTGCTTGTTGGCCCGGGCGGTGACCAGCACGGTCGCGCCGAGTGCGGTGCCGAGCTGGATCGCGAAGGTCCCGATGCCGCTGCCGCCGCCGTGCACCAGCAGTGTCTCGCCGATGCCGAGCCGGGCGAGCTGCACGACGTTCGACCAGACCGTGCAGGCGACCTCTGGCAAGGCCGCCGAGTCGGCCAGGTCGACACCGTCGGGCACCGGCAGCAGTTGCCCGGCGGGGACCGCGACCCGCTCCGCGTAGCCGCCGCCGCTGAGCAGCGCACAGACCGGCTGGCCCAGCTCCCAGCCGGTCACCTCGGGCCCGAGCACGCTGACCACCCCGGCGCACTCCAGACCCGGGTACGGCGACGCGCCGGCCGGCGGCGGATAGAACCCCTGCCGTTGCAGCAGGTCAGCCCGGTTGACCGCACTGGCCCGGATGTCGATCACCACCTCGCCCGGCCCCGGGGTCGGATCGGGGACCTCGGCCCAGACGAGCGCGTCGGGTCCACCGGGCTCGGGGATGGTGATCGCCTTCATTCGTACAGTCTTACCCGATCCATGTTTCGGCGCGCGCCCCCCGGGCCGATCACGATGGTGCGCTCGCAGCCGCCCGGCGGGACTTCGGGAGACCGGGTACGCGCGTCAGGTGGACGCTCGTGGCAGACTAGGCACGGCCGCGACCGCCGTATCGCCGGCGACCGTGGCCCAGGAGGGCTCGCCTAGTGGCCGATGGCGCTGGTCTTGAAAACCGGTAGGGCGGCAACGTCCTCGTGGGTTCGAATCCCACGCCCTCCGCTTCCCGCCCCGCAAAAACGCCTCTTGGCCAGCGCGAACACCGGTCAGGGGGCGTGTCTGTAGGTGGTAAGTCGGTCTTACTTCGTCTCGCCAGGGGTTGGTGTGGCTCACCAATCGTGTCGTTCACCTGTCGGCGGTCCCGGGCTCCTCCTCGACCGGATCCCCAGTTCTCGACGCGCCTGCGACACGTGTCGCATCAGGTTACGTCGATCCAGTAGTCCAGCTCGACCCGGTCAGCGGGTATGACGATGTCGGTGGCAACCTCGACAACGCGCTCACCGGCGTACGTCTGGCGGGTGATCGTCACGACCGGCACCCCACCAGGGATCTTCAGGGTCTCGATCTCGTCTTTCAGTGGCATCCGTGCGCGAACCCGTTCCCGGATGCCGGTGATGACCACGCCGAGGCTGTGGAGTTGACCGGTGTTGCCACCGGGCCAGGGCTCGCGGTCCGGGTCGGCCACCGGCGTGCCGCGAACCATGTCCAGTAGCAAGGACGACGTGGACATCTGCTGCGGCACGCCCTGGGCGCGGAACACGAAGCGCCGCTCCAGCAGCGGCGTTCCCGGTCCGATGCCGAACAGCTCGGCGGTTGTCGTATCGGCAGGGACCTCGCGGAATTCCTTGTCCAGCCGGTAATCCGACCAGTCGATCTGCTGGTCCGACGTGAACGAGGTGCCCAGCTCGCCGCTGCGGACCTGCTCCAGCTCGCGTCGATACCGGTCGGAGCCGAGTCGGCGTACCGGTAGCACAGGCCGGGCGTAGGTGCCCCGCCCCATCTCGGTGACCGCCAGCCCTTCGGTTCGGAGCAGCGCAATCGCCTCGCGCACCGTGCCGCGTGCCACGCCGAACTCCTCGATGAGGGCTGACTCGGACGGCAGGATGCTGCCGGGCGGAATCGCGCCGGACATGATCCTGCGGCGAAGTTCGTCTGCGACCTGGCGGTAGCGGGGCCGGTCGTGCGGGGTAGGCACGTCGGTCACCGTACCCCCGATCAACGTCGTCGCAATGGGTTGTCCTCGCCCCGGCTTACCCGTCTAGACAGGCTGTCTGTACGGGAGTAGCTTAACGTCCAAGCGGCCGGCACGGTAGGTGATCTAGGGGTAGGCGCTTCCGGGCCGGTCGCCCACGATCCAGCGGCTGAGGAGGCGATGGTGGGTATCCGGACATGGTGGAGGCGGCGTCGGGCGGCGGCGCCGTTCAAACGACATGCCGTCGAGGTTCTGCGGGTCGCCGTCGAACGCGACGCGGCTGAGGCGGCGCTGGCCCGGCAGCGGGTCATCGACCTGGCTCGGCGGCAGCGCGACGAGCGCGACCGGCGGCTCACGATGAGCTGGGTGGGACCGACCATGATTAACGGCCTGCCGCTGCTTACCTACGGTCAGAGCCGCCAATACCGGGTGGGTCGATGAACGTCGACCCGCAGCCGGAGCTGCCACCCGCGTCCGCCACCGCCGCCGTCGTCAGGGCGCTGACCAGCGAGACTGCCCGTCGTCATCGCGACCCCGCAGCCACCCCACCGCCGATCGTGACGCCGACCCTGACGGTCCCTGATGTCGAATCCGGCACCATTCTCAAGCTCCGCCCCGACGAGCGGTCCCACTGCGCCAGTCTCCCGATCGGCTCGTACGTCGACATGTCCGTCTCCCGGATCCATCGGAATGTGACCAGGCTTGACGAGGCGGGTCTCTGGGTCTGGGTCGTCGGTCATGAACAGCCGCGGTGTTCCCACACCACGACGCCCGCACACGGGTCGTGGCTACACCTGATGGTGCGGGTCGACGCTCTCACTAAGGCGGCCCGGCGATGATGATGCCCGAGGGGCGCCCGCGCTTCGCCATCGAAGACGCGTACCGGATCATCACCGCCCACGCGGAGGGTCGAGGTTGCCAGGAGTGTCGTCCGGGCTGGTGTCCGACCCAGGAGTGGGCGCTCTGGGTCGTGGTGACGGCCGGCCGGCAGCTTCCAGCCCAGCTGCGGCCGATGGTGACGGTGGTGGCTCGGCTTGTCATGACCGCCCACTGGCCGCGCGGCATCGACGGCTGCCGGCCGTGCGGCCAACCGGACTGCGGCCGGATCATCGTCGCCGGGTCCTGGCTGGAGACACACGATCCGGGCTGGGCTCCGCCGCAGCTCCGGGCGGTGCTGCCCAGTCGGGTGCCGTCGGACGAGGAGTTACGCCGGATCACCGGCATCGGCGAGTCCGGGTCCGGCCCGGGATGAGGGTGGCTCGATCCGTCACGTGGGAAGTGTCGGACGGCTGGTTGACGGGGATGCGGTGCGATCTACTAACCTACCCAAAGTAATCGCCTGGTGATTCTGTGTAGGTGCCGGTTTGGGTTGGTGGGGGTCCGACCGGCCTGCCCCCGAGTGGGCGGACGACGTGAAGCGAGGGCATGCATGGAGCTGCTGTCCCCGGTGCAGGTGCGGAACCGACTGATCCTGGTGGCTCGCCGGATCGTCGCCGAGCACACCCCGGACCGTGAGGGAATCTGTCCGATCTGTGGCGTACTGCATTGTGAGGCGCTCGCCGTCGCGCTCGGCTACCTGGCCCGGGTGGAACGTCCGGAGCCACCGCTCGTGGTCGAGATCCACCGTCGGGCGGCCGTACCGCCGCCCGGGGTCACCGCCGCCGAGCTGCGGCGTACCGCCGACACCGCGCCGGGGACGGAGGCATGGGTCGACGACCTGCCGGAGCGACGGTCCTGGGACGGGACCGGGGGATGCCCCGGGCGCTGAGAAGTCGGCGACCCGGGGGTGAGGTGCGGCGGGTGGCGGCCGCGTCAACGGGTAGAAAGGGACCCGGCACCGCCGATTCGGTGGGGCACCTGAAGCGCTGAAAGGACCTCTTTCGATGACCCTTGACCGACCGATTCCGCCCGACCCGTACGCGGTGCTGCCGGCCGTACCGGAGTTCACGGTGACCAGCGCGGACGTCCAGGACGGCGAGCAGATGCCGGCGGAGTTCGGGCACCCCAGCGTGGGCGGGCAGAACCTCTCCCCGCAGCTCGCCTGGTCGGGTTTTCCCGCTCAGACCCGCAGCTTCACGGTGACCTGCTACGACCCGGACGCGCCGACCGGCAGCGGATTCTGGCACTGGGTGCTGGTGAACGTCCCCGCCGACGTGACCGAGCTGCCGAAGGGCGCCGGAAGCGACTCGTCGGCCGGCGTGCAGGGTGCGTTCAGCGTCCGTAACGACTACGGCGAGCAGTCGTACGGTGGTTCGGCGCCGCCGGCCGGGGACCGTCCACACCGGTACGTCTTCGCGGTGCACGCCCTCGACGTCGAGCAGCTCGAGGTCACGCCGGACGCCAGCCCGGCGTACGTCGGCTTCAACCTGACGTTCCACACCCTGGCGCGGGCGGTGATCCGCCCGACGTACCAGGTGAAGGGCTGACGGTGAACCGGGCCGGCATCGCCATCCGGGACTGATCGGGGTGATGCCGGCCCGTGGCCCCGCGAACAGTCAGGCGGGGACCCGGGCGACGGCGAAGACCGACTGGCCGAACGGCGGACGGACCACCTGCTCGGCGGCCTTGGTCACCGGCAGGACGAGGGTGTCGTACACCTTGACCATCGGGCCTTCCTTCGGCATCAGCCGGAAGACGTTGGTCGCCATGTAGTAGCCGATCAGGCCGAGCGCGTTGGCGTAGTGCAGGGTCTCGACCTGCAGTCCCGCCTCCTCCAGGGCCGCCCGCATGGTCTTCTTGGTGTAGCGGCGCACGTGCCCGGTGGCGATGTCGGCCGGGCCCATCGCGAACTCGAAGGCCGGCACGATCAGGACGATCGCCCCGCCGGGCCGGACCAGGCCGCGCATGCTGCGCAGCGCGCCGACGTGGTCCTCGATGTGCTCCAGCACGTTGTAGGAGACGGCCGCGCTGTAGTCGCCCTGCTCGTTGGTGGGCAGCAGCATCTGCCGGACCTCGATGTTCGGTTCGCCGGAGAGCCGCTCCTTCAGGGCGATCAGCCGGTCCGGGTCCGCCTCGGTGGCGGTGAAGCGCTGCAGGAACGGGGCCCACTCGATGGCGTAGTCGCCCAGGCCACTGCCGATCTCGATCGCGTTGTCACCGAGGTACGGCAGGGCCAGCTCGACGAACCAGCGCCGGTGGTTGACGGCGGTGGCGAGGCCCTCGAGCACCTCTTCCTGAACCCGCTGATCTCCAGTTATTTCTGCCATGCGTCGATTCCTCACGCTCTGACTCGACTTGCACTGGACCGACAGAGTGAACCATCTACGACGACCGTAGGGAAATTGGGGCACTCGTGCGAGCCGAACTCATGACTTGCACTTCGGTTGTGACCAGTTCGGGGGTGTTTTGTTACCAGACCAGCCCGACGATATCTCGACCGCCCTCGCAGGTTGTACCGACCCGATTACGACCCGGTGTCGGTTCGTCGATCTCGCCCTCCCCGTCAGGGTCCCGGCCGACAGCCGGAGCGGACCCGGTGCGCCCGGAAGAGATCGACGGCGGTCAGGCGGAGCGCAGGCAGCAGCCGGTGCAGACCTTCGGCTGCGGCAGGGTGAAGGCCAGACAGCAGGTCCTGCGCTGCACGGTCAACTCCCCGGCCGGGCCGGGGACCAGGTCGATCAGGTCCGCCACGCCGAGGGTCTCCAGCAGGGTGCCGATCGTCTCCGCCGAGCCGCCGGGCAGCGAGTCGGCGGCCCGCAGCACCCCGTGCGCCACCCCGGAGGCGACCGAGCCGAGCAGCGTACGGGCACCGAGCCGGACCTGGCCGTGCATCGCGTCGAGCAGCGGGGTGAGGTGGGCGTCGAGCAGTGAGGTGCGCAGGACGTCCAGGAGTTCCGCCTCGTCCGCCACGACCCGGATCTCGGGAAGGTCGGTCAGGGCCAGCGGGTCCGACGGAAGCACCGCGATGGTGGTGCAACGCCGCAGTCCGATCTTGAGCAGCGGCCGGTGCGCCTCGAGATGGACCAGGACGTTCTCCGGGTGCAGCAGTGGCACCCGCCGGGCCGAGGCCCAACCGAGCGCCACCGGCAGGCAGAGCCAGTAGGCGTAGCCCTTCCAGGTCAGCGCGGCGGCGGCGTGCGGGGTGGCGTTCCAACGCTGCCGGGCGGCGGCCAGCACCTCGGGCAGCCGGGTGCCGTCGACCAGTTCGGTGGCCGGGGACCAGCCCGGCTCGTCGGCGACGAGCAGGCCGGTCGCGAGCCCGGGCAGGTCGTCGGTGCCGAAGGCGGCGCGCAGCGTGGCGGTCACCGGAGCCAGGGGTGCGGCGGTCCGGTCGCCGACCAGGACGGTCACGCGGAGTCGCCAAGGCGTCGCGGGGTGGAGTGTCGCCATGCGGCCGGCGCCCCGGCCGTCAGCGGCCTGGTCTGCCCTGATGCCAGCAGTGCCACGGGATGTCCACCCTCCGGTTGACTAACTCATCGTCACCCTAGCCTACTAAGGCTAGGCTAACCAGAGTTAAGGCGATCACGTAGAGCTTCCGCCAAGGTTCCCGTCCGCCGGTCGGCTAATCGACTCCACCACGGCCGCCCACACACATCCGGCGGCGCCGACCGGACAGCGACTCCCGGCGGGTCGGACCGGGGTTGGTCAGCGGATCGGGGAGGATCAGAGAAGCTGGCCGAAATGTCAAGCCATTGTCGCGAACGCGGCAGTTCTGTCAGACTGGGCGGCTTGGCCGGCAGACTGAGATTCCCGGCCAGAGGAATGTGATGACGACCTCGCCTATCGAACGGGCTGCCGACTCGTTCGCGGCCGAGCTGTCCCGCCGACGGGTCGAGCGGGGCATGACCAAGAAACAGCTCGCGGCCCGAATGGGTTTCGACCCGTCGTACGTCAGCCACGTGGAGGGCCGCCGCCACCGACCGACCGAGGACTTCGCCCGGCGGGCCGAGGCCGTGCTCGGCGCGTCCGGCGCGATCTGGCAGCGCTTCCAGGAATACGACGAACTCCGGCAGGCCCGCACCACCGCCGTCGCCCACCGGGACCCGCCGGTCCCCGAGCAGTGGATGCCGCCCGGCACCGGACTGATCGTCGAACAGGAGACCGCGACCCTCGCCTTCCACGACGACGCGTACCGCTGCGTGATTCGGCGGGCGCTCTACAACGCCGGCACCGAGCCGGTGACCCGCTACCTGGTCCGGATCGCCGTCGACCGCTACCCCAACGACCCGGCCCGGTCCAACCGGCACCACCGGGAGAACCCGCTCACCTTCGCCGAGCTGGACCTGCAGGCGTACTGCGACGACCAGGGCACCCGTGAGTCGATGGAGTGGCGCAAGAAGCACGACCGGGACGCGTTCAAGGAGGTGTGGCTGCTCTTCGAGAACGCCGACGGACGGTTCCCGCTCTACCCCGGCGAACGGGTCACCACCGAGTACTCGTACCGGGTCAGCCAGGACAAGTGGGGCCAGTGGTTCCAGCGGGCCGTACGGCTGCCCACCCGGCGGCTCGCGCTCCGCCTCGACCTGCCGTTGGAGCTCGACCCGCAGGTCTGGGGAGTGGAGATCTCGCTGTCGGCCGAGGAAGGGCCGCTGCGTACCCCGTTGCAACGCCGCGACGACGACGGCCGGGCACTCTTCGAGTGGTCCACCGACGAACCGCCGCTCAACGCCCGCTACCGCCTCGAATGGCGGTACCGCGCCCAACCGGCGCCGCCGGCCCCCGCCCCGGCCGAACCACCGGCCCGGGCCAGCGACCGGATGCGCGCCGCCGGCATCGTGCAGCTCGGCGCAGACCTGCTCCGACAGCCGGCCCGGCAGTTCGACCTGCCCCGCGACGAGGCGAACGCCCGGGACGTGGTCGCCCGGCTCCGCGCCGCCCTGGCCCGACTCGACGAACTGCACCCGTTCAACAAGGGCGTCGGGCTCGCCGCGCCGCAGCTCGGGCTCCCCTGGGCCGCCGCCCTGGTCCGGCCACCGGACCGGGAGGCCGAACCGGTGGTGCTGCTCAACCCACGGGTGGTCGACGCCGCGCTGGAGACCGACGAGCAGTACGAGGGCTGCCTCTCCCTGTTCGACCTGCGCGGCCTGGTCTCCCGGCCGTTGCGGCTCGACGTCGAACACGCCCGCTGGGACGGCGCCCGGGTGATCACGTCGTTCGAACTCGCCATGGCCCGGCTGGTCGCGCACGAGGTCGACCACCTGGAGGGGCGGCTCTACGTCGACCGGATGGACCCGGACGTGCCGCTGGTGCCGATCGAGGAGTACCGGGACACCGGCAACCCCTGGCGTTACTGAGGGCTTCTCCCTCCGGGAGAGGGGGAGCCGGGTCTCGTGCCCTGCGGGCAGGGCACGAGACCCGGCTTGGGGGGAGAGGAGGTCTAGAGGGGTCTAGAGGTCGCCGAAGGCGTCGTACCGGATGTTCTCCGGCGGTACGTCGTCCGCGGCCAGGGTCCGGAGCGCGGCGCGGACCAGCGCCGCCGAACCGGAGACGTAACAGTCGTGGGTGGTCCACGGGCCGTACCGGGCGAAGACCTCGGAGATCTCCCCCTGCTCGCCGACGAACCCGGGGTCGGCGCTGCAGGCCGGAATGATCGACAACCAGGGGTGGTTGGCCGCCAGTTCGTACAGCTCGGCGAGGCCGTACAACTCGTCACGGGTGGTCGCACCGGCGAAGACGTGCATCCACCGGGTGCGGTTGGTCCGGGCCAGTTCCTCGGCGAGCGCCTTGACCGGGGCGAGGCCGACCCCGCCGGCGACACAGAGCAGGTCCCGCTCCGAGTGCGGGTCCAGGACCATCGACCCCATCGGCGCGGCCAGTCGCAGCAGGTCACCGACCCGCACCCGGCGGACCAGCGCGCTGGAGACCCAACCGGCGCCGACCGACCGGACGTGGAACTCCAGGGTGTGGTCCTCGCGGGGCGCGTTCGCGATCGAGTACGTCCGCCACATCCGCGGCCGGTGCAGCGGCACCTCGACGCTGACGTACTGGCCGGCGCGGTACGGCAGCGGTCCGGTCAACGGTCGACAGGTCAGTACGGCGATGTCGCTGCCCCGCCGCTCGTGGCCGATCACCTCGGCGTGCCAGAACGGCGGATTCTCGTCGGCGGCCGCCCCGGCCTGCATCCTCTCCGCGATCGCCCGGTACGCGTCCCGCCACGCCTGGTCGTACTCGACACTCCACTGGTCGCCGGTGGCCTGTCGCAGCGCGTCCAGCAGCGCGGCGCCCATGGTGTCGTAGTGCTCTGGCTTGACGTGGTACTTCCGGTGGTCCCGGCCCAGGGCGCGGAGGTACTCGTCGAAGTTCTCCGGGTCGTCGATGGTCTGGACGGCGGTCACGATCGCCTCCAGCAGCCGGTCCCGCTGCCCGTCCATCTGGATCGGGAACAGGGCGCGCAGTGTGGGGTCGGAGAGGAACATCCGGGCGTAGAAGTATCCGGCGAGCTTGTCCCGCTGCTCCTCGACAAGGGTCCAGCTCTCCTTCAACAGCTGCGCGAGGTTGTCCATGACACCTTCCCGGTCGAGGGGCTCTGCGTGAGCCCGGTCAGGAGCCCTGCGCGAACAAGGATGACCACTCAGCGTTGATTCAGGTCGCACAGAGTGTGCGATCGGGGCGTACCGGGTGGGTGAACCGGTCGGCGGACCCCGGCCGCCGGCCCGATCGGGCACAGTTGTCGGGTGACGGTTGATCTCGCCCGGCCCCGCACCCGCCGGGTCCTGGGTACCGAGGTGCTGCTGGTCCTCGGGGTGTCGCTGGGCCAGTCCGCGATCTACTCGCTGGTGACGATCATCGCCCGGCTGACCGCCGACCGGCCACTGTCCCAGCAGACCGCGACGCTGAACGCCTCCCAGTCGACCCGGCCCTGGCTGGACCTCAGCTACCAGCTGCTGGGCATCCTCTTCGCGCTGGTGCCGGTGCTGCTCGCCGTACACCTGTTGAACCGGGACCGGGTCGGCGACCGGGCCGGGCTGCTGCTCGACCCGGCGCGGGTCCCGGGCCTCCCCGAGGCCCTCACCGGCCGGGCCCCGGCCCAGCCGGAACCCGCCGGCCAGACCGCAGGCCAGACCGCAGGCCAGCCGGAAGCCGCCGGGGCGCGGGTCCTGCTCGGCCTGGACCGACGGCGACCCGGCCACGACCTCGCCTGGGGGGCGGCGCTCGCCGCGGTGATCGGACTGCCCGGCCTCGGCCTGTTCTGGGTCGCCGCCCAGCTCGGCATCAACGCCACCGTCGTGCCGGCGAGCCTGCCGCAGCTCTGGTGGACGGTTCCGGTGCTGATCCTCTCCGCCGCGCAGAACGCGATCCTCGAAGAGGTCGTCGTGGTCGGTTACCTGATGACCCGACTACGGCAGATGGGCTGGCGGATCGGGGCGGTGATCGCGACCAGCGCCCTGCTGCGCGGCTCGTACCACCTCTACCAGGGATTCGGGGCGTTCCTCGGCAACGCGGTGATGGGCGTGGTCTTCGCGCTGTTCTTCCTGCGTACCCGACGGGTGCTGCCGCTGGTCGTGGCACACACCCTGCTCGACGTGGTCGCCTTCGTCGGCTATGCGCTACTGCCCCGCGACTGGTTCGACTGGCTCTGACCCGGCACCGCCGCCCGGTACAGGGTCGTGGCCCGGGCGGCGAGACGCTCGGTGGCGGTCGCGCCGGCGAGGCCGGCGGCCAGCGCCGTCGTCCCGGGCAGCCGCCGGGTGACCAGCCGCACCGCCAACCACCCGGTGGTACGCGCCAGCGTCGGCGCGCCGAGTCGCCAGGCGGCCTGGGTCATCCGGTCGGCCGGATCCGTGGTCGGCTCCACGTGGTGGCGGTTGCCCACCCGTTCGGCGGCGGCCAGGGCGGCGAGGGCGCTGGGCCGGTCCGGATGGATCCGGGTCAGCACCAGCAGGTCGGCGGCCCGGTCCGGCCCGGTCGGGTCGTGCCCGTACGCGGCGGCGAGCCGGAGCACCAGTTCGGTCTGGGACCAGACGAGTGTGACGAGTTCGGCGACCGGGGCGAGGACGCCGGTGCCGACCGAGAGGGCCGCCCCGACGGTGGAGAACCGGACATACCGCCGGGTGGCGAGCCGGGCCAGCCCGGCCGGGGTCGCGGCCGGGTAGGTCGCCCGCAGTCGCGCCGCCCAGGCCGCCGCCTCCGGCCCGAGCGCCTGTACGGCGGCCAGGGCGAGCAGTTCGGGGGCGTATCCCGGGTGGTCGAGGATCCACCGGGCCGCCGACGGTCGCGGTCCAGATTCCGGCGTACGTCCCGACGCCGCGTTTCCGCCGCCGACGGTTGCATCTTCCAGCAGGTTTGTTCCCGTGGTGGCGTTCTGCCTGCCCACAGCCTTCCCGGCTGGAGTCTTCCCAGTCGGAACTTCACTGGTCGGAGTCTCGCCGGCCGAGCCGGACAGTTCGGCCGAGCCTGCTACCCCGGCAGCCGTGGTCTTCCTCGCGGCCGGGGCTTTCTTGGCGGCCGTGGTCTTCTTGGCGGGGGCCTGCTTCGGGGTGCTCTCCGGCGGCTGTGGCGGGTTGTTTCCCGCCGAGGTGGCCTCGGTCACCTTTCCGGCCGCCTCTGGTGCGGCCTTCTTGACCGCCTTCCTGGTTGCCTTCTTCGCCACCTTCCGGACCGCACCGGCAGACGTGGGCGTCGCCGCGTCCGACGGCGGAACGCTCTGACCGGCGGCAGCGGCCTCGTCGGCTTCCGGTCGGTCTCCGGCGCCCGGGGTCGGCTCCTCGACCGGTACGGCCGTCGGCGGTGGTGTCCGCACGGCCGCCGGCGGCCTCGGATCAGCGCTCGGTGGCGGCTCCGGGCTCTCAGCCGGCGGCTTGAAGAGGACGGCCGGCGCGGTCTTCCGGCTCCGGGGCCGGGGCGCGGGAGCGGAGGACGGGGCCGCCTCCGGGTCAGCGTCAGGGTCCGCCGGCGGGGCGAAGGTGGCCTTGATCACCTCTGGGCGGCCTGGCGACCGTGGCTGTGAACGGCGGCGTGGAGACTCGGCGGGCGGCTGCTCCTCCATGGCACCCGAGCCTAGTCGCGGTGCGGCCTCCGCACCGGACGGGAATCGACGCAGATCGCCGGCGGGTCGGTGGGGCTGGTCACCGCCGAGGTCGTACGGCGGATCGGGCCCGCTCGGGAAAGCCGTTTTGCTCCGGTGGCGGCCTGCCCTGTATCCTCGGTCAACGTGGTCTGCTGACCACAGGGAGACTTCGCCTAGTCTGGTCTATGGCGCCGCACTGCTAATGCGGTTGGGGTCTTAAAGCCCCTCCCGGGTTCGAATCCCGGAGTCTCCGCGCTGAGATGGGTGTGTAGACTGACTCGGCACCTGCGCCCGTAGCTCAACGGATAGAGCATCTGACTACGGATCAGAAGGTTAGGGGTTCGAATCCCTTCGGGCGCACAAGTTTTACCAGGCAATACTCACGAGCTTAACTGGGATTCAGAGGCGTGTGGGGCACGTGTGGGTCACATCTGTGACCCACACGAGGGGCCTGGTTGGGCTGCGCTGAGCTGGGCTTTCGGGGTCGGCGCGCAGCGGAATCGCGTTTGGATGACGCCGATCCGCCCTTTTGTGCTGCGTTGATGATTCATTCGTCTGATGATCACGACGTGTGTGCTGCCTAGCCTGTCCCGGTGTCTTGGGGGATGAGTGGCTAGAGCTAACGAGTCGGGCCTGGTGTACCGGCGGTGCGGCTGTCGGTGCGAGCAGACCAATCGTCAGATGGGTGTGCGGTGCGAGCGTCTCGCCGAGTTCGACCACGGTCGCTGGTACTTCGCCGTGCAGTTGACCGGTGTTGATGAGCGGCGTGTCCGGGTGCGCCGCGGCGGTTTCACCAGCCGGGCGGACGCCGAGCGGGCCTGCTGGGCGCTGAGGGAGACGCCAGGGCACGAGGTGGCCGGCATGTGGACGCTGAGACGTTGGCTGGAGTTCTGGCTGTCGGACAACGAGGGGCGGCTGCGTCCCACGACCATGGTCAACTACCGCGGCATCGTGACCGATTACCTCATTCCGCAGCTCGGGCACCTGCAGATGCGGAAGTTGCGCACCCGGGATGCCCAGCGGGCGATGGACCGGATCTCGCACCGCCATGTTCGAGGTGGACGGTTGATCTCTCCGGGCACGCTGAACGGTATCCGTGCGGTGCTGCGCAGCGCGCTGTCCGCGGCGCGGCGGCAGGGCGTGATCGACCGCAATCCCGGTCGGGGACTGCGGCTGCCGAACGGGGCGCGCCCGCGGGCGGTGGTCTGGGACGCCGAGCGGGAGAAGGCCTGGAACAACACGGGCGTGCGCCCTCGGGTGGCGGTGTGGGGGCTGCATCAGGTCGGCCGGTTCCTGGAGTCCGTGCAGACCGATCCGCTGTTCGCGTTGTGGTGGCTGGTGGCGTTGCGAGGGCCGCGCCGGGGCGAGATCGCCGGGTTGCGGTGGGAGGACATCAACCTGACCGATGGCGAATTGACCATCCGGGAACAGGTGGTCGTCGTGCGTGGGGTGGAGCGGTTGGGTCCGCCGAAGTCGGCAGCCGGGGTGCGGACCTTGGCTTTGGACGGGTTCAGCGTGCGGTTGTTGACGGATCTGTGGCACCGGCAGCGTCGGCGGTTCGGCCGGGTCGACCCGAAGCAGCGGGTGTTCCTGCACGAGGATGGGCGGCCGGTACGCCCGGACTGGCTGACCCGCCGTTTCGCGAAGCTGGTCAAGGAGCTGGATTTGCCGCCGGTCCGGCTACACGACCTGCGGCACGGCGCCGCGGGGATCGCTTCGGCCGCCGGGGTGGACCTGAAGCAGATCCAGGAGGACATGGGCCACAACACCCCGCTGACCACCATCGAGACCTACATCTGCGTGTTCAAGCAGATGGCCAAGCAGGCGGTACGGGCGTCGGCCGAACTCCTCCTACAGCATGTGCGGGTCAGGGCGTCCCTGGCGGGGGCCTACCAAGCCTGATCTCTGAGGTGGGCGTTTCCCGGGTGGGGCCTGCCCAGAAGCAAGCGAAGGGGTTCCTGGCTTCGGGGCAGGCCGTTCGGTGGGTGAGGTTGATCAGCGAGTTCCGCGTCTGCGTCGGCCCGCGGGATTCGGTTGCATGTCGATCTTGCCGTCGGCTCTTGGCGGCACCTGCCGGTCCCGTTCGGAGAGGGACTTCGTCCTCGCGGTTGTTGTCGGGCGTCGCTTTCGGCTGTCGCGACGCCGGGCGGGTGGTCGCATCTCGGCACCGGGTTTGCCGGCGTTGAGGACGAGGTGGGCGGTCGCTTCGGCGGCCTTGTGTTGGGTGGCGGGGAGACTGGTGGTGTAGGTGTCGGCGGTGATCCGGATCGTGGCGTGGCCGAGCTGATGTTGGATGGTCTTGAGGTCCGCGCCGGCGGCGTGGGCGAGGGTGGCGGCGCCGTGGCGGAGGTCGTGCAGCCGGATCGGCGGTAGCCCGGCCCGGTCGACCAGGAGCCGCAGGCGTTGGGTGAGGTAGCCGGGATGGACGGGCAGCCCGTCGGGGCTGGTGAACACGTAGCCGCTGTCGTGGCAGACCTTCCCGCCCTCGGCTCGGCAGGTGCGGTGGTAGCGTTGCTTTTCCGCGTGCTGACGGAGTATCCGCACGGTGTGCCGGTCCAGGGCTATGGTGCGGCGGCTGGTCGCGGACTTGGGTGGGCCTTCGTGGACGTTGTAGCCGGCGGTGGTGCGCTGCCGTACGACGGACAGTTGGCGGGCTTGCAGGTCGATCTCAGTCCAGCGCAGGCCGGCGGCTTCGCCGCGGCGCAGCCCGCGCAGGGCGATCAGCCACCACAGGGCGAACAGGTTGTCGTCGCGGACGTCGTCGAGGAACGCGGCGAGCTGGACCGGTGTCCAGACCGCGACGGACGGCCGCTCGCCGGTGGCTTCCCACTCAGCGACCCTGTTCTCGGTCCACAGCCGTGCCAGGGGACGCTCCTGGGCGGGCAGTTCTACCCGCCGGGCGGGGTTGTCGACGATCAGGCCCTCGCGGATGGCGGCGTTGAGCGCGGCCCGCAGGGTCGTGTGGAGGTGCCGCAGCGTGCACGGCGTCTGGGGCTGGCCGGACCGGTTGCGGGTGGCGGCGATCTGCGCGAACGCCGCGTTGAGCTGCCGGGAGGTCAGGTCGCCGAGGATCAGGTGTCCGACGTGGGGGACGAGGAATCCCTCGACATCGCGCGTGTAGTGCATCATGGTCGTCGGCCGGATCCTGGTCCTAGTCGACAGCCAGTACCGCAACCACCGGGTGACCGTCCACGACCGGCCGGCCTGCTGCTCGCGAGACAGGATCAGGAGTTCGTCGCGGGCCTTCCGCGCGGCCGCCTCCGACGCGTACCCACCGCGACGTACCCGCTCGGCCTGTCCGAGCAGATTCCGCGTGGAGCAGTGGAAGTACCAGCTTCCGTGGTCAGGCTCCGGCAGCTTTGGGCAGCTCTTGCCCAGCGTCCGCCCGGTCGCTGGGTCCAGACAGCCGCACCGCTTCACAATCGCACCCTGGCTTTTCATCGTTTTCTCCCTTTGTTGGTGGTGGCCACACCCTCACCCAGGGAGATTGGGTAAAAATCGGTTTCCGGATTGGTTCACGATTTCCGTCGACTACGAGCCGTCCGGCGCGCGTAAGAGCTTCAGTTCAGTTCGTTGTCCGGGATTCGGTCTTGGCCCGGGATTCGGACTGGAGGAGGCAACGGGGTAGGCAAGCGGCTCTGTCGCATTAGCGGATCGGTGGGCACGCGCCGGGACGGGTCAGGCCACGCCTACGCGGCTGGCGAACTCGCGTACGCCTGGGAGGCTGTGGCTGCGGGTCAGCAAGTCGGTGGTGAGCTGTTGCGCCCACGGGCGGAAGCGGACCTCCTGCGGGGTGTCGCGTTCGGCGGCCAGCAGCGCTTGGAAAGTCGCCTGCGGGCGGCCCCGGCCGTGCAGTGCCAGAGCGGTGTCCTCCCAGTACCGGGCGCGGCGCTCCGGGGAGACGATGCGGGCGGGGTCGACCAGCCGGGCGTAGTCGACGGCGCTGCCGTAGTCGCCGAGCACCCGCGACACGCTGATCTTGTAGACGGCCAGTTCGAGCATGTTGAACCGGTCCGCCTTGGTACTGCCGACGCGACGAGCGGCGTCTTCGGCCTCACCGAGCAGCGCCCAGGCGGTCTCGCGGTCGTCGCGCACCGCCGCGGTGTAGGAGGCCGCCGCCAGCAGTTGGCCGTAGAGGGCGCTGTGGGCGGCATCGGGCAGGCCGGTGTCGACCTGCAGCGATCGGGCGGCGTCGAGCATGAGCTTCTGCGCACCGTCGCGGTGCTTGGTGCGGCGCATCACGGTCGCGGCCAGACGTCGGGCTTCGGCCAGCACCATCGGGTCGTCGCCGCCACGGGCGGCCTGCACCGCGCGGTCGGCGGTGGCCCACGCCATACCGTTGTCGTGCAGCTTGATCAGCAGCTGGGTGGCCACGTTGTACGCCTGGGCCAGACGGCCGGCCGCCAGCGGCACCTCGTCGACGGCGGCAGCCTCACGCCCAGCGATGGCCTGCGCGAGTAGCCGGGGCAGGCGGCGGGCGAGCTGGGTGTAGCGGGTGGCCCGAAAGTCGGCGCGGGCTGCGGCCAGCTGCGCGGCCAGCTGATTGCCGGGAATCGGCGCGACGCTGACCCTGCCGAACAGCACGTCCTCGACGGTGTCGGCCATCCCGTGCGCGGCTGCGGCTTGGTTCAGGGGCAGGACCAGCGCCCCGGTCACTACGGCGGTGGTCGTCGCGATCAGGTCGCGTCGGCGCATCGGGTCACCATCCTCATCGACACCTGTGCTCAGGCTATCGGCGCCGGTGTCGAAGGTCGATCGCGACAGCCCGAACAGGTGCGCCGGGATGGCGAACACCTCGGCCAGGCGGCGCAACTCGCGCACGTCCCAGTGGCGGTTGCGTTTGGTCTCCATCCGGCTCAGCGTCGAGGCGGAGAACCCGGCCAGGGCAGCGGCCTCCTCCAGGTTCAGCCCGGCCGCCACTCGCGCGGTGCGCAGCACGGCGCCGTAGTCGCCGTTGCTGGCTGCCTGCGCGACGGCCGGCATCGTGGTCCACGCGGTCCGGGTGCTCATCCGGCACCTCCATCCACGATGGCGAGAGTTTGAGCGTGACCGATGTTTGCGGGTTGTGCAAGCAGGTTGCACCCTGCCCGGCGACGTCTTCGATCCGGTCGGGCGGGCGGGTGTGCTGGATGCATCCACCAGGGCAAGACAAGGAGAACCCGCGATGATGCACCTGAGCACACCGGACGTGCCGATCACGGTCACCGACCTGATCCGGGCCGGGCTGCTGGAGCTCGGCGACGGCTGCCAGATCCACCCGTCGGCAGTGTTCCTGCCCGCCGACATGCTCGGCACGATCCGCCCGATCGCGCTCGGCGACCGGGTCGCCGTCGGCGCGTTCACGGTCGTGCACGGCGGCACCAGCATCGGCCGCGATACCCGCATCGGGCACCGGGCGACGGTGGGTGAGCCGGAGTACGGCTACGCCGTGCGCCGTGTCTACCAGGGCGCGGGCGCGCCCACCACGATCGGGTCCGGGGTGGTGCTGCGCGCCGGCGCGACCGTCTACGCCGGAGCTAGCGTCGGCGACGACACCACCATCGGCCACAACACCCTGCTGCGCACCAACGTCAAGGTCGGCTCGGCCAGCCAGCTCGCGGCGAACCTGACCGTCGAGCGCGGCTGTGCCATCGGCGACGGCGTGCGCTGCTCGCCCGGCTCGCACCTGACCGCCGACACCGTCGTCAAGGACCGGGCCTTCATCGGCGCGGGGGTGCGGACCATCAACGACAAGGAGCTGATCTGGCGCGACCCCGACAACGAGCAGCCACTGCTGCCGCCGAGCTTCGCCTACGGCTGTAAGGTCGGCTCCGGCGCGGTCATCCTCGCCGGTGTCAACGTCGGTGAGCACGCCCTGGTCGGCGCCGGATCGGTCGTCACCAAGGACGTGCGGTCCCGCGCCATCGTCTACGGCGTGCCCGCCACCCAGCACGGGGAGGTGACCCTGTGACCAGCGCAATGACCTGGCTCGACCCGCTGCGCACCAGCGTGCCCGAGATCGACGACACCGGCTGGCAGGAGCTGCACCGTCTTGCCAGCGACTTCGGCAGCCTGTGCGCGAACGGACCGGCGCCGCAGGACACACCCGCCTGGTCGCGGTGGCTACTCAATCTGCGTCGCGAGCTCGCCGGTCGTGGCCACCGCGCTCCGGCCGGGCGGGCCGGGCTGATCTGGCAGGCCCTCGCGCAGTTCACCGCCGGGTTCCACGACCTGGACCTGCGCGACGCCACCGGAGACGGACACGGCGCGATGATCCTGGCCGAGGGCACCCCGCAGGCCGCCATGCACTGGGCCGCTCGGCTGGCCGCCGGAGAACTGGTCGGGATCGCCGCGACCGAACGGCACGGCGGCTCCCGCATCCAGGAGATCACCACCAGAGCCACCGTTCGCCGTGACGGGACCTGGCGGCTCACCGGCGAGAAGTGCTGGGTGTCGCGGCTGATGGAGTCGGCCGGGTTCGTGGTGTTCTTCCGCGACCCCGACGGCCGGATCAGCGCCACGGTCGTCGACGCCGGCTCCCAACGGCTGGAGCGGGAGGTGATCGAGCCGTTCGGGCTGGGCGGCTGGTCCTGGGGCGTGCTACGCCTGCACGAGGTGCCCGTCGACCCGGCGACCGACCTGGTCGGCCGGACCGGGGACGGCCTCGGGGTGTTCCGACGCCACTTCGCCCGGTTCCGGCCCCTGGTGACCGCGACGGCGCTGGGCACCGCTGCCGGGGCACACACCCTGGTCACCTGCGCCCTGGCCGCCAAGACCAGGGTCGGCGTGCTGCCCCGGGTACGCGACAACGCCCTGGTGGTCCTCGGCCGCACCCACGCCGAAATCACCGCCGCGCTGCTGGCGGCGCTCACGACCAGCCGCCTGGCCACCGACTCGCATCCGCACGCCGACTTCGCCGCCAGGGTCGGCAAGGCCGCCGGCGTCGACACCGCCGTCCGCGCGGTCGCCGACCTGGCACCGCTGATCGGGGCGGCCGGGTTCCAGCGGGCCCACCCGATCGCCAAGGCCCGCGCCGACCTGACCGGGCTGCTGTACGCCGACGGCATCCACGACAGCCTCTACCGCTCCGGCGGCATCACCCTCCTGACCGAACCGGTCGCCGAGGTGGTACCGATCCGACCCGGCACCGCAGCCGCCAACCGCTACGACAAGGCAGCCTGAACAGCAAGACGGCGCGCACCCTCCTGACGAAGGTGCGCGCCGCCGGCGCATGTCAGTGCGGGTGAAAGCCGTTCTCCAAGTCGAACATCATGCCCTCGGCCTTGGCGCGCAGCGCGGCGATCACCCGGCGGGCCAGCAGCTCCGACATCCGCTCCCGGATCTGCGCCTGGTCGCACCAGGCCCAGCTGCGCAGCTCGTCCGGCGGCAGATGGATGTCAGCTGTGCCCAGCTCGTCGAGGGTGCCACCGTCGTAGACGAACATGACACCCTCGGTGCGTCCCGGCCGCGGCGGCACCCAGTCGGTCACCAACAGCCGGCCGGGGACGATCGACTTGCCCAACTCCTCCTTGACCTCACGGACCGCCGCCTGCCGGGGTGACTCGTCGGCGTCGACGCACCCGCCGACGATCTCCCAGTAGTCCTTGTAGGCGGGCTCGACCAGCAGAGCCCGCCTGGCAGCGTCGGTGAACAGAACCGCGGCGCCCATGCGTTTTCGTGGAAGCGTCGCCGTGTAGTCGCCGGATGGAGTGCTCACCACCGCAGGCTACCCGTGCCGGCGACCTCACCACGCACCTTCGGCACTCTTACGAGGCCAGCGTCGCCCACAGACAACCCGTTCCGCATCCATTGAATTGGAACACCTCACGCAGACACGGCATCCCTCCCGGCGCATCTGCTCTGACTGGTTGGCGCGGCGACAATCTGCTACCGTCTGCGACCGCATATTCTCCAACTGTGAGGCGGACCGGTGGACGGCTTCCATCGATGAAGCCGTGGCCGGGGGAGGAATGCCAGACAAAGCGCCGGCCTCGCCCAGTGCGCCCGAGGTCCTCGCTGCGGTGCCGACTCCTCGAGAGTCGGACGAGACCGGAAACCCGGGCCGGTGGATGGCGTCGGCGGGGTTGGCGGGCAGCGTGTCGCCCATCCGGGTCGCACCGAGCGTCTTGGCGAAGCGCAACCACAGCTGTCCTACTTATTTAGCGGTCAAGTCCCGCCCTGCGCTCGAGCCGCTTGGTTGGCCGCGCCTCGACAAGCCGCCGGTGCCGGTCCGCTGCGTGATGGACGCTTTGGACGCGGTGGAGTTCCGGGACAGGCCGGTCGATGACGCGGTGGCCGCGGTGACCTGCGAACAGATGCTGTCGGCTGGAGTCGAGGCATTCGTCCGTGCGGCCGTTGAGGGGGTATCTGACGATGGCTGAGAGCTCGCCACCGCTGGAGCCGGTGCCCTTCTGGTGGGTGGTTCAGTACGCCGATCAGGGGATACGCGAGCTATGGACGTGGGGCCGTCGTTACCGGTCTGACGACGGGTCCACGCGGGAGCTGAGACTGCTGCGCTTGAGCGGAGTGGTTGCGCGCCCGCGCAGCCAACCGGAGATCGCGGTGGCCGCGTACACCGCCGCGAGCTACCAGCATCCACTGGTCGGTCCGCTCACCCTCGATTCGCAGCAATTCGACGTCAGCGGCAAGTCCGACCAGCACCTCGTGGTGTTCACCGCCGAACCAGACAGCTCATCCCACGAGGCACTGAAGTTGCTCGCCCAGTGGACGAACACGCCGGTGGCTTGAAATCCCCGTTCCGAAAGTGCCCTTCCTCCGATTCAGCATCGTGGTTGTAGACCTGTTCTATGGCCGGGGCCGGGCGCGGACGCCCGATCACCCATCCACGTCGGGACGTGGTGGGCGCGATCCGCTACCTCGATCGCACCGGCTGCCAATGGAACGCGCTGCCTGCCGACTTTCCCCACCACAAGCTCGTCTACCACTACTTCAAGACCTGGAACGGGGACGGGACGCTCAACCGCATGCACAACAGCCTGCGCGAACAGGTCCGCGTGCAGGACCGCGACGCCGCCCGACCCCTGCTCTGGGCGCTACACGCCTGATTCCTCGGCATCCGCTTGGTCTGGGCCGACAGCGCCTACGCCGGCAGAGTCGTCGACTGGGCCGCCGCCCACCTCGTCCTGGCCGTGCGGATCGTCGCGAAGCTCGCGGGGCAGACCACCTTCGTCGTCCTGCACCGCCGCTGGTGCGTCGAACGCACCTTCTCCTGGATCAACCGGTGCCGACGCACCGTCCGCGACTACGAACGGCTACCCGAGCACCACGAGGCGATGGTCCAATGGGCCATGATCATCATGACCAGCCGCCTCGCCCGCCACCAAAACCCCTGATCCCCTTACTTACCAGGGTCTGAGCGTTCCGGGTTCTCTGCGAAGACCTGGGCCGCGACCTGGTAGCCGTCGAACGCGCGTGCTACGCCGGCGTAGGCCGCGACCTGAAGAAAGACTTCGGCGATCTCTTCCTTGGTGGCGCCGGCGTTGAGCGCGATGCGGAGTTGACCACGGAGGGGCTCCAGGACGCCGAGGGTCGCCGCGATGGTGACGGACACCAGTGCCCGCGTCCGTGTATCTAGGTGCTCGGTGCGCGGCCAGACGTCGCCGAAGGCGTGCATCGTCGCGATCCGTTTGAAGTCTGCGCCGTTAGCTGGCTCACCAGGGGTGGCGCCAAGAAAGCGCTCCAGGCGGAAGCCCAGCAGACGCTCAGCCGTGTCCAGCGCGGCGGCGTACCTCGGGTCTGTCGCCGCAGATGCCGGATCCTTCATCGTCACGATGCTCACTCTTCCATGTACAAGGACGAAGCGGCCGAGATCTGGCATTTCGATCGTGACTGAGGATCGCACCTAGTCAAGCTGATCAAGGAAGAGCGAGCCTGGGCCCATCAGCCCCGACGTAGCTGGCCTCGGACTCAGCCGTCAGCGGGCCACCCATGTCGACAGCGGCACTTGCCCAGATGGTGGAACCAGCGCGGATCAGAATCCCGCTACCACGGGCGCCGCTGCCCTTTTTGCCACGTCAACCCCGGCAATCGGCCCAGGTTGAGGTGGGGCTGTGGGTGCTCGGTGGGTGCTCGGACGTCGGGGAACTGACACGGACGCTCCGGGACGGGGCCGGACTTCTGGCCGCTCACGAGGCGGGCCAAACTATCGATCAACCTCCATGCGTGACGCTTCCGGGCCCTGGACCTGCACGGACGCGGTGGGATGCGGCCGGACTGAAGTGGTTGCCGTCGGACAGATTTTGCGATAGAGTCGAGCGTGGGAAAGTGGGCTACGGATCAGAAGGTTAGGGTTCGAATCCCTTCGGGCGCACAAGCTTGACCAGGCAATATTCAACTTCATCTCGGTGTTGTTGATCTTTGTGGCCCCGTGTGGGTCGCGTTTGTGACCCACCTCGGAAGCCAGGGTCAAGCCGTTGACCTGGCTTTTTGGCCAGAACGCAGGGGATTCGCGCAGGTCCTACTTTTGGTCAGCGCGAGTCCGCCACTTGTCGTACTGAAGGTCATCCGATCGGTAGCCTCTCATCTTGTTGCTCGCCGCCTACCTTGTCTCGGCGCGGTGGCGGAGCTGATGTCCAAGAACAAGGCCGGTCTGGTGTACAGGCGCTGCGGGTGCCGGTGCGAGCAGACGAACCAACAGCTCGGGGCGCGTTGTCCTCTCCGAGTCGAGTCGGATCATGGCAGCTGGTACTTCGCCGTCCAGGTGACGAGCCTGGACGATCGACGAGTACGCATCCGCAGGGGTGGCTTCCGCAGCAGTTGGGAGGCGGAGCGAGCGTCCTGGGAGTTCCTTCAGCTCCCCGACGCGCAGGTCGCGTCTGAGTCGTGGACGGTGGGACGCTGGTTGGAGTACTGGCTGTCAGGCTTGGACGGGCGGCTGCGCCCTACAACCCTCCTGAACTACCACAGCACCGTGAAGAACCACCTTGTACCGTTCGGAAACTCGGCCGTGGGCGCTGACGTGCGACTTTGTCCGCCGTGAGATCGACGAATGGTGTCATGCTGCCGGTCATGATCCTGTCGTGCGGCTACCTGATTCTTCGTCAGACACTGCGGTTGATCATCCTGTTGGTCCGCGGCGGGCACGCCAACGCGGTTGAGGTGCTCGTGCTGCGGCACGAGGTCGCGATACTGCGTCGGCAGGTGCGCCGTCCGGATCTGGAACCGGCCGACCGGGCGGTGCTGGCCGGCCGGTCGAGGCTGCTGCCGCGGGCGCGGTGGTCGGCGTTCTTCGTCACCCCGGCCACGTTGTTGCGCTGGCACCGCAGCCTGATCGCGCGGCGGTGGACCTACCCGAGACGGCGGCGGGGTCGCCCACCGGTCACGGCGGAGGTGCTGCGGCTGGCCCGGGACAACCCCGCCTGGGGATGCCGGCGCATTCAGGGCGAGTTGGCCAACCTGGACTACCGGTTGGCGGCCAGCACGGTCTGGGCGATCCTGACCAAGGCCGGTGTAGGTCCGGCACCACGGCGGGCGGGACCGACCTGGACCGGGTTCCTCACCGCGCAGGCCAAAGGCGTCCTGTCCTGCGACTTCCGGCACGTCGATACCATCGGTCTGACCCGCGTCTACGTCCTGTTTCTGATGGAGATCGCTAACCGGCGGGTACATCTGCTCAGAGCCACGACCAACCCGACCGGTGAGTGGGTGGCGCAGCAGGCCCGCAACCTCATGCTGGACCTGGGCGAGCGGGCCGATCGGTTCCGGTTTTTTTTATCCGGGACCGAGACGCCAGGTACACCGCCGGGTTCGACACCGTCTTCCACGCCGAGGGTGTCGAGGTGCTCCGGACGCCACCGCAGGCGCCCCGGGCGAACGCGTTCGCGGAGCGCTGGGTACGCACGCTCCGGCGGGAATGCCTGGACCGGATCCTGATCTACACCACCCGGCACCTGCTCGCCATGCTCGGCGCCTACCTCACGCACTACAACGGACATCGGCCGCATCAGGGCCGCGGACAACGTCCACCTGATCGAGACACGGCCCCAGCGCCGGTGACCGATCTGGGTGCCGTCCGAGTACGGCGCAGGAGGGTGGTCCATGGCTTGATCAACGAGTATGAGCAGGCCGCATGGCCGGAACCGAGTTCTCGAACGGCACAGGTGAACACTGCATCGGAGACAGGGGTTCGGCGTCACGCGCCTGCCCCTGTTAGCCAGTCAGGGTTTCGACTGGCTGGCCGGTGATCGCGGCGATGAGGTCGAAGTCCTTGTCGACGGCGAGGACGGTCAGTCCCGCCTTCTCGGCAGTCGCCGCGATCAAGAGGTCAGGGATTGACGGAGCGCGGTGCTGGCCGCGATCGGCAAGTAGCATCTGCACTTCCAGCGCCCGGTCCTCAATGGCGGGTGTCAGGTGCTCGACCGGCATCAAGGACAGTGGCGGCGTAGCGAACTGCCGGCGTCCCACCTCTCCGGAACGTGCCGAGTAGCCGAGTTCGAGCCGGGTGATGGTGGAGAGCCGAACGAGCCCTCGGCTGATGCGCGCGCTCCACTCGTCGCGGTTCGCCGCTTCGCCGAGTTGAAGCCGGATGTACGCGGACTTGTCGATCAGCCAACTCGTCACCGCCACGCGTTCTCCATCACCGCCGGGTCGGCAAGATCCGCGAATGCCTCTGCGGACCGTTGCCAGTCCTCGGCGGTAACCGTCCGCTCGCCGGCGGGGCTGAGGTTCTCCTCGAACTTGCGGCGTAGGTACTCGTTGCGGGATAGTCCGAGGTTAGCGGCTGCGGCGTCGATGCGGTCGATGGCTTCTTGACTGAGGTCGCGGACGAGGATGTTAGGCATGCGGCACCTCCGATTCCGGGCCAATGCTATCACGATATCACTACGGATAAGAAGGTTAGGGGTTCGGATCCCCCCCCCGGGGGCGCACAGGTTTCACCAGGCAATATTCATGATCGCCGCTGACTTTCGGGTTGGTGTGGGTCGCATGTGGGTCACGTCTGTGACCCACATGTCGGACCTGGTGGGGCCGCGTTGACCTGGGGCTTTGGGGTTGATGCGCAGCGGATTCGCGCACGGATGATGCGGATCCGCTCTTCTCGTCCGCGCTGACGAGCCCATCGGTTGATGATCATCATGTGCCTGTTGTCAGCCTGGGTCCGCCAGCTCGTGCGGTAGACAAGTTCGATCTTCAGCGTCGACCAGAAGTTCTCCATCAGCGCGTTGTCGAATGAGCCGCCGACCGACCCCATCGAGGGCAGGATCCCGTCGTCCTGTAAGCGTTCTGCGCACCGGAAGGACGTGTAGTTCGAGGCCCTGTCGCTGTGGTGGATCAACTGGCCGTCGCGGACGTCGCGGGACCAGATCCCGTATCCGAGGGCGACGAGGATGAGGTCGGTGTCGCAGCGGTCGGAGGTCTTCCACCCCGACGATCCGGCGGGAGAACGCGTCACGGACCGCGGCGAGCCAGAACACGCCCTCACCGCACGGGACGCGGGTGGCGTCGGCGACCCACAACCGGTTCGGCCCAGTAGCGGTGAACTGCCGGTTGACCAGATCCGGCGCCGGCGTCGCCCGTGGATCCTGTCGTGTGGGGCCGCCGCGCCAGCCACGACGCAGGAACGCCCCCGGCCAACCCTGGCCGGCCGTCAACCGCTCGACGCGCTTGCGGCCCACGTAGATGCCGTCGCGGCGTAGCTGCCGGTGGACCCGGTCCGCGCCGTACGTGCGCCCGGAGGTCTCCCAGATCTCGTGGATGTTGGAGATCAATCCCAGGTCGACCACGTCCCGGTCACAGGGCTGCTCGACCTGCTTCACCCACGCGTAGTAGGTCGAGGCTCCGATGTTGAGGACCCGTAGCAGGAGCGCGACCGCGAACTGGTCACGGTGTTCGTGGATGAACCTCATGACGTCGCCGGGTCGGGGCGAGCTCCGCCGCGAAATACGCGTTCGTCGCTTTCAGGATCTCGTTCGCCCGCCGCAACTCGGCGACCTCTTGCCGTAGCCGGTGGTTCTCCTCGACCATCTCGCTGGTCGGCCGGTCGATACGCTCACCGGCGTCGGCCTCGGCCTGGCGGATCCAGTTCCGCAACGCCTCGTGCTGAACGCCGAGTTGTTCGGCCAGGCGCCGGATCACCGGCTTCGGGTCCGACTCGCGGTACAACCGCACAGCGCGCTGACGTAGCTCGTCGGGGTACTTCCTCGGTGCTGCCACGAACGACTTCCTCCCCCACAGCCGTCAGACCATGGTCAAGAAGCTCCATGAAAGCGGGGGTAGCTCAGATTCGCCAACGCCCACTGATCAGAGCCGGCTCAGATGTCGAGGTCCTCCACGACGGGCTCGTCCTCGATGGTTCGTAGCGCGACCGCGTAGAGCTCCGCCGGCAGCAGCGCCTCGAGTTCCTCGACGGTGTCGGCGACCGAGAATGTGGCCTGGGCCGGTGTTCGCATCCATGCCTGGTCCGGCGACCAGTCACCGATCCAACCACGCCAGCCGGTCGCCCACCTCTTGCCGCGCTCCGCATTGGGTCCGACCGGAGTATGCAGCTCCGACTGGGAGTGGTGCACGGCGAAGCGGCCCTTGCTGGTTCGGAACAGCGAGTACGTCTCCTCGCCCTCCGCGGTCGACGAGGTCCACTCGCCCAGCGCGGTCCCGAGGAAGCGCTTGACCACGGTGCGCCCGACGCCCACCTTCACGGTGATCTCGTCGAATCCGGCGTGCCTGGCCTCCTCGACCTCGACCAGTCGGCGTAGTGCTGTGACGATCGCGGCCGAAAGGTTGCTGCCCGTCAGTTCCTGGGCGCGTACCAATAGCGGCAGGTCGTCGTCGGCGATGTAGATCGTCTTGTTCGGCATGTGCTCTTCACCTCTGGACAGCAGTCTACGCATACGTGTAAGACTACGTACATGCATACGTACACGGCTGTGAGGGTGTGGCTGTTGGCTTGCTGCGGTGCCCCCGGCTCGGTGGTCGGCCCGACTTCCGTTCCCTGCTATTCGTTGTTGCTAAGTACCGGTAGTCAGTGTTACTTTCTACCGGTAGTCAGCGACACTAAGTAGCTGGAAGGGAGGTGCTCCGTGGGCAGGCAGATGACCGAAATGCTCAAGGGCACGCTGGAGGGCATCGTCCTGGCGATCCTGGCCATGCGGCCCGCGTACGGCTACGAGATCACGGCCTGGCTGCGGGAGCGGGGCTTCTCCGACATCGCCGAGGGCACGATCTACGCCCTGCTGGTCAGGGTCGAGCAGAAGCGCCTCGTCGACGTGCAGAAGGTCCCGTCGGAGAAGGGGCCGCCGCGCAAGGTGTACACCCTCAACGCTCAGGGCCGGGAATACCTCGAGGAGTTCTGGAGGACCTGGAGCTTCCTCACGGAACGACTGGAGCAGCTCCAAGAAGGAGGCAGCTAGTTATGTCGGACGCGGAAAAGGGCGGCTTTCTCGCGAAGGTGATCGGCCCCAAGCGCCGGTGGCGGGAGTACAGGGCGCGGGTGAAACAGCTTCCCCCGCACTATCGGACGGCGGTCGACGCGATCGAACGGTACCTGATGCATTTCGGGCCGGTGACCGCCGACGGCGCGGCCTCGCTGTTCGAGGATGTCGCCGACCTGTTCGAGCGAGCTGCGGCGGACGGGACCCCGATTCGCGAGATCGTCGGGGAGGACCCGGTGGAGTTCGTGGAGGAGTTGGTCCGGAACTACCGCAGGGGCGGGTACGTCGACCGGGAACGGGCGCGGCTGACGCAGGCGATCGAGAGCATCGAGCGGGCGGAGGAGAACAGGTGACGAGTATGCAGGTTGCAGGACCCGCGATCCAGGTTCGGGGTCTGAAGAAGTCGTACAAGCAGTTGCACGTGCTGCGCGGCGTGGACTTCGACGTGGCGCGGGGCAGCATCTTCGCCCTGCTCGGCTCCAACGGAGCGGGCAAGACCACGGCCGTGAAGATCCTCTCCACGCTGCTCAAGGCCGACACCGGGACGGCCAGCGTCAACGGTTTCGACGTCGCCACCCAGGCAGCAAAGGTGCGGGAGTCCATCAGCCTCACCGGGCAGTTCGCCGCCGTCGACGAGATCCTCACCGGACGGGAGAACCTCGTCCTGGTCGCCCGCCTGCGGCACCTGAAGAACCCGGGTCGGGTCGCCGACGACCTGCTCGCCCGCTTCTCGCTGACCGACGCCGGGGCGCGGAAGGTGTCGACGTACTCCGGAGGCATGGGGCGCCGGCTCGACATCGCGATGAGCCTCATCGGGAATCCACCGGTCATCTTCCTCGACGAGCCGACAACCGGGCTCGACCCCCAGGCCCGGATCGAGGTGTGGCAGGCCGTCAAGAAACTCGCCGACCAGGGCACCACCGTACTGCTCACCACGCAGTACCTGGACGAGGCCGAACAACTCGCCGACCGGATCGCGATCCTCCACGAGGGCCGGATCATCGTCGACGGCACCCTCACCGAACTGAAGCAGCTACTCCCATCCGCCAAGGTCGAGTACGTCGAGAAGCAGCCGACCCTCGAAGACGTCTTCTTCGCCATTGTCGGCGCGGACACCACCACCGGCGCCGCCGACGACTCCCACGTCGGCGCAGAGAGGTAGAGAAACGACCATGACCAGGCACTTCTTCGGCGACACCGCCGTCCTGCTGGGCCGATCCCTGACCCATGTCACCCGCAGCGTCGACACCATCATCACCACCGCGGTCACGCCGATCGCCATGATGCTGCTCTTCGTCTACGTGCTCGGCGGCGCGATCAACACCGGCGCCGACTCGTACGTGAACTACCTGCTGCCCGGCATTCTCCTGATCACGATCGCCTCCGGCATCGCCTACACCGCGTTCCGGCTCTTCCTCGACATGAAGAGCGGCATCTTCGAACGATTCCAGTCCATGCCGATCGCCCGGTCGTCCGTACTGTGGGCACACGTGCTGACCTCGCTGGTCGCCAACCTGATCTCGCTCGTGGTGGTCGTCGGCGTCGCCCTCCTCATGGGCTTCCGCTCCGGAGCCGGAGTACTCGCCTGGCTCGCGGTCGCCGGCATCCTGACCCTGTTCACCCTCGCGCTGACCTGGCTCGCCGTCATCCCCGGCCTCACCGCCAAATCCGTCGACGGTGCGAGCGGATTTTCCTATCCACTCATCTTCCTGCCGTTCATCAGCTCGGCATTCGTACCCACCGACACCATGCCCGGCCCGGTACGCGCCTTCGCCGAACACCAGCCCGTGACAGCCATTGTCAACGCGATCCGCAACCTGTTCACCGAGCAACCCGTCGGCACCGACATCTGGATCGCTCTCGCCTGGTGCCTCGGCATGCTCATCGTCACCTACCTCTGCGCCACGATCATCTACCGCCGCAGAATCAGCTGACAACACCCTGAGTTGCCCGGCCGGACACCGAGGTCTCGTTGCCGACACCGCACGACCGCAACCTGCACCGCAAGACCTCACCAGCGGAGACACACGGCCGGCAGAAAGCCGCTCCCCCCGCTCACGTCCGCATCTTCCCGCCCTCGCCGTAACGGCGTCACCAGACGCCAGCCCGAGTGACGCGACGGCGTAAAAAGCGACCCGTCCAGCCGTGGATCAGGCGGCGAGCGCATCTCGTACCTCACCCGACAGCGCCGGCCCGGTGACGTGATTGTCGGCCGCTACACCGCGTCTTTCCGGAACTCCCGATGACCAGAAAGGGCTACGTCATGGCAGGCACGACAAGCGGGGCCGCCGGGCAGGAACACGATCGGCGCCGGACCGCGAACAACGGCGTGCAGGGCGCCGGTGCCCCCGTAGGCTCCGGCAACCACTTCGGCACCGGTACGGGCGACCATGTCGAGGAGGGCTGGGGGAAGGTCGCCGACGCGTTCCACGCGAACTTCGAGGGGAACCCCGGCGAGATCGGCGCGGCGTGCAGCGTCTACGTGGACGGGCGCCCCGTCGTCGACCTGTGGAACGGCTTCGCCGATCGCGAGACAGGACGGCGGTGGGACAACGCCACCGTCGTCCAGGTCGCATCCACGACGAAGGGCGCGACCGCGATCTGTGCCCACATCTTGGCGCAGCGCGGCGAGCTGGACCTGGATGCCCCGGTCGTCCAGTACTGGCCGGAGTTCGGCGCTGCCGGCAAGGACAAGATCCCGGTGCGGTGGTTGCTGTCCCACCAGGCCGGCCTGCCGCTCGTCGACGGACCGCTGACGTTTGCGCAGGCGTGCGCCTGGGACCCGGTCATCCGCGCACTCGAGGCGCAGAAGCCGCTGTGGCGGCCGGGCACCGAACACGTCTACCACAGCATGACCTATGGATACCTGGTCGGGGAGATCGTGCGTCGGATCTCCGGCAAGTCCCTCGGCACGTTTTTTGCCGACGAGGTGGCCGCCCCTCTCGGATTGAGCGCGTGGATCGGCTTGCCCGAGGAGCACGAGCCACGCGTGGCCAGGATCGAGTACGCCGCTCCGTTCACCATGGAGGAGTTCGTCGCTGGAATGATCGAGACGACCGGGCTCGACCCGGAGACGGTCACCGCTTGGATGACCGCCGTGTGGGGCCCGGACTCGGTGCAGGCCCGCGCCGGCGAACTCGGCGGCGCACTGGACAACACCACCGAATATCACACCACGCGGGCCTGGCGCGCGGCGGAGTTCCCGGCCGCCAACATGATCACCGACGCGCGGTCGGTGGCACGGATGTACGGCGCCACGGTGAGCGACGTCGACGGTGTGCGGCTGCTCGAGCCGTCAACGGTCGAGAGAATGACGGTCGTGCAGACGGACAGGAGCCGAATGCACGGGCTGCCACCGGAACTGAACGTCCCGGCTGACCGTTCCTTCTACATGTCACTGGGGTTCTGGCGGGCATGCCCGTCGATGCCGATGCTCGGGCCGGGGTCGTTCGGCCACCCGGGATCCGGCGGGTCGATCGCTTTCGCGGACCCTGATGCGGGCGTCGGCTTCGGCTACGTCACGAACCTCTGGTCCTTCCGCCAGGGCGAGCCACGGGCGTCGAATCTGATCAAAGCCGTCCGCTCCTGTCTCACCTGAATGCTCCGGCCGGCCGCGCCGGGCAACGGCCGGTAGCCCCGTCCCGTCGATGGTCGTCAATCCCGAAGTGGCGGCCACCGTCACGCCTGGTCAGCCCAACCCAGTCGGTCCAGGCCCGACGGTGGCCGCTTACCACCCATGCACGGAACCGCACACCTCTGGCTCAGGCCCTGCTGGTCAGGCAAGCCTGCTTGCGCTACCGCCTCCGCTGCGCTGCTTGCTGGGCACCGCCGCTACTCGGTGGTACGGTATACCGGTACCCGGTGTCACCGAGTACCGGTGCGGTCAGGAGGAACGGATTGGACGACCTGACGGAGATGCTGAAGGGCACGCTCGAAGGCTGTGTGCTCGAGATCATTCGCAGCGAGGAAACCTACGGGTACGCCATCACGCGTCGGCTGAACGACCTCGGCTTCGTTGACGTCATCGAAGGAACGGTATACACCATCCTGCTGCGACTGGAGAAAAACGGGCTCGTCCAGGTCACGAAACGACCGTCCGGGCTGGGTCCGCCGCGCAAGTTCTATGCACTCAACGACGCAGGGCGCGAAGAACTCACGACCTTCTGGGCGAAGTGGGAGTACGTCTCGTCGCGCATCGACAAACTCAAGGAGGGCGGGGAATGAGCTTCTGGGAGACCATCACAGGCAGCGATCTGACCCGGGAGTGGAAAGCGTTCGAGGCCCGGGCCGAGGCATTGCCGGCCGACTACCGGGCGGCATGGGGACAGATCGTGATCCACCTCTTTCCGTACGGCGGCTTCACGGGTCGCAACCTGACGCCGATCGCCGACGGCGCCCTGGGGCTACTCGAGGAGACGGCGGCGGAGGGGCAGAGCATTCACGAGGTGCTGGGTGACGACATCGAAGGCTTCTGCGCGGCGCTGGCCGGCGGGCAAGGAGCCCGAACCTACCGCGACCGGTGGCGCGAGCAGCTGAACCGGAACGTCGCAAGGAAACTGGGCCAGCTAGGAGGCTGACGTGGGTATCCAGGACATCATCGAGGGCAAGAGGCAGTGGCGGGCGCACATGGCCCGGGTCGGGGCACTCCCACGGGACTACCAGATCGTCTACAGAGAAATACAGAAGTACTACTTCAAGGTCGGGCCAGTCGGGCTGACGGACGGATCCCTCCTCGCGGGTATCCTCGACTTCTTCGAGGAAGGCGTGGCGGCCGGCAAGGGAGTCCTGAATCTCATCGGCAACGACGTCGCCGCCTTCTGCGACGGACTGGTGAAAGACTCCCGCACCTACGCCGACATCTACCAGGAGTCCATCAGCGGCGCACCCGGCACGGCCGAGAAGTAACACCTGGCGACCCAAGGCCCCGCCGGGCGCCCCTCAACCACCGGGTGCACCTTTCTCCCGTGTCCCGGCCAGCCCTGTTGCTCCGGGGGTGCGGGGGTGGGTGGCGGCAGGTGGAGCGGCCCAGGCAAGGCCTGCACCGTCCTCGACGGAGGGGGTGCCTGCCCACCCGGAGACGTCGGCGGTCACCCGGGGCACGATGACGCGTTCGATACCCTCGGCCGGGATTTCGACCCGCATCGCTATCCCGGGTGAGACGGCCGCGGCCCCGAGGCCCGGGCTTCTATGCCCTGGTGAAGCCGGGGCGGTCGGTCCGGGTGGACACGTAGCCGCTGTCGGACGATGCGTGGTGGCGGGTGCGTTACCGGTTCGGCGGCTCGTTCGCGCCGGTGTCGGGTGCCGGGCAGCAGCGTCCGAGGTAGTTCTGTAGGTCGGTGAGTCGGGCGGTGATGCTGGGCGTGTCGGCGCGATAACGGACGAGTTTGCCGTGACGGGTGGAGCTGAGCAGCCCGCCCCGGCGGAGCAGGGCGAGCTGTTCGGACGCGGTGGACTGGCCGAGTCCGCAGCGGTCGGCGACTTCGCCGACGGTGAGCTGTTGACCGCCGGCGAACAGCATCATGATCTGTTGGCGGGTTTCGCTGGCGAGGGCCTTGAGGAAGTCCTGCGTCGGCCCGTCGAGGGCTGCCGGTGTGTTCATCGCGTTCCAGTGTCCGTCACCACATCATTTCGTATCTTCGCGATATGACGATACTTTGACGTCATGGATGTTGTCGACGTGCTGGTGGTCGGGGGCGGTCAGGCGGGTCTGGCAACCGCCCAGGTGGCGGTGACCCGTGGCCTGTCGCCGGTGGTGTTGGATGCGTCGCCCGGGCCGGGTGGGTCGTGGCCGCGCTACTACGACAGTTTGACGTTGTTCTCCCCGGCCCGGTTCTCGTCGCTGCCGGCGAAGCCGTTTCCAGGCGATCCCGGACGGTATCCGGTGCGGGACGAGGTAATCAGCTACCTGACCTCGTACGCCGCACGGCTGGATGTTGATCTGCGGTGGGGTCGGCGGGTGGCGCGGGTCGCCCGGGTCGGGGACGGGTTCGAGGTGGTCACGGCGGACGGTGGTGTGCTGCGGACCCGGGTGGTGGTGGCGGCCAGTGGGGGGTTCGGCCGTCCGTACCGGCCGCCGTTGCCGGGATTGGAGACGTTCGCGGGTCGGGTGCTGCACTCGGCGGAGTATCGGGAGCCATCGCCGTTTTCGGGGGCTCGGGTGGTGGTGGTCGGGGGTGGGAACTCGGCGGTCCAGATCGGGGTGGAACTCGCGGCGGTGGCGCGGGTGAGCCTGGCGACGCGGGGACCGTTGCGGTGGCAGCCGCAACGCATCCTGGGCCGGGACTTCCACTGGTGGTTGACCCGTACCGGGTTGGATTCCTCCCGGTGGGGGCCGCGGCTGGTGAAGGGCACGGTGCCGGTGATCGACGATGGTCGGTACCGGGCGGCGGTGCGGGCCGGTCAGCCGGATCACCGGCCGGTGTTCGCCCGTGTCGACGGCGACGGTGTGGTGTGGGCCGACGGGGTGCGGGAGCGGGTTGATGTGCTGATTCTGGCGACCGGGTTCCGGCCCGACCTGGCATACCTGGCGGACACGGCGGCGGTGGACGAGCGGGGCCGGCCGCTGCATCAGCGGGGTGTGTCGATCACGGTGCCCGGGTTGGGGTACGTCGGCCTGGAGCATCAGCGCAGTTTCGCCTCTGCGACGATGCGTGGCGTGGGCAGGGACGCTGGCTACGTCCTTCGGCGGCTGGCCCGTTGAGGCCCTGCGCCGCAGGGTCGGTCATGCTGCCCCGGCCGCCGCAGTCTGGGGGCCGCAGCCACGGAACCGGTGGTCACCCTCTGGTCGGGTGGCCACCGGTTCCGTGGTCGTCGGCATGAGGTCAGCTGGCGCAGCAGCCGCCGGCGGATTCGTTACCGGGTGAGGTGGCGACATCGACGAGAGTCAGAGGCGCGGCGAGGAGACCGCCGGAGATTCCGGTGGCGAGCCCGCGTCCGCTGGTGACCGGGGTGGTGTCGGCGGTCGGGGTGCCGCAGCAGCCGCCGCCGCTGTCGGTGGTGTCGTCGAGGATCGGGTTGCTGCTGCAGACGCCCGTTTCGGGCAGGTCGAGTTGGACGTCGCGGGCCGCCGTCCAGTCGCCGGCGAGGGCGGCGACCACGGAGCGGGCCTGTTCGTAGCCGGTGGCCATCAGGAACGTCGGGGCGCGGCCGTAGCTCTTGACCCCGATGGCGTGGTAGCCGGGTTCGGGGTGGGTGAGTTCGTCGACGCCGTGGGGCGGGACGGTGCCGCAGGAGTGCTGGTTGGGGTCGATCAGTGGGGCGAGGGCCCGGGTGGAGCCCATGATCGGGTCCAGGTCGAGCCGCAGTTCGGCGGCGATGCTGTGGTCGGGTCGGAAGCCGGTCGCCGAGACGATCCGGTCGATGGTGAGGGTCCGGGTTCCGTCGGACACCGTCACGGCGCCGTCGGCTGCCGGGGTGAGCTGGTGTACGGAGAATCCGGTGACGAGGTTGATGCGGCCGGCTTCGACGTGTTCGCGCAGCCGGGTGCCGAGGGCACCGCGGGCGGGTAGGGCGTCGGCGGCCTCGCCGCCGTAGGTCCGTGCCGGGCTGGTGGCCCGGATCGCCCAGCTGACCTTCGTGCCCGGTGCCTGCTCGGCAAGTTCGGCCAGGGCGAGCAGGGTGTTCGCGGCGGAGTGGCCGGCGCCGACGACCAGGACCCGCTTTCCGGCGAACCGGTCCCGATCGGCGTCGAGCACGTCGGGCAGCGCGTGCGAGATGACGTCGGTGGCGGTGGCTTCTCCGTGGGCGGGGACGCCGGCGGCGCCGAGGACGTTGGGGGTGTGCCAGGTCCCGGAGGCGTCGATGACCGCGCGGGCGAGCAGGTCCGTACCGGAGGCGAGCCGGATCAGGAACGGGGTGGTGTCCCGTCCGGTGGTGCGGAGCCGGTCCAGGCCGAGCCGGGTCACGGCGACCACTCGGGTGCCGTACCGGATGTTCGGCTTCATCGCGGGCAGGTCAGCCAGCGGGCGTAGGTAGTCCGCGACGAGTTGACCACCGGTCGGCAGGACGTCCGGGTCGGGTTCGACCCAGCCGGCGTCGCGCAGCAGTCCGGCGGCGGTCTGGTCGACGTTGTACCGCCACGGCGAGAACAGCCGCACGTGCCCCCACTGCGTGACGGCCGCGGCGGGTCCGTCGCCGGCCTCGAGCACGGTGAACGGCAGCCCGCGCTGGTGGAGGTGGGCGGCGGCGGCCAGGCCCACCGGCCCGGCGCCGATCACGACCACGGGCAGGTCTTCCAGACGGTCGTTCATGACATCTCCTCTATCTTGAAGATACTCGAAACAGCAGGTCGGGCGGTGCCAAAGCCCGGAAGTCGAGGGCTGGCGGGGTCAGGTGATGGTGGGGCTTCGGCGTTCGATCGCCACGACGTCGCGCCACCTGTTCCGGTGCCGGCCGATCCGCTCCCGGACGCCGATGATCCGGAAGCCGGCCCGCTGGTGCAGCGTCAGACTGGCGACGTTCTCCGGGAAGATCCCGGACTGGATGGTCCAGATCCCGGCGGCCTCGGTCGAGGCGATCAACGCGTCGAGCAGGGCCGCACCGACCCCGGCGCCTTGTGCGGTGGGATGGACGTAGACGGAGTGTTCGACGACCCCGGCGTAGACGGCACGGCTGGACACCGGGGAGACAGCCACCCAGCCGATCACGGTGCCGTCGTCGTCGACGGCGACCATGCGGTGGTCGGGCAGCTTGCCGGTGTCGAAGGCCGCCCAGGTCGGCGCCGTGGTCTCGAAGCTGGCATCGCCGCCGTCCAGACCGGCCTGGTAGATCGCCAACACCACGTCGGCGTCGGCGGGCCGCAACGGGCGGATCCGCATCAGCAGCCGCCGATCGGCGCCGGTGCGGGCCTGGCCATCACGACGTCGGCGGCGGAGGGGAAGCAGCTGATGCAGGCGTTGTTGATCCGGTAGTGGCGGGCGGTGCCGACCTGGTCGACGAGGACGAACCGGACGTCGGCGAGGATCTTCAGGTGCTGGGACACGGTCGACTGCGCGAGCCCGACGGCCGTCACGATCTCTCCGACGCTCATCGGTCGGCCCGCCCGGGCCAGGTACTCCACGATCTGCACCCGGCTCGGGTCCGCTAGGGCCCGGAACCAGGACGCGTACTGCGCCGCGACCGCCCGGTCCAGCAACTCCGCCACCACGAACCACCTCATCGCCATCATCTATCGTCCATCGCCGATAGACGATTGAAGTGTAGTCGGTGCGGTGGAGGCGAGCCATACGGTCGCGACGACGAGCCGGGTGATCGCGGCCAGGGTGGTGGGCTCGACGCGCTCAGGTGTGTCGGCCGGGCTGTGGTAGCCGGCCATCCCGGCCCCGATGCCGAGCGCCGCGAGGCCGGCGCCGGCGTAGCGGCGGTTGTCCGAGGCGACCGGCCCCGCGACCAGGGGTACGCCGGTGTGCCGGCCGGCCTGGTCGAGGACGGCAAGCAGGCCGTACGCGGGGCCGCCGGCCTCCACGGCGGCGGCTTGGTGAAGGTGCCCGGCTCCGTCGACGTTGACCACGAGCGGAGTCGCGCCGGTCTCGGCCAGTCGGGCGGCGTGGTGGGCGGAGCCGAGCGCGCCGACCTCCTCGCCGTCGAGCAGCGCCACGGACAGACCGGCGCCCTCGGGCAGGGCGGTGGACAAAATCCGGGCGGCCTCGAGAACGACGGCGACACCGCTGCCGTTGTCGGCCGCGCCCGGCTGCCGCAGGCCCGGGTGGTCACCGACGCCGTCGAAGTGCGCGGTCAGCAACAGGTCCGGGTGTCCCGGTGACGGCTGCCGGAGCCGGCCGTACAGGTTCGTCGCGGTGACGTCGACGCGGCGGATCGGGGTGTCGGCCGCGAACCAGGCATCCCCGGCGCGTGCCGCCTCGTGTACCGCCTGGTGGATCGCGGTGGACAGGGCCAGGACCGGCACGGGGCCGGGGTTCGGACCGGACAGCATCGTGAACTGCCACCCGTCGCCGTCGACGTGGCGCGCAAGCAGGAGCCCGGCCGCCCGTTCGGCCTGGGCGTACGCGTCGAACAGGCTCATCCCGGCAGGCACCACGAGCCAGCGACCGTCGGGGTCATCCGTACCCGCGATACCGAGGGGGCCGCGTCGGGGTGACGGAAGGTCGGCGGAGGCGAGGTGTGGTGCGACGTCACTGCCGAACGACAGATCGGCTGTCATGGTCCCGGTGCCCCACCGCGCGGTCGGCGCGGCGTAGATGACGGGCACCGCCCGTACCGGAAGGGAATCGCCCGTCACGGCCGCGCCGATGTCGGTCAGTTCTGTGCCGAGCCAGCCCCGGGCGGCGATGTTGCCCGGTGTGCCGACCCGGCGTCCGGTGAACGCGTCGCTGGCCAGCGCGGTGACCGTCGCGGTCAGCCGGTCCCGCGACACCCTGCCCAGCGTCGCGTCCAGGTCGGCGGTGGGCGCCGGACGGGCGGCAGGATTGGGGCGGGTGGTCATCCGCAGCACCCCGTCGCGGACGCGACGGCCTCGGCCTTGGCCGCCGGCGCGCAACAGGAGTTCGCGGCGACGGCAGCGGCCGGGGTACCGCAGCACGTGCCACTGGCCGGGTCGGCGGGGTCGGGCAGGGCCATCGTCGCCTGGGCGGGGTTGCCACAGCAGCCGGCGGAGCCGGCGACGTTCAGCGCGGCGGCCGGGTCTCCGGCGAAACCGCCGGTGCGCTCGTTTCCGGTCATGGCGGGACTCCTCAACTGTCAGCGGGGCAGGGTCAACGGGTAGATGTCGGTGTGGCCGCGGTCGTAGCGGCGCCGGGCGCGCTGTTCGGCGGTGGTCACCTCGGCGCAGCCGTCGCAGAAGCGGACCCCTGCGGCACGGAAACGTCGGCGGAACAGGCGGAGCATGGCGTCCTCCTCACGTCGAATCTGTCTCGACGTTCTTCGAATCAGAGAGTTGCACGCTGATTCGAGATCTGTCAACCTAGACGCATGTCGAAGCAAATGCCGGCGCTCACCCTGGCGGACCTCAACGCCGGGAAGCCCTGCTGTGCGCCGATCAGCGAACAGCGGATCCCGGCGGAGACCGCCGCCGTACTCGCCCCGGCCTTCAAGGCTCTCGGAGACCCGGTACGCCTCCGGTTGATGTCGATGATCGCCTCGGCGCCCGCCGGGGAGATCTGTGTCTGCGATCTCACCCCGGCATTCGACCTGTCCGGGCCGACGATCTCCCACCACCTCAAGACCCTGCGGGAGGCCGGCCTCGTCGACGCCGAGCGCCGAGGGACCTGGGTCTACTACCGGGCGTGCCCCGGGATCATGCGGCAGCTCGCGAGCCTGCTCCACGTCGGGACCCCGGCGGGCGTGTGACCGGCCGAGTCCCTGGTCGCGTCGGCGGCTCGTCGGGTTGCGTTCCGATGGCCCGTACACCTGATGTTCACTCCGGGCGACTGGACGGTTCCCGACCGCGTATGGTTGCATCAGGCCGTGCTGATATCAGATACGCCTGATGTGATCAAACTTCTGGCCGACCCGCTCCGGGCGCAGATCGTCGACCTCCTCGCCCAGGGACCGGCCTGCACCTGCCACCTGGTCGCCGACACCGGCGCGAAGCAGCCCAACGTCTCCGGACACCTGCGGCAACTGCGCGACGCCGGCCTCGTCGTCGCCGAACCACACGGCCGGTTCACCTACTACCGGCTACTGCCCGACGCCCTGGAAGCCGCCGCCACCCAACTGGCCGACCTCGCCGCCCAGGCCCGCGCCAACGCCGAATCCCGCCGGGAGTGCTGATGACCACCACCGCCCCCACCGCCGACGCGGCACCCGCGGTCGTCGCCCGGCTCTCCCGCCTCGACCGGTTCCTGCCCCTCTGGATCGGCCTCGCCATGGTCGCCGGACTGCTCCTCGGCCGCGTCATCCCCGGCCTGAACACCGCCCTGGAAGCGGTCAAGGTCGGCGGAATCTCCCTGCCCATCGCCGTCGGCCTGCTGGTCATGATGTACCCGGTACTGGCCAAGGTCCGCTATGACCGACTCGACACCGTCACCGGTGACCGCCGCCTGCTCATCTCCTCCCTCGTACTGAACTGGCTGATCGGCCCGGCGGTCATGTTCGCCCTGGCCTGGATCTTCCTGGCCGACCACGCCGAGTACCGCACCGGCCTGATCATCGTCGGACTCGCCCGCTGCATCGCCATGGTGATCATCTGGAACGATCTCGCCTGCGGCGACCGGGAAGCCGCCGCCGTCCTCGTCGCCCTCAACTCCGTCTTCCAGGTCCTCGCCTTCGGCGTACTCGGCTGGTTCTACCTGTCAGTCCTGCCGGACTGGCTCGGCCTGTCCGGAGCGGCGCTGCAGGTCTCCGGCTGGGACATCGCCGGCAACGTACTGATCTTCCTCGGCATCCCGCTGCTCGCCGGCTACCTCACCCGCCACCTCGGCGAACGTACGAAGGGCCGTACCTGGTACGAGGGCAAGTTCCTGCCGAAGATCGGCCCGGTCGCCCTCTACGGGCTGCTGTTCACCATTGTCATCCTCTTCGCGCTGCAGGGCGACGCGATCACCAGCCAGCCGTGGGATGTCGTGCTGATCGCCGCACCGCTGTTGGCCTACTTCGCGATCATGTGGGCCGGCTCCTACGGCCTCGGCCGGGCGATCGGGCTGAGCTACGAACGGACGACCACCCTCGCCTTCACCGCCGCCGGGAACAACTTCGAACTGGCCATCGCCGTGGCGATCGGCACCTTCGGCGTCACCAGCGGCCAAGCCCTCGCCGGTGTCGTCGGACCACTGATCGAGGTACCCGTCCTCGTCGCACTGGTCTACGTCAGCCTCGCCCTGCGCCGACGTCTGTTTCCGGCCTCGCCCGCCGAAGCGAGAAGTCCGTCATGACGAGGCTCCCGGGCCCGATGTGCAACGAGGCCACACCGGCCGGCCGGGCGTCCGTTCGGGTGAAGGACGACGTCACGGTCCACCTCCGCTCCGAAACAGTCGGCCGTCACATCAACGAGCCCTACGTCCCGCACTTCCGTACGGCGCGGCTGGATCAGCACCTGCCGCCGCTGCCTGAACGGGGTGCCGCGTGTCGAGACACCGTCTCGGCCGAGCCCCTCGCAACCATCGGCGACGGTCCTACCCGCCGTCCTCACCGCCTGATCTCGAAGGAACCGATCATGTCCGACAAGCCCAGCGTCCTGTTCGTCTGCGTTCACAACGCCGGCCGTTCCCAGATGGCCGCCGGCTGGCTGCGCCACCTCGCCGGAGACACGGTCGAGGTCCGCTCCGCCGGCTCCGCACCCGCGAACCAGATCAATCCCGCCGCCGTCGAGGCGATGCGCGAGGTCGGCATTGACATCACCGACCAGACCCCAAAGAAGCTCGAATGGGAAACCGCTGAATCCTCCGACGTGATCGTCACCATGGGCTGCGGCGACGCCTGCCCCGTCTTTCCCGGAAAGCGGTACGAGGACTGGCAGCTGGACGATCCGGCCGGCCAAGGCGTCGAGGCGGTCCGCCGGATCCGCGACGAGATCCGTACCCGGGTCGAGAAGTTGGTGGCCGAACTGGCAGCGGGGCGGGTAGCAGGCTGAGCCTGCTGCTGGTTGTTCAGCAGCAGGTGAGGAGGTACGTCCGGAGGTCGTCCAGGACCCCGAGGACGCCATCGCGGTCGGCACGGTAGAGGACGATCTTGCCCTCCCGGCGGGAGGTGAGGATGCCGCCGCGTCGTAGCAGCGTCAGCTGCTCCGAAGCTGTGGACTGTCCGATGCCGGCCCGCTCGGCGACCTCACCGACCGACAGTTCCGCACCCTGGGAGAACAGCAGCATGATGCGTTGACGGGACGAGCTGGCCAGCGCCTTGAGGAACTCGTGGGTCTTCTCCGACAACTCCGGCGGGCCGCCATCCTGAGCGCCGCACGCGCCGGGCTGTGCCTTGGACGCCTCCTGGCTGCCTGGTTCTGCCATGCCATCAGCCTAGAACAGACAGTCATATCGCGATTTCGCGAGATAACGATATGATCGACCTCATGAACATCGAATCACGACCCGTGGTCGTTGTCGGTGGCGGCCAGTCGGGTCTGGCAGCCGCCCGCGCGATACAGCAGGCAGGACTGCGTCCCCTGGTGCTCGAAGCCGCAGACCGGGCCGCAGGATCCTGGCCCAGCTACTACGACAGCCTGACCCTCTTCTCCCCCGCCCGATACAGCGGCATGCCGGGCATGCCGTTCCCCGGCGACCCGGATCGCTACCCGACTCGGGATGAGGTGGTGGCCTACCTCGAGCGTTACGCCGCCAGCCTGGACGCGGAGATCCGCACCGGCACCCGGGTCGAGACTGTGCAGCGGGGCGAGGGTGCCGGCGCGGGGTTTGTGGTGCGGACCGTCGGCGGCGAGAGCATCGAAGCGGCCGGCGTGGTGGCCGCCAGCGGCTCCTTCGGCAACCCGTACCTGCCCGTCCTGTCTGGTCACGAGGACTTCGCCGGTGAGGTGCTGCACGTGGCGGCCTACCGGGATCCGAAACCGTACGCCGGCAAGCGGGTCGTGGTGGTCGGGGGCGGCAACTCCGCTGTCCAGGTCGGCTACGAGTTGGCCGAGGTCGCGACCGTGGCTCTGGCGACCCGGCAGCCGGTCCGGTTCGTCCCGCAGGTCCACGGCGGCCATGACCTGCACCACTGGCTGGGGGTCACCGGGTTCGACTCGTTGCCACCGGCGTGGTTGGCGCACTTCGTCGACCAGACGCTGGTCCTCGACACTGGTACCTACCAGGACGCGGTGAACTCCGGCCGGCTCGCGCGGCGGCCGATGTTCACCGCGTTCACGCCCGAGGGTGTCCTGTGGCCGGACGGGGCGTCGGAGAAGGTCGACGTGGTGATCTTCGCGACCGGGTACCGGCCCCGCCTGGACTACCTGCGTCCGCTCGGCGCTCTGGACGCCTCCGGTGCACCTCTGCACGCGGGAGGCGTCTCGGTCACCCACCCCGGGCTGGTGTACGTGGGGCTGGAGTTCCAACGCTCCTTCTCCTCAAACACGCTGCGCGGCGTGGCCCGCGACGCCGAACACGTGACGGCACCGCTGGCGGCGTACGCCAGCGGCGCCGCCGCCCTCGTTGGCGCCTGACCGCTCTGTCACTCGTCGGTGCCATCGTCACCCGGAGTTTGATGTGTCCTTGGCCGCCGGGCCGGAGCCGGTGGCCAAGGACCGCATTGTGCCGGCAGGAAAGGCTTCGATGCTGGGGGGACCTTTTCGGGCCGTCGTGGGTCAGTCCTCTGGTCCGGTCGCTGCCGCATGCCGCCCGTGTCTTGTCCGCTGTTCCACCGTGGTGCTGACCCGTAGGGTCCGGGCGATGCACAGGCACCGCGGGCCGGACGCCGCCGAGCCGTTCGTTCATCGCTGCCGCTGGCGTTCACGGCCGGCGCGGTCGGGGTACTCGGCGGCATGATCGGCCTCGGCGGCGCCGAGTTCCGGCTGCCGCTACTGATCATGCTGTTCGGGTTCGCCGCCCTGCAGGCCGTCATTCTCAATAAGGCGCTCAGCCTGGTCGTGGTCCTCACCGCCCTGCCGGCCCGCCTCGCCGCAGTTCCCGTCTCGGCGCTGACGCCGCACTGGACCGTGGTGGTCAATCTGCTGGTCGGCAGCGTGGCCGGGGCATGGGTTGGCGCGTCGTGGGCCACCCGGATGCGCGTCCACCCTCTACCGCCTCCTGGCCGCGCTCCTGGTGCTCATCGCTGTGGTGTTGATCGGCAATCACGCCGGCACGTTTCGTGCTCTCTCTGGCCCCAGCTGCGGTCATCGCGGCCGGCGTGGTCGCAGGCTTCTTCATCGGCGTGGTAGCCGCGATCATGGGCGTTGCTGGCGGCGAACTACTGATCCCCACGATCGTGCTGCTGTTCGGCACCGACATCAAGATCGCCGGGAGTCTCTGCCTGATCGTGTCGCTGCCAACGATGCTCGTCGCGTTCGCGCGCTACAGCCGCGATGGAAGCTTCATCGTTCTGCGGCGCCACGCCCGCCTCGGCGCTCGCCTCGCGGTTGAGACGGATCAGACTCGGATCGAGTCCAGCGACGAGCGACAGGCGGACCTGACTACTCCATCGCCTCGTTGACTTCTGATGATGCCTCAAGCATCATTGACTCAATGAATACTGAGCTATCATCTCTGGAGTTGCGTGCCCGAGTGCATGCCGCCTTGGGGGACCCGGCCCGGTTGGCGATCGTCGACACTCTGATCTTGGGCGACGCGTCACCAGGCGAGGTCGGCGAGGCACTGCGCATGCCGACCAACCTGGTCGCCCACCACCTGAAGGTCCTCCAGGACACCGGGCTGGTCGTCCGTACCCGCTCGGAGGGCGACCGCCGTCGTACCTACCTGCGACTCGTCCCGGAAACCCTGGCGGTGATCGCGTCGTCGACTGTTCCAACCGTCCCACGGGTGGTGTTCGTCTGTACCCACAACTCGGCCCGCTCGCAGTTGGCCGCCGCCCTGTGGGCAACCCGCAGCCGGGTGCCGGCCGAGTCTGCGGGTACGGAGCCGGCCGAGCGGGTCCACCCCCGGGCGTTGCGGGTGGCCCGCCGGCACGGCCTGCACCTGGACCCGGCCCGCACGGCCCACGTCGGCGACGTGGTTCGGGACGACGACCTGGTGATCGCGGTGTGCGACAACGCGCACGAGCATCTGCCCGCCCCTACCCGACCGCGGCTGCACTGGTCGGTGCCGGATCCCGCGCGCGCCGACACCGACGCCGCGTTCGAGGCCGCGTTCGCCGACATCGCCGCCCGCGTCGAGCGGCTGGCGCCCATCCTGCCCAGTGGAGGCGACCATGACTGACCTCACCGCTAACCGCCGCCCCGGCGTCTCGATCGACCAGCAGCTCGCCCTGCACACCGCGGCCGTACGGCTCGGCGACGAGTTCACCGGCGTCTACGGCGTCGAGACGATCGAACGGTTCCTGTACACCAGCTACGACCAGTTCGCGCTGGCCAGCACCGTCCCGCACTTTCTGCCGCTGCTCGCCGAACGGTTCGCCCGGCAGCGGCTGTACGCCCTGGCCCGGATGGAGGGCCTGCATCAGGACGGTCGGCCCGTTGTGCTGTTCCTGTGCGTCCACAACGCCGGGCGCAGCCAGATGGCCCTGGGGTTCTTCCAACACCTGGCCGGCGACGGCGCGGTCGCCTGGTCCGGCGGCTCCGAGCCGGGCATCGAGGTCAACCCCGCCGCGGTCGCCGCGATGGCCGAACGCGGCATCGACATCGCCACCGAGTACCCGAAACCGTGGACCGACGAGGTTGTCCGGGCCGCCGACGTCGTGGTCACCATGGGCTGCGGGGACGCCTGCCCGATCTTTCCCGGCGCCCGCTACGAGAACTGGGACCTCGACGACCCCGCCGGCAGGACCGCGGAACAGATCCGCCCGATCCGTGACGAGATCGAGCGCCGGGTCCGCCGTCTGCTCGACCAGCTTGCCGTACCCACCGAGCACTGACCTCTGCCGCAGTCCGAACGGACCTCGGGCGCCCGATGAGGCACCTCGCGCCCAGGATCTAAGGCCGGGGCAGTCCAGACTGCGGTCCGGATTGGACGGTGTCCACATCTTGCCAATCGGGGTTCCACGAGACGGGTCTGAGTGTGTGCTCGCCAGCACCCCCGAAGAGTGAATCAAAAATGAACGAACAATGACTTCAAGTGAAGTAGCGCGTCTCTGACCTGGTGATATAAACGGGTCTTTATGTTCACGTGCCGTTCATCTGGCAGCTGGAATCGGATCACATAAGCACCTTCTTATGAGCGGTGTCGGCGGGTCACTGCCGGCCACGAGGAAGCGTCCGGCAGGGACACTGCCGGACCGTCTGAAGAGGACTGATTGTGATCAAGACGGTGCGTGGACTGGGCGTCGCATCAGCCGCGCTGGTCCTGACGGTGGGTTTGGCCGCCTGCGGTAGCGGTGGCGATGACAACGCGGCGGGCGGAGACACCGGGGCCGAGTTGTCCGGTGAGGTGAAGGTCGACGGCTCGAGTACGGTCGGCCCGTTGAGCAAGGCGGCGGCGGACATCTACGCCGATGAACAGCCGAAGGTGAACGTCACGGTGGGTATCTCCGGCACCGGTGGCGGGTTCAAGCGGTTCTGCAACGGCGAGACGGACATCTCCGACGCCTCTCGTCCGATCAAGGACGAGGAAAAGGCCGCCTGTGAGGCCAACGGCGTCAAGTACGTCGAGCTGATCGTCGCCAACGACGCCCTGTCAGCGGTGGTCTCCAAGGAGAACACCTGGGCCGACTGCCTGACCGTGGACCAGCTCAAGAAGATCTGGGAGCCCGGCTCGAAGGTCAACAACTGGAACCAGGTGGACCCGGCGTTCCCGAACGAGCCGCTGAAGCTGTTCGGGGCGGGCACCGACTCGGGCACCTTCGACTACTGGACCGACGCGATCAACGGTGAGGAGGGCGCCCACCGCACCGACTACACCCCGTCCGAGGACGACAACGTCATCGTTCAGGGTGTCAGCGGGTCCAAGGGTGGCCTCGGCTACTTCGGCTTCACCTACTACGAGGAGAACGCCGACAAGCTTAAGGTCCTCAAGGTCGACGGTGGCGCGGGGTGCGTCGAGCCCAGCGTCGCCACCGCCCAGGACAACTCCTACAAGCCGCTGTCCCGGCCGCTGTTCATCTACGTCTCCGACAAGGGTGTGGCCAAGCCGCAGGTCAAGAACTTCGTCGACTTCTACATCGCGAACATCGACGAGGTGGTCAAGGAAGCCAAGTACGTGCCGCTGACCGAGGCGCAGAAGACCACGCTGAAGTCCGAGTACGACTCGCTGCCGAAGGCTTGAGATAAGTGTCCATCCTGTCCGGTTCCAACGTCCCCGCCGCCGCCGTGCGGCGGGGGCGCCGCCGAGTCGGCGAGCGGATCATCGAAGCCCTGCTGGTGATCGCGGCGGTCGTGTCGATCGCCACCACCATCGGGATCGTGATCTCCCTCGCGGTGCCGACGGTGGAGTTCTTCGGCGAGGTCAGCATCGTCGAGTTCTTCACCAACACGCAGTGGACCGCGCTGTTCGCCGACAAGAACTACGGCGTGGCCCCGCTGCTGGTCGCCACCCTGTGGGTGACCGCGATCGCCACGCTGATCGCCGTACCACTCGGGCTCGGTGCCGCGATCTACCTGTCCGAGTACGCCCGCCCGGGCACCCGCAGGCTACTCAAGCCGATCCTGGAGATTCTCGCCGGCATCCCGACGGTGGTGTACGGGTTCTTCGCCCTCACCTTCCTCAACCCCGGCCTGGTGGAGCTGTGGCCCGGCGCCACGAAACCGGAGTTCCAGAACCTCCTGGTCGCCGGAATCGCCATGGGCATCATGATCGTGCCCACCGTGGCCAGCCTCTCCGAGGACGCGATGAGCGCGGTGCCGCACGCGCTGCGGGAGGGCGCCTACGCCCTCGCCTCGACGAAGATGCAGGTCGCCACCCGGGTGGTCGTACCGGCCGCGCTGTCCGGGATCGTCGCCGCGATCGTGCTCGGGGTCTCCCGGGCCCTCGGGGAGACGATGATCGTCACCATCGCCGCCGGTCTGAAAACCGCCGGGATCCCCGCCTCCCCGACCGAGGGAGCGGCGACGATGACCGGCTACATCGCTGGCGCCGGTCAGGGCGACCTGCCGGTCGACTCGCTGGACTACCTGACCATCTTCGCCGTCGGCGCCACCCTGTTCGCGTTCACGTTCGTGCTCAACGCGATCTCCATCCGGCTGGTTCGCCGCTTCCGGGAGGTGTACGAGTGAGCACCACAACCACCACCGGCACGCCCGCTGCCGTCGGCGACGACGTCGCCCGGGTCCACGCCGCCCTGACCAGCCGCCAGAACCGTCCCGCCGAAGTCCTGTTCAAACTCGCCCTGCAGTTCTGCCTGCTGGTCGCGTTCGCGTTCCTGATCGCACTGATCACCTTCGCCCTCTACAAGGGCTGGCACCGGCTCGACGCACGGCTCTGGGAGAACATGCCCACCGGCCGGGCCTCCCGCGCCGCGCAGGCCGGCGTGCAGTCCGCGATCACCGGCACCCTGTGGGTGATCGGCCTGACCGCGCTGATCTGCCTGCCGGTCGGGATCGCCTCCGCGATCTACCTGGAGGAGTACGCCGACAACACCCGCTGGTACAACCGGCTGCTGGAGCTCAACATCCAGAACCTCGCCGGCGTGCCGTCGATCGTGTTCGGCATCCTCGGCCTCGGCCTCATCGCCCGCGTCATCGGCCTCGGCTTCACCGTCATCACCGCCGCGATCGTCCTGTCGCTGCTCGTGCTCCCGACCGTGATCATCGCCTCGCGGGAGGCGCTGCGGGCGGTACCACAATCGATCCGGCACGCCTCCTACGCCCTCGGCGCCACCCGATGGCAGACCATCTGGCGCCAGGTCCTGCCCGCCGGCGTGCCGGGCATGGCGACCGGAGCGATCCTCGCCCTGTCTCGCGCCCTCGGGGAGGCCGCCCCGCTGATCCTGCTCGGCGCCGTCACCTTCATCCGCTTCAACCCCGACAGCCTGCTGTCCAGCTACACCACCCTGCCGATCCAGATCTACAACCTGATCAAGGAACCGCAGGCCGAGTTCCAGGAACTCGCCGCCGCCGCCATCGTGCTGCTGCTGGTCATCCTCCTGCTGATGAACTCCGCCGCGATCGGAATCCGCAACCGGTTCCAGAAGCGCTGGTAGCCGCGATGAGCAGCCACGACCCGAAGGACCCCGACATGAACGACACCACGGTGAACACCCGGCCGGCGGCAGGGCCCGTCACCCTGACCATCCCCAACCCGAGCCAGCGCGAACGCGCCAACAGCGAACCCGTACTGCAACTGCAGGGCGTCTCCGTCTCCTACGGCGACTACCAGGCCGTCCGCGGCGTCGACATGACCATCGGCCGCAACGAGATCACCGCCCTGATCGGCCCGTCAGGCTGCGGCAAGTCAACCGTGCTCCGCTCCCTGAACCGGATGAACGACCTCATCCCCGGCGCCCGCGTCGCCGGCCGCATCGCCTACCACGGCCAGGACCTCTACGCCCGCGACGTCAACCCGATCGACGTACGCCGGCTCATCGGCATGGTATTCCAGAAGCCGAACCCATTCCCCAAGTCGATCTACGACAACATCGCCTACGGTCCCCGGATCCTCGGCTGGCGAGTCCCCGACATGGACGCCCTGGTCCAGCAGGCCCTGACCAGCGCCGCCCTGTGGGACGAGGTCAAAGACAAGCTGAAGACCTCCGCCCTCGCCCTGTCCGGCGGACAGCAGCAACGCCTGTGCATCGCCCGCACCATCGCCGTACGCCCCGAGGTCATCCTTATGGACGAACCCTGCTCCGCGCTCGACCCGATCGCCACCGGCAAGATCGAAGACCTGATGCACGAACTGTCCCGCAGCTACACCATCGTCATCGTCACCCACAACATGCAGCAGGCCGCCCGGGTCTCCCACCGCACCGCGTTCTTCACCGCCGAGGTCGACCCCGCCGGCGTCCGGCACGGCCGCCTCGTCGAGTACGACGACACCAACAAGATCTTCACCAATCCGGCGGAGAAGCGTACCGAGGACTACATCACCGGACGGTTCGGCTGATGCCCGTGACCCACGACAGCCACGGCACCCCCGTGCAGTCCCAGACCGAGAACCCACCCGCCTGTCGGCCGCTGGCTCCCCGCACCGTCCGGGCCCGATTCCTGCTTCTCATCGTCGACCCCGACGTCACCGCGGCCAAAACGGTTGCCGCCGCCCTGCAGGACCGGCAGATCGACGTCGTCTGCACCGACGACCCGGCCGACGCCCTATTGCAAGCCGGTGCTCTGCTGCCCGACGCCGTCCTCACCGCCGCCGACGTCCCACCCATGCGAGGCTCCGCCATCGCCCGCGCCCTACACAGCCGCAGCTGCATCCCCACCCTCGTCGGCGTCGGCGAACACGACGGCCCCGAAGCCAGCCTCGCCCTCGCCAACGGCGCCACCGCCTGCGTCCCCCGCCCCTACCGCATCGGCGACATCCTGCCCATCCTCCGTGCGATATCCCCCGACACCGCCGCTGACTTCCACGCACCGATGCAGGTCGGTGCCCTACGTCTCGACCCCGCCGCCGTCGAGGTCCGTTTCCACGGCCGGCGCGTCGACCTACCCATGCGCGAGTTCCAACTCCTGCACCTGCTCATGCTGCACGCCGGACGGGTCGTCACCCGCGCCCAGATCAACCAACTCGTGTGGAGCCGCGACGACGAGGCCTCCAACACCCTCAACGTCCACATCCGCCGCCTCCGCACCCGCCTCGGCGACGACCTCCGCGACCCGAAGATCATCGTCTCCGTCCGGGGCCTCGGCTACCGCCTCGACGCCCCCGGCCGCAAGACATGATCAGCGTCATTCTCTGTTCACTCGGCGGTCACTCCACCGGCGTTGGACGGTTCCTACACTCGCCCCATGCCCGCCGCTGACCAGGCCACACCACCGCACACCTGCCTACCCGACCCCATCCGCCCACCCCTGGCCCGCGCGGACGCCGAACAGATCGCCCGACTCCTCAAAGCCCTCTCCGACCCCACCCGACTGCAAATCCTGTCGATCATCGAGGCAACCGGCGAGGCCTGCGTCTGCGACCTCACCGCACCATTCGACATGACCCAACCCGCGATCAGCCACCACCTCAAGATCCTCGTCGACGCCGGAGTCCTGCAACGGGACAAGCGCGGCAGCTGGGCCTGGTACTCACTCAACCCCAGCCAGCTCGAACCGGTCCGGCACCTGCTGCCGGGTCCCCAGTTCCTGCAACCAGCCGCCGTCTAACCAGCAGGCGACACCCGCCGACCGTGGATGGCATCGGTGTCCGCCTAGAACCACTGGTCAAAGCCTCCACCCGTCCAGCAGTTCCGCCAGCCACCCATCGCGAAGCGGCCGAGGGTCTGCGCCCCTTCCCCGGTGGGAGCGACGCACCGACGGCAGCACGTCAGGCGGTTGCCAGGCACGTCCGACCGCCCTGAACGCCCCCATCGACTCGCAACGGCCTCGGCCGGACTTGCGTGCCAGCGAGCCCTCCGAATCTTCGGATCCCTTCGGTGAGTGGTGACAGGCTGCCCCGCGAAGCTGCGATGTCGGGGCCTCAATGAGCCGATAGGCGGGCGCGGATCATCCGATCTACCGTTCCTGCGGTGACCGGAGGCCCTGCGTCGTGGCCGAGGCTCCGGATGGCTGGCCAGGCATGTACAAGGTCGTACTCACCGAAGCCGTCACGGTTGGCGACCTGAACACCTGGCTCAACGCGGACCTGCTGCTGTGGTTCTGGCCCGACCTGTGGCTGCCACCCCGGCTACGTGAGCGGTGGAAGGAAGCCTTTCCCGAACTCGCCGCGACCCGCGCGAGTGCCGCAAAGGCATGGATCCCTTTCACGAGTCCGGTACTCAAGATCGGCAAGGTCATTGGCGCGTACCTCGGCCCGTACCCCTGACACGACTTTGCTGTTCGTGGGATCCCGCAGCGAAAATACATCTATGATTGTCAATGTGTTCGCGCGTGTGTTCCGTCCCATCCATCCGAGTCAGGACAGGCCCATGAAACACATCCCACTGAGAGCCATCCTCCCCGTCGGGCTCGCGACCGTTTTGATCGCCGGTCCGCTGGAGGCGTCGGCCAGCGCGCAGGCGACCGTTCCGATCACGCTGACCGGCGCCACTGCCACCAGCCCCAGCGCCGACGTCAGCATCGCCGGGCGGGTCGTGACCATCACCGCGCCAGGCACCTACGAGATCACCGGCACCCTCAACGACGGCTACCTGACCGTCGACACCTCCGCCTCAGGCACCGTCGAACTGATCCTCAACGGCGCCACCATCACCAACTCCAGCAACGCGCCGCTGCAGGTCGCCGACGCCGACCAGGTCGTGATCACACTCGCCGCCGGCACCACCAGCCGACTCACCGACGCGGCCAGCTACGTCTATCCGGACCCGAGCACGGACGAACCGAACGCCGCCCTGTTCAGCACCGCCGACCTGCGGATCACGGGAACCGGGGCGCTGGCCGTACGGGGCAACGCGTACGACGGCATCACCAGCAAGGACGGGCTGGTCATCGAGTCGGGGACGATCACGGTGAACGCGGCCGACGACGGCATCCGGGGCAAGGACTTCCTCGACATCGCCGGGGGAAGCGTCGACGTGACCGCCGGCGGCGACGGCATCAAGTCCGACGACACCGAGGTCGACCGGGGCCGGCTAGCCATCACGAACGGCACCGTGCGGGTGAACGCGGGTGACGACGCCGTCAAGGGCGAGAACACCGTCAACATCTCCGGCGGCAGCGTCACCGTCACCAACTCCCTGGAGGGGATCGAGAGCCGGCAGGTCACCATCGGCGGAGGCACCGTCAACGTCACCGCCCGGGACGACGCGATCAACGCCGCCGAGGACGGGTACGGCGACTTCGACGTGGCGCCGAACGCGTTCGTCCGCTTCACCGGCGGGACGACCGTGGTCAACTCCACCATCGACGGCATCGACTCGAACGGCTCGGTGACCTTCGCCGGTGGCACGGTCGTGGTCAGCGGGCCGAGCACCGGCAGCCCCGGCGAGGGTGCGATCGACTCGAACGGTCCGGTCCACTTCACCGGCGGCACGGTGCTCGGGGCGGGATCGACCTCGATGGCGGTGCTGAGCCTGCCGCCGACCTCGGGTCAGGGCTGGGTGGCCCCCCAGCTGTCCAGCGGCCAGCCGGCCAATGCCCTGCTCCACCTGGTCTCCGGCGGCCAGGTGCTCGCCTCCTACCGCGCCCCGAAGAACTTCCGGGAGGTGGTCTTCTCCTCCAACCGGATCCAGCACGGGCAGACCTACGAGGTCTACCTGGGCGGCAGCCTCTCCGGCTCGACGATCGGCGGCATGGCCACCAGCGGGGGCAGCATCGCGGGAGCCACCCGACTCATGACCGTCACCGCCGGGCAGTACCGTGGCGGCCTCATCGGCTGGCCGCCCGGCGGACCCGGCTGGCCGCCACCGACCACGCCAGCACCCACCACCCCACCCCCGAATCCGACCGCGCCGCCGCCGAACCCGACGACCCCGCCGCCGGGCGCCGGCGGTTGCACGGCGACCTACTCCGTCGCCGGCCAGTGGCAGGGCGGCTTCCAGGGTGACGTACGGGTCACCGCCGGCTCGTCCGCGATCAACGGTTGGCGGGTGACCTGGAGCTTTGCCAACGGCCAGACGATCAGCCAGTCCTGGAACGCGACCATCAGCGCCAGTGGTTCGGCGGTGACCGCGACCAACGTCTCCTTCAACGGCGCACTCGGCGCCGGGGCCAGCACCACGTTCGGATTCCTCGGCACCTGGAACGGCAGCAACACCGTCCCGACGCTGACCTGCACCGCGACCTGACCGGGTAACCCCGTTTCCCGATCGCGGCGCCCCGGTGGAGCCCGGTACCAACTGGTACCGGGCTCCACCGGTGATGTCGGCGACCACGACGACCGCGCCGGTCCGTCGAGCGGGCGGCCCGATTATGCGTACGTCGATGTTAGCGCCAACAACACGGCTGGCTCGGCGATCGACGCCGCATCTGGGTCGGCGGATCGCTGGCGGACCGCTCGATGACCACGGGAGGGGTGGGCGCGTCCCGAGCCGTGGTGCGTCAGCGGTGGATCGACGTTGAAAGTTACGACTTGACGAACGACATGTTATCGCTCACAGTCGATGGTCAAGGACGGCGATTCCGGTTGCTCACCGGGCGAGCCCGGATCGCCGGACCGTGGATCAGGCGTGCGTCCCGGGCGTGGCGGACGCTTTGTTAGCGCTAACACTTCGGATGCACGCGCCTGGCCGTGCGTCCCGGTACGCCCGTCTCCGGCCAGGCGGTTCGGTTCCCGGTCTGGAGGAGGATCATGTCTGCCCTCGATAGGTCTCCGTCCATCACCTCGCCGCCACGGCGACGCGGGTGGCGGCGGTTCGCCGCCGCCGGCCTGATGACGGTGGTGGTCGCCGGCGCGGCCGCAGCGGTGGTGTCGACCCCGGCCGCCGCGGCCACGGTCGATACCAGCGCGTGGTACGTGCTGGTCAACCGCAACAGTGGCAAGGCGCTGGACGTGTACAACCTGGCCACGAACGACGGCGCGCGGATCGTGCAGTGGGCGCGGAACAACGGCAACCAGCAGCAGTGGCAGTTCGTCGACTCCGGCGGCGGCTACTACCGGTTGAAGTCGCGGCTGTCCGGCAAGGTGCTGGACGTATACAACTGGTCGACCGCCAACGGCGCCAGCATCGTGCAGTGGGCCGACACCAACGGGGCGAACCAGCAGTTCCGGCTGGCCGACTCCGACGTTGGCTACGTCCGGCTGATCAACCGGAACAGCAACCGGGTGGTGGAGGTGCAGGGCGCCTCGACCGCCGACGGCGGGAACATCGTGCAGTACGACGACTGGAACGGCAGTAACCAGCAGTGGCAACTCGTCCGTGTCGACGGCGGGGGCAACCCGACCACGCCACCGACGACGCCACCGCCGACCGGCACGTGTGACCTGCCGTCGACCTACCGTTGGTCGTCGACGGGTGCGTTGGCGCAGCCGAGGTCGGGGTGGGTGTCGTTGAAGGACTTCACCCACGCCCCGTACAACGGTCAGCAGTTGGTCTACGCGACGACGCACGACACGGGTACGACGTGGGGGTCGATGAACTTCGGCCTGTTCTCGAACTGGAACCAGATGGGTTCGGCCAGCCAGAACCAGATGCCGTTCGCCGCTGTCGCGCCGTCGCTGTTCTACTTCGCCCCGCGCAACGTCTGGGTGCTCGCGTACCAGTGGGGTGGGCCGGCCTTCTCGTACCGGACCTCGACCAACCCGACCAACGTGAACAGTTGGTCGGCGCACCAGACGCTCTTCACCGGCAGTATCTCCAACTCGGGTACCGGGCCGATCGACCAGGCGTTGATCGGTGACGACCAGAACATGTACCTGTTCTTCGCCGGGGACAACGGTCGGATCTACCGGGCCAGCATGCCCATCGGGAACTTCCCGGGCAGTTTCGGCTCCAACTACACGACGATCATGACCGACTCGACAAACAACCTGTTCGAGGGTGTTCAGGTCTACAAGCTCCAGGGCCAGAACCGGTACCTCATGCTGGTCGAGGCGATCGGCGCGAACGGGCGCTACTTCCGTTCGTTCACGGCCACCAGCCTGGGCGGTTCGTGGACGCCGCAGGCCGCGTCCGAGAGCAACCCCTTCGCCGGCAAGGCCAACAGCGGCGCGACCTGGACCAACGACATCAGCCACGGCGAACTGATCCGCAGCAACGCCGACCAGACCATGACCGTCGACCCCTGCAACCTGCAGCTGCTCTACCAGGGACGGTCCCCCAACTCCGGCGGTGACTACGGGCTGCTGCCGTACCGGCCAGGGCTGTTGACGCTGCAGCGCTGATGGTGTGACGGAGTCCGGCACGGGGGCAACCGGAGCGGCGGGCTCGGCGCAGGCCGAGCCCGCCAGCCCGGGCTCGGCCCGGCTCAGTCCGGGGCGGTCCGGGGCGGGCCGAGGGCCTGACCGCTGAGGGCGATGCCACCGAAATAACCGCCGATGAGCAGGCCGACTGCCAGGTAGAACGGCACCACGCCCCGGGGGTCGTCAGGGTCGACGGGTACGGCGTCGGTCACGGTGAGCGGCACCTGGGTGCGTTCAGCCGCGATCGTCAGGGTGCGCGTGATCAACTCACCGGCCAGCGGTGCGGCGGCGCTGGCGGTGGTCAGGGTCAGGCCGGGCGTTCTCGTCTGGCCGGCCAGCACCGCGTAGACGTCACGTCGGTCCAGGGCCCGGTCGGCGTCGGCGTGGCTGTGGTACTCGACTGCCTTGAGCTCCCGGCCCTGGGTCCGTACGGCGGCCAACAGGCCCGCTGCGACCTGCTCGCCGCGCACCACGCCGACCGGCACGTCCTTCGGCCTGGGGTGGTGCAGGGCGCCGACATAGGCGGCGACGAACCCGGTCCCGATGACCAGCGCGACGAGCAGCGGGCCGACGGCACTGGTGATCGCGCGGCGCAGGGGCATCGGTGCGGGCGGCTCGCGGTGCGGGCGGACGGTCTCCTCCACACGCTCCCGCTGGCCGTCGGGCCGCTCCGGCTCCGGATCGGCTCTGTGCATATGGTCATGCTATGGAGCTAATTATCCAATCAGCTGATTAATGCGAATCATCCGACTTCGCATCGCGTCACGGATGCGCGGGGGACGGTCGACTCGGCGCGCTGGCGGGACCCGCGCTCACCGGGCGGTACGCGTGCGCCGTGCGGCGACGTAGCGCCGGATCTTCTCGGCGGTTCCGCAGTCGTCCATGCTGCACCAGCGGCGGCTACGGTTCTTGCTCTCGTCGACGAAGACGAAGCGGCAGCCGCCGCATCCCTTGATCCGGTCCAGGGTGCCGGTGGTGAGGAGTTGGACCGCCGCGTGCACCACCGGGCGTAGCGGTCGGACCAGCGTCCGGTCGTCGTGCCAGGTCCAGGCGTACGGGGTTCCCGGGTCGAGTTCTGCGTGCGCGAGCGCGTCCGCTTCGTCGTCCCGTAGTCGGGCCAGTGCGGAGGTGCTCGGGTTCCCGTCGGCGGCCAGTGCCCGGAAGATCTCGTCGAGGAGGTCGCGGGTGCGCAGCGACCGCGCGAAGACGGCCTGGGCGGCGTCGGGATCCTCGCCGGCCAGTCGGTCCAGCGTCGCTGCGGCTGTGGTGTCGAGGACGCCCGCGTACCGGCCCCAGGCGACCAACTCGGGGTAGCCGGTGAGCGTGTCGTCGTCCGGTGGGCCGTCAGGCGGTCCGCTGCGGGTGTTGACGAAGTCCAGGGCGGGGTTGCCGCCCACCAGGCGCATCCGTCTGACGTCCCCGACTGTTTCCATCAAAACTCACTTTACCAGTTGCCCCGGATCGGAGGGCGTCACTACGATGTTGCCATCGTAAGCGATTTAGGGGGTAACTATGGCAGGGTCGGGTCCGCGCTGGCGGGCGGTGGGGGCACTGATCGGCCTGTCCGCCGGGACGTTCCTCTACACCACCGCCGAGGCGCTGCCGATCGGGTTGCTGCTGCCGATGGCCGGCGACCTGGCGGTGCCACCGTCTCAGGTGGGCATGCTGGTCACCGTGTACGGCGCGGTGGTCATGGTCGCCTCGGTCCCGTTGACCGCGCTGGTCCGGCGGGTCCCACGCCGATGGCTGCTCTCGGCGCTCCTGGCCGGCTTTGTGGTCAGCAACGCGGTCACGGTCTTCGCGGACACGTTCACACTGATGCTGGTGGCCAGGATGGCGACCGCCGCGACGCACGCGTTGTTCTGGGCGGTGGTCGTGCCGGCCGCCGCCGAACTGTTCCGACCCGGACTGCGCGGGCGGGTGGTCTCGGTCGTGTTCGCCGGGGGCACCGTCGCGCTCACCCTGGGCGTTCCGGCCGGCACCTGGCTGGGTGAGCGGGCCGGTTGGCGGGCGTCGTACCTGGCGGTGGCCGGACTCGGTGCGGTCGTGCTGGTCACGGTGGCGTCGCTGCTGCCCTCGGGACGGCCGGAGGAGGGCCACGCCGCCCGAGGAGCGACCCCCGACGTCCGTCGATTCTGGTTGCTGGTGACGGTGGCCGTGCTGGCGACCGCCGGTGCCATCGCCGCCTACACCTATGTCGCCCTGTTCGTCACCGAGGTGAGCGGGTTCTCCGCCTCGTCGATCGGGGCCATCCTGTTGGCGCGCGGCATCGCCAGCGTGCTCGGCATCCTGGTCATCGGCGCAGCGGTGGACCGCAACCCGTGGCTCGCCCTGACCGCGACCGTGGCGGTGCAGTCGGCGGCGCTCCTCGGGCTCTACACGTTCGGTCAGACACCGGCGGTCGCCGTGGGCCTGATAGCGCTCGCCGGGCTGGCGTTCGCCGCCTTCACCGCCACGCTCGGCGGTCTTGTGCTGCAGGTGGCACCCGGGCGCTCCGACCTCGCCGCCGCCACGGTCTCCGCGGCGGTCAACGTCGGCATCACCGGTGGCGCCTTTGTCGGTGGCCTCGCGCTGCCGAGGCACGGCGTGGCCAGCACGGTGCTGATCGGCGCGCTGATCGGCGCCGTCGCCCTGGCGCTGGCTCTCGGTGAACGACTCGTCCGACCCGCCGCCCCTCACCGGGCCGGGTCCGACGCTGCCGACGTCGACGCCGGCATCAGCGTCGACGCCGGCATCAGCGTCGACGCCGGCATCAGCGTCGACGCCGGCATCAGCGTCGGCGTCGGACCTGCCGGTGGAGACGCCGGCGTCGGACCTGCCGGTGGCGGTCGGCCCGGGGCGTCGGTCGAGGAGCGGGGGCCCGGCCGGCGGCGGACAGTGCGGCCACCGGCCGTCGGACCACGTTCTGTCGGGACGGACGCCCGCAGCCCGGTCAGCCGGTGACGGCGGGGAAGCGGTGGATGTTCTGCTCCACCCACACCCGCAGCCGGGTCAGGGGTTCGCAGGCGTCCCGGCCGAGCGGGGTGAGGGCGTACTCGACGTGCAACGGGACCGCCGGATAGACGGTGCGTTCGACCAGACCGTGCTGCTCCAGGCGGCGTAGCGTCTGGGTGAGGACCTTCGGACTGATCCCCTCCAGCCGGTCCCGGATGGCGCCGAACCGGCGCGGACCCTCCTCCAACGCGCCGAGGGCGAGCGCGCTCCACTTGTTGGCGAGCAGGTCGAGCATGTCCCGGCAGGGGCAGGCGGCGGCGTACACGTCGCGGGGTCCGCAGGTCTCGGGCATGTCCACCACCGTACTACCCGTTGGGAACTACTGTCCCTTGACGGTAACCACCAATCGGGGCATACCGTGCGGGTATGACCGAACTGATGCCGGCGGTCGGCTACCGCCGCAGCCTTCCTGTGAACGATCCGGAGAGTCTCGTCGACACCGAGCTCCCGGTGCCCGTACCCGGCCCGCACGACCTGCTGGTCCGGGTCGAGGCGGTGTCGGTGAACCCGGTCGACACCAAGGTCCGGGCCAACGTCGCCCCGGCGGGCGACGAGATCAAGGTGCTCGGCTACGACGCCGCCGGTGTGGTGGTGGCGGTCGGGTCCGAGGTCACCCGGTTCCGGGTCGGCGACGAGGTCTACTACGCCGGCTCGATCGGCCGACCGGGCAGCAACTCCCGCTTCCACGCCGTCGACGAGCACGTGGTGGGGCACAAGCCGACGAGCCTCAGCTTCGCCGAGGCGGCGGCGATCCCGCTGACCGCGATCACCGCCTGGGAGGCGCTGTTCGACTCGTTCGCCCTGACCCGACAGAGCACCGGCACCCTGCTGGTGCTCGGCGGGGCCGGCGGCGTCGGATCGATGGCGATCCAGCTCGCCCGTACCCTCACCGACCTGACCGTGGTCGCCACCGCGTCCCGGCCCGAGTCCCGGCAGTGGGCCACCGACCTCGGCGCGCACCACGTGGCCGACCACCGGGACCTGGTCGAGTCGGTCCGCGCCGTCGCCCCGGCCGGGGTGGACTACCTGATCAGCCCGTTCACCGCCGGCAACATCGAGCGGTACGCCGAGATCGTCCGTCCCCGGGGCCACATCGTCGCCCTCGACGAGCCGGCGGGCCTGGAACTGCTACCGCTCAAGGCCAAGAGCATCGGCTGGCACTGGGAGTTCATGTTCACCCGACCGCTGTTCCTGCCCACCGACCCGACCCAGCACGACCTGCTGGAGCAGGTGGCGCGACTGGTCGACGAGGGGCGGATCCGGACCACGCTGACCACACAGCTCGGCCCGATCGACGCGGCGAACCTGCGTCACGCGCACGAACTGCTGGAAAGCTCCACGACGATCGGCAAGGTGGTCCTCGCCGGCTTCTGACCGCCGGCGCCGGGCGTCACCCGCCGAATCCCCCGGACGAGTGTCGTCGGGCAACCGTGGTGGTCGATGCGACGTACCATCCGGGTGTCCGACGAACCTCCGCCCGGCCGAAGGAAGACCGTGGACTCGTCCCTCGTGATCCTTGTCGGCGGCACCGCCCTCTTCGCCGGCGCCGTCGCCTACCTGGGTCTGCTGCGTGACCTCGGCCGGCGGCGGGCGGGGTGGGCCGCCGCCGGTGCGACGGCGGCCGTCGCGGTGCTCTTCGCGCTCATGATCTATCTCGCCCACCTGGCGCTGCCCGCCGTGCTGGGCGTTGTCGCCCTGTCCAGCGGCGCGCTCGCCTACCTGGTCCTGCAGCGTGACCTCGGCCGACGGCGGGCGGTGCTGGCCGCCGTCGGCGCGGCGGCCGTGGTCACCGCCAGTTTCCTGCTGGTGCTCTACCTCGCGGTCATCGCCTTCATCGGAGCCGTCGGCGTCTACCTGGTGGCGCGGACCCGGCTCCGGACCGCCCCGGCACTCGCCTTCATGGGCAGCACCCTCGGTGGCCTGCTCGCCGCCTCCGTCCTCGTCTTCTGGGCGAGTCTCACCTACGTGATGTGAGCCCCACGCCGAAAGGCCGGGTGGGGGCACCGCGCGGCGATGCCCCCACCCGACGCCTCAACCGGCGCGTACCTCGCGTGCGGCGGCGACCAGGTGTCGCAGTGACGCCTCGACCTCGGGATAACCACGGGTCTTGAGGCCGCAGTCCGGGTTCACCCACAGTCGCTGCGCGGGCACGGCGGCGACCGCCCGGCGTAGGGCGTCGACCACCTCGTCGGGCGACGGCACCCGCGGTGAGTGAATGTCCCAGACGCCCGGACCCACGCCCCGGGAGTAGCCGACCGCCGCCAGGTCGTCGAGCACCTCCATCTTCGACCGGGACGCCTCGATGCTGGTGACGTCCGCGTCCAGGGCGTCGATGGCGGTGATGACCTCCCCGAACTCGCTGTAGCAGAGGTGGGTGTGGATCTGCGTGTCGTCGGCGACACCGCTGGTGGCCAGCCGGAACGCGCCGACCGCCCAGTCCAGGTACGCCTTCTGGTCCGCAGCCCGCAGCGGCAGCGTCTCCCGCAGCGCGGGCTCGTCGACCTGGATCACCCCGATTCCGGCGGCCTCGAGGTCGTGACACTCGTCGCGCAGGGCGAGGGCGACCTGGTCGGCGGTGTCGGCGAGCGGCTGGTCGGTACGGACGAACGACCAGGCCAGGATGGTGACCGGGCCGGTGAGCATGCCCTTGACCGGCTGCTCGGTCAACGACTGGGCGTACCGGGACCACTCGACCGTCATCGGAGCCCGGCGGGCCACGTCGGCGTGGATGATCGGCGGGCGGACGCAGCGCGAGCCGTACGACTGCACCCAACCGTGCTCGGTGGCGGCGAACCCGGCCAGTTGCTCGCCGAAGTACTGGACCATGTCGTTGCGTTCCGGCTCGCCGTGTACCAGCACGTCCAGGCCCAGCCGTTCCTGCAGCCGGATCACCTGTTCGACCTCGGTACGCATCCGCTGGCGGTAACCGGCCTCGTCGAGCCGGCCGGCCCGGAACTCGGCGCGGGCCCGACGCAACTCGTCGGTCTGCGGAAACGAGCCGATGGTGGTGGTCGGCAGCGGCGGCAGCGCGAGCCGGGCCTGCTGGGCGGCAGCCCGCTCCGGGTACGGGCCACGTCGCCGGTCCGCCGGGGTCAGGGTGGCCAGCCGCGACCGTACCGTGTTGTCGCGCCATTCGGCCGGAACGGCCGGCAGCGGCTCGGGCAGCAGGGTGGTGCCGTCGCGCAGCGCGCGGCTGAGCAGCACCACCTCGTCGACCTTCTGCCGGGCGAAGGCGAGTCGCCGGCGCAGGTCGGGGTCGAGTGCCGTCTCGGTGGCGAGGTCCACCGGCACGTGCAGCAGCGAGCACGAGGTGGCGACGGCGACGTGGTCGGCGAGTCCGGTGACGACAGCGCCGGCGGTGATCGCGGCCCGCAGGTCGGTACGCCAGATGTTGCGGCCGTCGACGAGTCCGGCGACGATCGTCCGGCCGCGCAGCGGGCCGGCACCGGCGAGCCTGGTCAGGTTGCCGGGGCCGCCGGCGACCAGGTCCAGGCCGATCGCCTCGACCGGCGTGTCGAGCAGGGCGGGCAACGCGTCGCCGAGTTCGCCGAAGTAGCTGGCGACGAAGATCTTCGGTCGGTGTGGCGCGGCGCAGAGTCGGGTGTAGGCGTCGCGCAGCGCGCTGATCTCGGCCGGGCTGCGGTCGGCGACGTAGCCGGGCTCGTCGAGCTGCACCCACTCGACGCCGGCCCCGGCCAGCACCCGCAGGATCTCGGCGTACGTCCCGACCAGGTCGTCGAGCCGGTCGAACGGGTCACCGTCCGGGGCGGTGGGCTTGGCGAGCAGCAGGAACGTGGCCGGCCCGACCAGTACGGGCCGGGTTCGTATTCCCAGCTCCCGGGCTTCGGCGTACTCGGCCAGCGCCTTTGCCGGGTTCGCCGCGAAGACGGTCTCCGGGCCGATCTCCGGCACGAGGTAGTGGTAGTTCGTGTCGAACCACTTGGTCAGCTCCAGCGCCGGCTCGGCCGCCACCCCACGAGCCATCGCGAAGTACGTGTCCAGCTCGCCCAGTCCGAGCCGGGCGAACCGGTCCGGCACCGCGCCGACCGCCACCGCGGTGTCGAGCACGTGGTCGTAGTAGGAGAACGTGTTGGACGGGATCGAGTCGAGGCGCGCGTCACGCAGCGTCTGCCAGACCTCGGCACGCAGCCCGGCCGCGGTGCGCTCCAGCGCGGCGGCGTCGATCCGGCCCGCCCAGTACGCCTCGACGGCTCTCTTGAGTTCGCGGTTCCCGCCGATGCGCGGGTAGCCGAGCACGGTGCTCTGTCCGAATCCGGTGGTCACAAAGGATTCCCTCCCTCGAAGTGCCCGACGGTCGCTCGGCACGGGCACGGGGGAAGGGCACGCCAGGCGCGCTTCCGCCCTGGCCCTCCCGAGAGGCCGTCGGCGGCGCACACCCTCGGTGTACGCGGTGCGGGCAGGTCTTCGGACTCGTGGGCGCGACCGGCGTACCGGTCTCCTACTGGCCGTCGCTTCCCAGACCCCGTACGGGGTCCAGTGCTCGATGACGGCGGTCGTTCCCACTCACCGCTGCGGGGCAGTCCCGGACTCGCACCGGGTTCCCTCTTACGACGCCCCGACTCGGAAGACGGGGCGAACCAGCACTGTCGAGCATCGTACGTCGTCGCCGTACCGGAGTCGGTGAACCGCACCGAGGTCGGTGAACCGCACCGAGGTCGGTGAACCGCACCGAGGTCGGTGAACCGCGCCGAAGACAACGGTCATCCGGCGGAACCGTTGTCCCGTGAGGGAGGGTTCCGCCGGATGACCGTGGTCCACCGCTGGTGGGTGGGGTGCCGGTTGTCGTCGGCACCCCACCGCACGCGTCAGGTCAGCCGGACGCGCAGGTCGCCGTTGGTGTGGTGTTGTTGCCGTTCTTGTAGAGCGTGATGCCGAAGTTGTTGCCGTTGCCGTTCGGGCGTGCGGTGAGCGTGCCGCTGGTGCCGCTGATCGACGCGTTCCAGCTGTTCTGCAGGCTCTGGCCGCCGTTGGTGCGGATGGTGACGACCCAGTTGTTGGTGCCGCTGACCGAGAAGGTCGTGTTGAACCGGTCGCTCCAGTCCTCGGCGCGGCTCACGCTGACCGAGCAGCTACCGCCACCGTTGCCGGGCGGCGTGGTGGTCGGGTTCGGGTTGGGGTTGCCGCCGCCGCTGCCCTCGCGGACGGTGATGTCGGAGCTTCCCTGGCTCTGGTAGCCCTCGGTCGCCATGACCTGGTAGGCCCAGCTGCTGCCGAGGTTCAGGCCGGCGCGGGCCCAGGCGTCGAAGTGGTTGGCGAGGGTGATGGTGCCACTGCTCCGCTTCGACTGGCGGACGCTCCAGAACTGGTAGAACGTGGCGGTGCCGTCGATCGACGGCTGGTTGACCCGCTGGCTGCGCAGGATGTTGTAGGTGCCGCCGTCGGTGGTCACCGTGCCGAACTGCTGGGCGCCGCTGCTCGGGTTGTAGTTGCCGAAGTTCTCGACGACGTAGTACTCGATGAGCGGGTTCCGCGTCCATCCGTACAGGGCGAGGTAGGTGTTGTTGTTACCCGGGTTGTAGGTGCCCGAGTAGCTGACCGTCCGGCGGCTACCGGTGGCCCAGCCCTTGCCGCCGACCCAGTTGTTGGTGCTCCTGCTCCACGAGCTGGAGTACCGGCCGTTCTCGCGCAGCACCATGCAGGCGTCGCCGCTGTCTTTCCAGAACGAGAAGTAGAACCCGTTGTGGTTGCCGGTGGTGTTCGAGCAGACCTGCCGGTCGGCCTCGGCCTGGGCGGGGCTGCTCACGAGCGTGGTCATGCCGGCGGTGACCAGCGCGATGGCGCAGGCACTGCCGATGAGCATCCTGAGGCGTCCGCGTCTGCGTCCGCTGGACTGGACGGGGGGTGCGTTCATGTACTGCCTTCCTCCTCGTGACGGCTGGCCGGGGCCAGCAGCGCGGGCGACCCGCCGAGGGGCTGCCGGTGGCCGGGGCGACCGCCGGATGTCGGCGTCGTACCGCGCGGTGGTGGTGGGGCCGGTCGCCCTGCTCGACGACCGGAGGAGTAGGTCGCGGTGGGTGGTATCGGCGGTGATTGAGAGCCGTCGATGGCGACAGTATTGGCTTCGCCTCGTTGCCTTGTCAACAACTATCGGAAACGTTGTGGAAACCCGGCCCTGGCCTCGGAATTTGTCCTGAGTGGCAGCTGACCTGGTCAGCAGTCGTGCGGAGCCGGGTCGGACCCGGGGTCGGAGCGCCGAGACTCCGGGGGACGGATCCGGGGTGGTGCCGCCGAAAGTTCCGGAGATCTTCCGGAGCGTGGTTGCCCGGGTGCTGTCGCCGGGGACCGCACCCGTCCGGTCCGGGGCACTCCTCCCGTCGTACCGCATCGCAGGTGCCGGCGGCAACGCCGGCAGACGGGTCCGGCCCCGACACCGGGGGTGTCGGGGCCGGAAAATCTGCCGTGCGGCCGGGACGGGGCTACCAGGTCGCCCGGTCGAGCCAGGACCGGATGCGCCCGGCGGTCTCCCGCCACCGGGGCTCGAGGATCATGCTGTGCCCGCGGTCGTTGAGGGCCAGGTAGTCGGCGCCGAAGTAGCTGGCGCCGCCAGGGCGCCCATGCTGTGCGCGACCAGCACCGGTGGTTGTCCGGCCTGTCCGGCCACGATCTCCAGTTCCTCGGTGACGGCCGCGATGGACCGGGCCAGGAACTGCTCCTCCGGCAGCTTCCGCGACCCGTTGTGGTTGAACCAGCTGAACGCGAGACAGGTCCGGCCGGTGGCGGCGAAGTACGGCAGCCAGTTGTCCCAGAGCCAGGTGCCGTGGCTGCCGCCGTGGATGAAGACGATCGGCGGCGCCGTCGGCTCGCTGTCGGGCCGGGCCCGTTCGATGTGGACCCCGTCCACGTTCAGTTCGTCACGAGTGAACACAAGACACCTCTGGTTGAGCGCTGGGACGGCGCCACCGCCAGCCTCGCGATCCGGGCGGGACCGGGCCGAACGGTGGCGCCTCATGTGCGGCGGGGCCGGCCGGGCGGCCGCTCGTCGCGCGTACCGGTTCAACCGGTACGCACTGACGATAGTGTTGCCCCGCCGGTGCGGGTGCAGCGGCCGGACCTGCGGGCGGAGCGGCGACTACCAGGCGCGGGCGGCCCGGAGGATGACGTCCCGGACCCGGGTCGCCGCCGGATCGGGTACGGAGTTGGCACGTTCGACAATGAAGCCGGTGTTGATCGGCGGCTCCTCGGGTTCGAGGAGCGGGACCAGGGCCCCGGTGCGCAGTTCCTCGACACAGAGGTACCGCGGCAGGACCGTGACCCCGGCACCCGCCACGGTGGCGGCCAGTACGCCGCGCAGGTCCGGGACCACCAGCGCGGGCGGGCTGGTCAGCCGGTTGCGAAACACGTGTCGCCAGTAGCGGCGGAGGATCGGCAGATCCTCGGCGTAGGCGATCAGTGGTACGTCGTCCAGCGGCGCCGGATCGTCGGCGGCCAGCGGGCCGATCCGGGCAGCCCAGGTCGGGGCGGCCACCAGCACGAACTCCTCGTCCATCAGTGGAGTGGCGACGACCGAGCGCCCACGCGGACGGATCGCGGACAGGACGAGGTCGAGCCGACGGGCGCGGAGACCGTCGAGCAGGTCGTCGGCGAGCCCGGCGCTGACCCGTATCCGTACGCCCCGGGCGACCAGCGGAGCGAGGACCGGCAGCACTCGGACGGCCAGCAGCTCGGCCGGGCCACCCAGGTGCACGGGCTCGGCCGGTGCCGTGGTGGTCCGGTCCGCCACCAGGGCGAGCTGGTCCATCGGCGCCGAGATCCGGGCGGCCAGGTCGTGTGCGACGGCGGTGGGGGCCACGCCGCGCGGCAGCCGTTCGAACAGCTGGTGGTCGAGCTGCTGTTCGAGCGAGCGGATCTGACCGGTCACGGTCGGCTGGGCCAGCCCGAGCCGGCGGGCCGCCTCGGTCAGCGAGCCGGCCCGGTAGACCGCCAGGAAGGTCCGCAACTGGGTCAGATCGAGCGGCCGGCGGCCCGCAGAGCCATCGGAATTCCTTGGGTCCACGCCAGTAATCCTATTGGTTTGCCGAGGGGGCGCCGGCCTACCGTCGGGACCGTCAGACCGGCGTACGCGTACCTGCGCCGCTGGTCAGGAACCCTCCGGCCACCCCGGCCGGAACCGACCGACGGAGTACACGACATGGCGAAAATCCTGTTTGTGATGACCGGCGCCGACCACTGGACGCTGGCCGACGGGCATCGGCATCCCACCGGCTTCTGGGGCGAGGAGTTCGCCGCCCCGTACCAGGCGCTCACCGGCGCCGGATACGAGGTGGTGGTCGCCACCCCGGGCGGTGTCGTCCCCACCGTCGACCGGGCCAGCCTGACCCCCGACCGCAACGGCGGGCAGCAGGGCGCGGACGCGGTCGTCGCACTGCTCGACGAGACGGAGGCGCTGCACCGGCCGATCAACCTGGCCGACGTCGACCCCGCCGACTACGTGGCGGTCTTCTACCCGGGCGGCCACGGTCCGATGGAGGACCTGTCCGGCGACGCCGACTCGGCCCGGGTGATCACCGAGACCCTGACTTCCGGCCGGCCGTTGGCGCTGGTCTGTCACGGGGTGGCGGCGCTGCTGGCGACCGGGACGCCGGACGGCGGGTCGCCGCTGCGCGGCTACCGGGTGACCGGTTTCACCCGGATCGAGGAGACCCAGGCAGGTCTCGCCGACCGGGCCAGGTGGGTGCTCCAGGACCGCCTCGTCGCGCTCGGTGTGCAGTTCAGCGAGGGCGCCGCCTGGGCGCCGTACGTGGTCGTCGACCGCAACCTGATCACGGGGCAGAACCCCGCCTCGTCGGCCCGACTGGCCGCCACCCTGCTGGAGCGGCTCGGTAGGGCCGACTGACCCCGGGGCCACCCGGCTCCTTCCGTGGCCGGCGGTCGCGCCTTCTCGCGTGGCCGGCGGTCGCGCCTTCTCGCGTGGCCGGCGGTCGCGCCTTCTCGCGTGGCCGGCGGTCGCGCCTTCTCGCGTGGCCGGCGGTCGCGTCGAGCCCGTCGAACATCGCGAAGGTCCGAACTCTCATGGCAACCGAATCGGAAACCACGCGCCGGACCCGGGTACCCGGCCTGGTCGAACCGCCGCACCGACGGGTACGGCGGTGGACCACTGGCCCGGGCACGTTTGTCATCGAGGTCGTCTCGGCGGTGGCCCGGCAGATCGGCGGCTCCCGGGTCGGGATCCGGCTGTCGCCCGGACTCAATATCCAGGACGCCCTGGAGCCCGACCCGGTGGACCTGCACGCGACGTACGGCGCCCTCGCCGACGGGCTCGCACCACTGCGTCTCGGCTATCTCAACGTCGTGCACCCTCGGCCCGCCGCTGCGATCGTCCAACAGTTACGGGCGCGGGCCGGCGTACCACTCGTCGCGAACACGGGATTCTCGACGACGAGCACCAGGGACCGGGCGGCGGCACTCGTCGCGGAGGGTGTGGCTGACGCGGTCGCGGTCGGCCGTCCGGCGATCGCCAATCCCGACCTCGTGCGGCGCTGGCGCGACGACCTGCCGGAGACCGAACCGGACACGGCGACCTTCTACACCGGCGGCGCCAGCGGTTACACGGACTATCCGACCCACCGACAGCAGTCGCTCAGCCGAGCCAGACCACGATCCCGGTCAGGTCGTTGAGTACGGCCGCGACGCCCGCCCTGATCGCGTCGGCACAGCGCTCGGCGGTGAACGAGGCGGGGTCGTAGGTCGAGGACATGCCGAGCCCCTCACCCCGGAACGACGCGCCGGACCAGTCGACCGCCGTGACGTTGTGGGTCGGCTCGGCCAGTTCCGCCCCGACCACGAGGAACTGCTGCGCCAGGTGGCTCGCGGTGACCAGCGCGAGGGGGTCGACCAGGTTGTTGCCCGCGCTGACGATCAGGTCCGGCCGCATGTCGATGGCCCGGGTGATGCTGGGCACCAGGTCCTGGTCATCCTTGGCGACCACCGTCCGGAGGTCGACCTTCTCGTCCTCGGCCCAGTCGTTGACCGCCGTCACGACGGCCTTCGTCGGGGCGTCGTCACCCGTGGTCAGCAGCACCACCCGGTAGTCCTTCGACGGGTGGACCCCGTTCCAGGAGCCGGGTTGGGGCGTGACCGTCGCCTCCGGGGTCGGTCTGGTGGTGGGGTGGACGAATCCCGGGCCGAGCGTGCCGACGGCGCTGGGCTTGGCATGCGGCCGGGACCAGTCGTCACCGGAGCCGCAGCCGGTGATCAGCACGGCGGTCGCCGCCAGTACGGCGACGGCCCGAAGCGGGGGGCGCAAGTGGTCGTCCTCTCGGGTGGTGCGGAAAGCATGCGTGGCTCTCCGTATTCCTATCCCAGTTCGGAGTGCACTCCATACGCCGGGTGCCGTCCCGGACCTTTGTTCTCCAGCGGTTCGCCGACGGTCGGGTTGCTGTTCACCCGGGACGTGCAACGTGCACTGGCTGAATCGAAGGAGCCGCAATGTTACCGCGCGTTCGTCGTGCCGTTATCGGCATCATCGTCGGAATCGCCGCCGCAGTGGTCGCTTTTCTGGGCGCCACTCCGGCCTATGCCCACGGCTTCACGTCGACCGTTTACGTCGATGTGACCGGAGGCGACGAGGATCACATTCGTACGAAGCTGGAACTCGAATACGACCTCTTTGTCGTCTCGGCCGCCGACTACGAGGACGACGACCCGCTCTTCCGGGCCGGCACCGCCGCGTTCGACGCCGACGACGCCGTCGCGGCGGCTGCGGCGCTGAACACCCACGCGGAGACGGCTGTCCGGTACGTCACCGAGCGCTTCTCGGTCGCCTCGGCCGGCACCGTGTGTACGCCGACTCGGGTCGGTGACTTCACGATCGGCCAACGGGACGGCGTCCCCTACACCGACCTGCTGCTCGACTGGGCCTGTCCGGCCGGGGGTGACTCGCACGAGGTGCGCAGCGGGCTGTTCCCCGACGCCGAGGGCTATGTCAAGGGCACCAAGACGATCGTCACCTACCAACTCGACGGCCACTCCGGCAGCGCCGCGATCGACGCCGAGCATCCGTCCTTCTCCACCGCCCAGGCGTGGTACGAGCGGTTCTGGGAGTTCTTCCGACTGGGCGGCGAGCATCTGCTGACCGGGATCGACCACATCCTGTTCCTGCTGGCGCTGATCGTCGGCTCCCGGCGGCTGCGGGAGATCGTGCTGGCCGCCACCAGCTTCACCCTCGCCCACTCGGTGACCTTCATGCTTGCCGCGCTCGGGCTGGTCGACGTACCCGGTGCGGTGGTGGAGCCGATCATCGCGCTCTCCATCGCGGTGGTCGCCGGCTGGCACCTGTGGCGGGTCTGGCGGCGCGGCGACCACGCCGCCGACCTGGAGCCGGTTGGGGGTGGCCACCTCAGCCTGGACCGGGCCGGCTGGATCCGGCTCGGAGTGGTGTTCTGCTTCGGTCTGGTGCACGGCCTGGGCTTCGCGGGCGCGCTCGGGATCAACGAGGCGTGGTCCTGGACCCTGCTTTGGTCCCTTCTGGTGTTCAACATCGGCATCGAGACCGTTCAGTTGGCGATCATCGCGATTGTCTTCCCGTTGTTGTTCGTATTGCGCCGCCGTTCGCCGAAACTCGGCACCTGGGCCACCGGCGTTGTTTCCGCAGGGGTGTCCGTTATGGGGCTGGTCTGGTTCGTGCAACGCCTGGTCGGCGCCTGAGAACGCCGCAGGAATTGCGTGAAGTGCAACCGGCCGCAAGATCGCGTTCATGGCGGGTTCATCATGCGGCGAAAGGTTGAGAACGCTTCTCCGCAAAATGGGAAAGCTTTTCCATATCTCTTTATCGGAAGAGGGAACAAAGTCGATGGCATTGAGTGACTCAATGCGGACCCCCGGGCTCACGCGGCGCCGCATCGCCGTCGGAGCCAGTGCGGGATTCCTGGGCCTGTCCCTGGCCCTCGGCAGTGGTCTGTCGGCCACCGCCTTCGCCGCCGAGCCCGCCACGTTCACCGGCATCGTCCTCGGCGTGGGCGCCGACGAGACCCAGCGCATCGTGACCTGGTACACCTCGGCCGACATCGCGCAGAAGGTCCAGCTCGCCCCGACCTCCTCGATCGTGAACGGCGAGTTCCCGGCAGACGCGATCACCTTCGACGCCGTCGGTGCGGCGAACACCTCCACCACCGGCTTCAACCGGCACGCCACCCTCACCAACCTGCGGGAGAACACGGCGTACTCCTACCGGGTCGGTGGCGAGGGCAACTGGTCCACGGCGTACTCGTTCAAGACCCACGACTTCGAGGGCGACTACGACTTCCTGTTCTTCGGCGACCCGCAGATCGGCTCGTCCGGCGACATCGCGAAGGACCAGGCCGGCTGGGCGGAGACCCTGCGCTACGCCACCACCGCGAACCCGGACATCGAGCTGCTGGTCTCCGGTGGTGACCACGTCGAGTCCGCGAACAACGAGGCCCAGTGGGACGCGTTCCTCGCCCCCGACCAGCTGCGGCAGTACCCGGTTGCGGCGACCATCGGTAACCACGACGTCGGCGGCAAGTCCTGGGAGCAGCACCACTTCACCCCGAACACGGACCGGTCGAGCCAGTACTACAACGGCGACTCGGCGACCCGGTCCGGCGGTGACTTCTGGTACATCTACAAGGACACGCTGTTCATCGACCTGAACAGCAACAGCTACGTCAACCCGACCGACGGCTCGCTGGGTGGCGACAAGGCGCACGTCGCGTACGTCACCGACGTCGTGAAGAAGCACGGCGCCGAGGCGAAGTGGACGGTGCTGGTCTACCACCACGCGATCTACTCGGCGGCCAGCCACTCCACTGACGGGGACAACAAGCAGCGGCGGAAGGACTTCACCACCGCCTTCTCCGACCTCGGCGTCGACCTGGTACTGCAGGGCCACGACCACGTCTACACCCGCAGCTACTCGATCAAGAACGGCCAGAAGGAGAACCCGGACGAGCAGCCGGGCGCCGACGAGGTCTTCCCCGGCCCGGGTGGCGTCATCTACGTGACGGCGAACTCGGCCTCCGGTTCGAAGTACTACGACATCAAGAAGCCGGACAACTCCGGTACCGGTGTCGAGGGCCTCGGCCCGGACCCGCTGAACCCGGACAACTACTGGTTCAACTCCGCGCAGAACCAGGAGCACGTCCGTAGCTACGTCAAGGTGGGCGTCAAGTCCGACAAGCTGGTCGTCGAGAACATCCGCAGTGGCACCTGCGCGGCGCCGAACGCCGCCGTCGAGAAGGGCCTCTCCTGCGTCAACACCCCCGACGGTCAGCCGGTCGGCTCGATCGTCGACAAGGTGACGGTGCACCCGTACCACGGCGACGGCCAGGACATCCAGGTCAACGTGCCGAACGCCGCGCCCGGTGAGTTCGGCTGGACGATCGACGGCTACAACGGCCTGGTCGACCTCGGCACCGCCAGCGAGCACAACGGCGAGTTCTTCGAGGCCACCGGCAAGATCAACCCGATCCTGGTGACCGACAGCCGCCGCTCGCTCGCCCCGTGGTCGATCTCGGCCAGCGTCGGCGACTTCACCGACGGAGCCAAGACCCTCTCCAGCACCTACCTCGGTTGGACGCCGTACCTGCTGGACGGCGGGGCCGGTGCCGAGGCCGGTGCGCCGGTCCTCTCGGCCTACGACGACCAGGGCAAGGGCCTCTCGGTCGCGAGCGCGCTCGCCGCGGCCGCGCAGGGCCACGCCAAGGGCGGCGCCAAGCTCGGTGCCGACCTGGACCTGAAGTTCCCGACCGAGATCGAGAAGGGTAGCTACCGCGCCACCCTGACGATCACCGCGCTGAGCAGCTGAGCAGCTGAGCGGCTGACGCGGATCTGTGCCACCCGGTGGGGCAGGTGCCTTCGGGCGCCTGCCCCACCACCGCTCCGACCCTTCCCAAGATCACGCAAGGAACCGAGATGCACGCGCCCACCACGCGCTGGAAGACCCGGATCGCCACGGTGCTCCGTACCACCACCCTGTCCCTGCTCACCGCCGCCACGGCGGTCGGCGTCGGGATCGGGCCCGCCCACGCGGAGGACGGCGACGTCGGCTGGGCGGTCCGTACGGCCTCCAACAGCTACGGCGCGTCCCGGTCCAGCTACAGCTACTCCGTCAACCCCGGCGGCACCGTCGAGGACGCGATGGTCGTCGTCAACCGCGGCCCCGTGCCGCTGAACCTCACCGTGTACGCCGCCGACGGCTTCACCACCGACGCGGGCCAGCTCGACCTGGTCACCAAGGACCAGAAGTCGGTCGCGGTCGGCGCCTGGGTGCACGCCGACCAGGGCAGCGTCACGGTCCAGCCCGGCAAGACCGCCCAGGTCCCCTTCACCGTCACGGTCCCGACCAACGCCACCCCCGGCGACCACGTCGGCGGCATCCTCACCTCGTTGACCCAACCCGACCAGGCCGCGGGCATCAACGTGGACCGCCGCCTCGGGATCCGGATCAAGCTGCGGGTCGGTGGCGAGCTGACCCCGCGCCTCACCGTCGAGGACCTGCACGTGGCGTACGCCGGCACCGGCAACCCGTTCGGCAGGGGCGACGCCACCGTCCGGTACACGATCCACAACACCGGCAACACCACCCTGTCGAGTCAGCAGGCCGTGTCGGTCTCCGGCCCGTTCGGCTGGCTGCGGACCGGCGCCGGCGAGGTCCCCGCCGCGCCCGAACTGCTGCCGGGGGAGAGCTGGCAGGTGAGCGTGCCGGTGCACGGGGTGAACCCGGCGGTCCGGCTGGCCGCGACCGCGACCCTGACGCCCCTGCTCACCGACGCGTCGGGGTCGATCACCCCGCTCCCGGAGGTCCGGGCCACCACCCACGGCTGGGCCGTCTCCTGGACGTTGCTGCTGCTGGTCGTCGTACTGATCGCGGTTGTCGTCGGGGTGATCCTCCTGCGGCGTCGCAACCGGGTGCGCCGGGCGCGGCGCGAGGACGCCCGGGTGGAGGAGGCCGTCAAGCAGGCGCTCCGGGCCAAGGAGACGCGAACCAGCTGACCGTCCGTCCGTCCGTCCGCCCGCCCGGTCGGGACGGCGGCGGAACTGGCGGAACCGGTTGCGGGTCAGGACCGGTTCCGGGCCGGTTGCCGCTGCCAGGGCGCCGGGTACGGAACCCGTCGCCACCACCACCGGTCACGTTCGACGGGTACGGGGTGCGCCGCACCCAGCTCCGTCGACAGGGCGGCGCCCCCGTCGTCCCCGGTGCGGGTGACGAACCGTCGGTCGAGGTCGGCGAGGGCCGCCGCGAACGGTGCCCGGACCGGCTCCGGCAACTCCCGGTCGGCCCGGGCCAGCTCGTCCCGGAGTTCGAGGTCCTCCCGGTAGTGCTCCGCCGGATACCAGCCGTCCGGTGGCCAGCCGTCGGTCATCCGGGCGACCAGGCCCTCCCAGGCGCCGAGCCGGTTCCAGACCCGCCACGTCACCTCCGCCACCGCCGGTACGTCGACGCCGTCCACCTCCGCCGGTAGCCAGGGCCGCAGCTGCGTCCGGAGCCGGTCGGTGACCGGGGTGGGCATCCGGTGGTCCCGGATCACCTCGGGTATCGCCGCGAAGGGCAGGTCCGGAAGTTCCGCCACCGGATGTTCGACCGCGTCGATCCGGTACACCGGTTCATCCTGGTCACCGTCCCCGTTCTCCCAGCCGTCGTCGTAGAGCCGGGCCCGGATGTGCCGGCCGTCCGGACCGACCAACCAGTACGCGCTCGGCCGCAGCTCCTGTCCCGGATAGAGCACCACCGTGCGGAGTTGCTGGGCCAGCCATGCCGCGACCGCTGCCTCGCTGTGCGTGGTGACCCGCTCGGCGAGGTAGATCTCCAGCTGCCAGTCCGGTTCACCGGCGACCGGCCAGACGGTGCAGAGGACCGCCGCCGACCAGTCCCGGCCCACAACGCCCTCGTCGGCGATGCTGACCTCGTCAATGGGCCGGGACACCAACTCCGCCAACGCCGCGCGGAGCCGGTCCCGGTACAGCGGTCCGAAGATCAGCAGGTAGTACGGCATGCCTGGCACATCCTGTCCATGAGGTCCGTCGCCCGCACGCCCCGGCCACCGCGGTCGGCCCGGTGCACCGCACGCTCCCGGGTCACCGCGCTCGGCCCGGTGCATCGGGGGACACCGCCCCGGCGATCCGGAGGAACTGTCGGGCGACCGGGCCGAGCGGGCGGTCGACGGCGGTGGCGATGGCGATCTGGTACGTCGGCCGGTTCGTCCGGATCCGGAGGAAACGCAGGTCGGCGGTCTGGTCGGCGATGGACCGGGGGACGAAGGCGACGCCGAGCCGGAGCCGGACCAGGTCCAGGATGGTGGAGAGGTCGTTCATCTGGACGGTGATCCGCCGCTGCTGGACGCCGGCCGAGACGAACGCCTGGTCGACCGCGTTCCGGACGCCCCAACCCGGCGGGAACTCGATGAACGGCTCCTCGACCACCTCGGTGAGGTCGACGCCGTCCCGACCGGCCAGCGGATGGTCTGGGGTGCAGGCCAGCACGACCTCGTCGGTGGCCAGCACCTGGCGGCGGATGCCCGGCACCGAGCCGTGGGTGATCACGACCGCCAGTTCCAGGGAGCCGTCCCGGAGGCGTTCCAGATGATCGAGGGAGCCGCCGGTGCCCGGCGCGGTCAGCCACATTTCCACCAGCGGAAACTCGGCCCGGAAGGCGGCCAGCGCCTCGCGCACCCGACCCGGGGTCAGGCCGTAGAGGATGCCGAGGCGCAGCCGACCGCGCAGTCCCTGCCCGGCCTGGGTGACCACCTCCCGGGCCGCCTCGACGGCCGCGAGGATCCGGACCGCCTCGGGCAGCAGGGCCCGTCCGGCCTCGGTCAGCTCGACCCGTTGGGTGGTCCGGGCGAACAGTGTCGCGCCGAGTTCGCGTTCGAGTACGCGTACGGCGGTGGAGACGGCCGACTGGGCGACCCGGAGCCGCTCGGCGGCCCGGGTGAAGCTGCGTTCCTCGGCGACGGCGAGGAAGACCTCGATCCGGCGGATCTCCACCGGCCAATCATCTCACAGACAGATAAACCCATCCGGTTTTTATATTGGAGAGGGATGGTTCCCGGACCAGACTCGGCGCCATGTCTCGCACCACCCACCGGGTCGGATTCGCGCTGGTCGCCACCGCGTACGGCGCGACGATGGCGGCCGGCTCCGTACCGACCCCGCTCTACGTCCTCTACCAGCACCGGAACCACTTCGGTACGACGATGGTCAGCGTCGTCTTCGCCGTCTACGTGGTCGGCGTGGTGGTCGGACTGCTGCTCGCCGGAGCCCGGGCCGACCGGGTCGGACGCCGTACGGTGCTCGGCGTCGCCCTCGTCGTCCAACTGCTGGCCTGTCTCGTTTTTGTGCTCTGGCCGGCGCTGTCCGGCATCCTGCTCGCCCGGGTCCTCTCCGGGTTGTCGATCGGCCTGCTCTCCGGACCGGCCACCGCGTACCTGATCGAACTGCACCGCGCCGCCCGCCCGGAGGCCGCCCGGGAACACGCCGAGATCGTCGCGACCGCGGCCAACCTCGGCGGCATCGCGGCCGGCCCGCTGCTCTCCGGTCTGCTCGCCGAGTGGGCCCCGGCGCCGCTGCGGCTGCCCTTCGTCTCGATCGGTGCGGTGCTGGCGCTGGCCGCGCTGCTGGTCGCCGTCGTACCGGAAACCGCCCGGCCGGTCGTCCGGCCCTGGTCCCGGCCGCTCGCCCTGGCCCCGGAACGCCGGCTGCTCTTCCTCGCCTCCTGCCTGGGCGGTCTCGTGGCGTTCGCGATGTTCGGCCTGTTCAGCGCGCTCAGTCCGTCGTTCCTCGCCGGCACGCTGGGGCACACCTCGCACGCCCTCGCCGGCCTGGTCGCGTTCCTCGGCCTGGGCGCCGGTGCCGTCGCCCAGCTCGGCCTGCGCCGACTGCCGCCGCGCCGGGCGATGACCACGGTGGTGGTCCTGATGCCGCTCGGCCTCGGCCTGGTGGTCGGCGGGGTGTGGGCGACGGCGCTCGTCCCGTTTGTCCTCGGCGGGGTGCTCACCGGTGCCGGCGCCGGGCTGCTGTTCCGGGCCTGTCTCACCACGGTCGTGCAGCTCAGCCCGGTCGAGCGTCGGGCCGGAACGCTCGCTACCCTGTTTGTCACCAGTTATGCCGGTCTGGCCATTCCGGTGATCGGGCTCGGGATCGCCAGCCAGCTCGCCGGACCGCGTGGCGCCCTCGCCGGCTTCGCCGCGCTCGCCCTGGTCGGCCTCGCCGCCGTCGCCACCGTCCGGCTCCGTCCGGACCCGCCACCGCTCTCCTCCGCCGGTGCCGCGCTCTAGCGGCATCCGGCAACCGATCCCACCTCACAACTGGAGTTCCTCCGTGTCCCGTACGGTCATCCGCAACGCCCACGTGGTCACCCTCGACGACCAGCTCGGCGACCTGCCCCGCGCCGACATCGCCATCGAGGACGGCACGATCACCACGATCGGCGCCGATCTCGACACCACCGGTGCCACCGTGATCGACGCCGCCGGCAAGGTCGCGCTGCCCGGCCTCGTCGACTCCCACCGGCACGTCTGGCAGGGGGCCATCGGCGGCGCCGGCGGCAAGGTCTCGCTCGGTGGCTACTTCGGGATTGTCCTCGCCGGCCTGCTCGACAGGTACGAGCCCGCGGACGTCTACGCCGGGGTGCTCTGGGGCGCCCTGCAGGCGATCAACGCCGGCATCACCACCGTCGCCGACTGGTCCCACATCGTCACCACCCCAGAGCACGCCGACGAGAACGTCCGCGCGCTGCGCGACTCCGGCATCCGGGCACTGTTTCTCTACGGTCCGCCGGTCGGCCAGGGCGTGATGCGCTGGTTCCACGAGAGCACCGAACGGCACCCGACCGACGTACGTCGGATGCGGAACCTGCTCGCCGACGACAGCGCCCGGGTCACCATGGGCCTGGCCCTGCGCGGCCCCGAGTTCGCCACCCCGGAGACCACCGAGTACGACTTCCACCTCGCCCGCGAGCTGGGGGTGCCGATCAGCATCCACTCCGGCATCCCGGGCTACTTCCTGAAGTACCGCACCATCGAGACCCTGGACCGGCTGAACCTGCTCGGTCCCGACGTACACCACGCGCACGGGGCGCAGTTCGGCGACGCCGACCTCGCCCGGATCGCCACCACCGGCGGTGCGATCACGCCGTGCCCGACCGTCGACATGTCGATGGCGATGGGGACCTTCCCGGTCACCGGCCGGGCACTCGCCCAGGGTCTGACACCCGCGCTCGCCACCGACACCGTCGCCGGAGCCGGCACCGACCTGTTCAGCGAGATGCGGGTGGCGCTCGCCGCCGAGCGCAGCCGGGCCAACGCGGCGGCCCTGGAACGGGACGAGCCGCCGGCCACGGTCGACCTGGACCAGCGTGACGTGCTGCGGTTCGCCACCGTCGCCGGCGCCGCCGCCTGGGGCATGCAGGAGCGGATCGGCACGCTGAGCCCCGGGAAGCGCGGCGACGTGATCCTGATCGACGTGGACCGGCCGCACCTGGCGCCGCTGAACGACCCGGTGACCACGATCGTGCTCAACGCCGGTCCCGCCGACGTCGACACCGTGCTGGTCGACGGGGTGGTGGTCAAGCGGGCCGGCCGGCTGGTCGGCCCGATCGCCGAGCGGGCCCGGGAACTCATCGCCGACTCCCGCCACCGGCTGTTCGCCCGGGCGAACCTCGCCGACGTGCTCGGCCCGAACTGGGCTGCCTGAGCGGCGAGCTTGTGGCGTCGACGACGGCGGTCGGGGCGCGCAGCCCGCGTACCCGTAACCGCAGCACCGCCTCCCGCATGGCGGCACCGTCCACGAAGAACGACACCCGTACCGCCCCGATCCGTTCGGGTACCGGAAGATGGAGCACGCCGCCCCGCTGGCGGCGGGTGGCCTCGATCGCCTCCTGCACCAGTTCGGGGGTGAGCAGTTCGTGGCAGAGCGGGGCCCGGACCGCGCGGATGGTCTCCTGCGCCCGTTCCCGCTCGTGTTCGGCGAGCAGGCCGAGGACGGCGGCGTACTCGAGCATCAGGGCCAGGTCGATGCCGACCGCGAGGCCGTGCGGCAGCCGCGCGCGCATCTCCAGTGGCCCGACCAGCAGGTGTCCGAGGTCGACCGGCCGGCTCAGCTCGTGCTCCCGCAGGTTGGGCTGCAGGTGCCCGAGCATCGCGGTGATGGCGGCCCGGGTGACCGGCACTGCGTTCGGGCCCTGGAATCCGGTCGCCAGGAGTTCGGGTGACCACCGCTCGTACAACTGCCAGAGCTGGCCGCCGTCGATGAGGGCCATCTTCATGACCTCCATCAGCCCGGCGCGGGTCACGTCCGGCGGACAGCCGCGTAGCAGCGCGAGGTCGAGGGCGACGAGCAGGGGTGGGTGGTAGACGCCGATGCTGTTCTTCCGGTCGTCGAGGTTCAGCGCGCCCTTGACGCCGATGCCCGCGTCGACGTACGCGGTCGGGGTGGTCGGGACGACGGCCAGCGGCAGGCCCTTCCACAGCCAGGCGGCGACGCAGCGGGCCAGGTCGGCGACCGCGCCGCCACCGACCACCACCACCAGGTCGCGACGGTGTGCGTGGACCTGGATGGCGTCACAGAGCCGTTGCAGCTCACCCAGGGTCTTGCAGCCCTCGCCGCCGCGTACCGGATAGCTCCGGTGCACGACGCCGTGCTCGTCGAGCAGTCGGGCCAGCGCCCGCCCGTGGTGTTCCGCACCGGAGTCGACGATCAGGTGCTGCCGGCGGGCCAGTGCGGGGATGTCGTCGCGGTGCAGCAGGCCGGGTGCCTCGCGGATCGTGTATTCCATGCCCTCGCCGCGGTGCCGTACGCACCATTCGCGTTCCGGACCCGATCGGATGTGTACGCCGTCCGGACCGCGTACGGGTGCGCCGAAATTCGCCGCGTCAGGGACGGAAAAACGGCGGCGAAAATTGATCCGCATCATTGCGCGGATGCTAACACCGGCCCGTGTGAGACGTCCAGAGGTGGTTGTCGATGTCATTTCTGGTGGCCTCTGCGGCGCGAATGCGGCCGGAACGAACACGGCGGACGGTTGTACCGGGTGGTTGCGGGTAAGCAGCGGCGACCCCGAGTCGGACAGGAGATCCAGCATGCGGACCAGACAGCTCGGCGACAGACTCGAGGTCTCCGCTCTCGGACTGGGCTGCATGGGCATGAGCGACTTCTACGAGCCAGGGGACGAACAGGAGGCGATCGCCACCATCCACCGCGCGTTGGACGCCGGTTGCGTCTTCCTCGACACCGCTGACGCGTACGGGCCGTTCCGCAACGAGCGGCTGGTCGGCCGGGCCGTCACCGGACGGCGGGACGAGGTCGTGCTCGCCACGAAGTTCGGCATCGAACGCGACCCGGAGAGCGGCACCCGGAACATCAACGGCCGGCCGGTCTACCTCCACGCGGCCTGTGACGCGAGCCTGCGACGGCTCGGCGTCGACCACATCGACCTCTACTACCAGCACCGGGTCGACGTCACGGTGCCGATCGAGGAGACCGTCGGCGCGATGGCCGAGCTGGTCCGGCAGGGCAAGGTACGGCACCTCGGCCTCTCCGAGGCCTCGCCGAGCACCATCCGGCGGGCGCACGCCGTGCACCCGATCACCGCCCTGCAGACCGAGTACAGCCTCTGGTCGCGCGACCCGGAGGACGAGATCCTGGCGACGGTACGGGAACTCGGCATCGGCTTCGTCGCCTACAGCCCGCTGGGCCGGGGCTTCCTGACCGGCCGCTGGCGCAGCCCTGACGACTTCGCCGCCGGCGACTTCCGGGCCGGCAACCCCCGCTTCCAGGGCGAGAACTTCCAACGCAACCTCGACGTCGTGACCCGGGTCCACGAGATCGCCGAGGAGAAGGGCTGCACACCGGCCCAACTCGCGTTGGCCTGGGTGCTCGCCCAGGGCGAGGAGATCGTGCCGATCCCGGGCACCAAGCGGATCGGCTATCTGGAGGAGAACCTCGGCGCGCTCGACGTCACGCTGGCCGCGGCGGACCTGGCCCGGATCGAGGAGGTCGCGCCGAAGGGCTTCGCCGCCGGCACCCGCTATCCGGACATGACGTCGGTCAACGGCTGACCGCCGCCCGGCGGGCGGTACCCCGTGACGCCGCGCAGCCGGGTCACCTCGTGACGGAGATCGTCTGCTTCGCCAACTGGTACGCCGGGAGCATCGCCTCGAACTCCTCGGTGTCCATGCCGCCCAGGGTGATCAGCACCGTTCCGTACCGGGTCGCCGCCACCAGGGCCCGACCCCGCTTGGACTCCCCGGTCAGCTCGCTCCCCTCCAGGTACGTCGCCTCGGTGGCACGCAGCGGACCGGCCAGTGTGTCCCGGTACTGCAGGTCGGTGAGCTTGCCCTGGGCGGCGAGGAACTCCTCCAGTCCCTTGCGGGCCCCGATCACGGCGCCCCGGTCGACGATCCAGACCCGCAGGAAACCGATGTTGCCGGCCGGCTTGGCGTCGATCTCACAGACGGCGGTGGAACCACCCTGCTGGATCAGTTCGGCGAGCTCCGGGTGGAACTCGATCGGCTTCGGCTTCCACTGCGCCGGCAGGTCGAAGGTGACGGGCAGTTCGCAGCCCGCACCCTTGGGGCCGACCTTGGTCGCGGCGGCGGCCGGGGCGACATCGTCGTACCAGGGGGCTCCGGGGGCTGTCGAGGTCGCGGTCGGGTTCGCCGCGGCCGCCGCGTCGCCCGGCGACGGTTTCGGATCGTCGGCGCAGCCGGCCACCAGCCCGACGGTGAGGGCGGCCAGTACGGCCACCCGGAGATTTCTCGGCACGCTCTGCGCTCCTTGTCGAGTTCGGCCGGGAAAGCAAACCCGAGCGCTTGTCGCCGAGTCAAACGGGTTGCCCGGAGATCAACGGGTGCCCGGAGAACCGACGACGGCGACCACGGCGACGACGGCCGGCCCACCCCCGGGACGATCGACGGCGGCGGCTACCGGTCCTGCCCGTTCCCGGACGTGCCGGTGGCGCGGGGACCGCCGGGCCGGGAGTCGCCGGTCGGCCACGCCGCCCGGGTCAGGGCCGGCAGTTCCCGACGGCGGTGGACCAGCAGCACCAGGGCCAGCGCGGCGTACGCGATCGCGACCAGGTACCGGACCGTCTGGGTCGGGATCGCGAACTGCACCGCGAAGAGCACGAACAGCAGTGCCGCCTCCAGGCGGGAGATCCGCAGGTTCATCAGGATCGCCACCCCGAGCAGGGTCTGTGCGGTGGTGAGGTACAGCTCCTCGGTCTGCCGGGCGTCCAGCGGCAGCCCGTCGAACTCGCCGCCGCCGAGGTAGAAGGCGAGCGGCAGGCAGGCGATGAGCAGCGTCCACTGGTTGAGCTTCGCGGCCAGCAGCGCACCGAGCCCGTCGTCGGCCCGCCCTCGCAGCGCGAACGCCACCGCCACGATCACCTCCGGTGCCTCCGAGGCGACCGGGGCCAACCACTGCACCAGCAGGAACTCGTCGATGCCGAGCGCCGAGCCGGCCTCGACGAGGGACTTGCCGAACGGCTCGGCCGCGCTGAGCACCACCACGGCGGCCGCGACGAACAGCACGATCACCGTCGTCCGTCGCCGTACCGTCGGCTGGCCGGCCAGGGTGGCGGCCACTCCGACCAGTGCCTCCTCGGTCTGCGCGGTCCGGCCGATCCGGGACAGGTAGAGCGCGAACAGGCCGCCGAGCACGATGCTGTCGTACCAGGCGAGCCTTCCGGTGATCGGGATGACCAGGGCGTAGACGGTCGCGATCAGCAGGTAGACGGTCTCGGTCCGGCGGTGCGGCGCGAGCCGTACGCCGTTGCGGTCGCCCGGCTGGCCGCGTCGGCGTACCGCCCAGATGGCGAAGAAGACCAGCAGCGGCCAGGCCACGCCGATCAACAGCCGGTTGGCGCCGGTCATGTTCGCCAGGGCGAAGGCGGAGTACGCCGGGTCGGAGCCGGCCACGTAGGCGAAGTAGATGTCGATGGCGTACTCCGGAAGCACCGCCACCAGCGCGAGCAGGGCGAGCGCGAGGTTTCCCGGAAGGTCGACCCGGGCGATCTCGGACGCCCACATCAGCAGGGCCACCGCCGAGAGCACCGCGATCCCGAAGACCGCCATGCCGACCAGCGCCGGAAGGTGCCGACCGGAGAGCCGGAGGGCGACGGCGGGTACGGCCACCGCGACCGCGATGCCGACCCGGAGCAACGCCGTCCGGTTCGACATCGTGACATCGAGCCTCACCCGCATCGCCGCCACCCCCGTCGGCATCGAGCCTGCCGGACCGGGCGGTCGGGTTGTGGCGGAATCGGCCAGATCGACGGTTGACCCGGGTGTCAGGCGCCGGGACGGGACCGGTTGGCATCCCGGCCCCGTCCCGGCGCGGTCGTCCCGGGTTCAGCTCTGCGACAGTTCGGTCACGTCCCGGAGGTTCGCACCGGCCGGCGGCGCGAACGCCTTGCCGTCGACCTTGTCGGAGTACCTGACCAGTTCGAGCGAGACCTCCTCGCCGGTGTTCGCCGTGCCCCTGAACGAGGCCAGCACCCCGGACTCGGTGACGCAGACCGAGAAGTCCCGCAGCGAGCCGACCTGATCGCCCTCGGCCTCGCTGATTCCGGTGACGGTGGCACAGAGCGACGGTTGACCCGCGATCGTCTTCTCACGGGTGTCGACGTCGGTGCCGGGCACGATCGCGGCGGCGGCGACGAGGGCGAGCGCGAGTTCCGGGGTGAGGTATCCGGGCCCGCCGACCGTGGCGACCAGTTCGGCGTCCGGGCCGGTCGTGCCGCCACCCTGGTTCGCCAGCCGCTGGCACTCGTCGGCGGCACAGACGGTGACGTGTTCCGGTGTGTGGATCAGCCACGAGTCGCCGTTGCGGGTCGCCGAGTTCGGCGGCTGCTGGGCGTACGTGACCTTCTCCGTCCGGCCGGTCTCCCTGTCGGTGGCCCGGTACTCGGCGGTGTAGGTCAGCTCGGCGGCCCGGCCGAGCCGGTCGGCGAAGCTGGACAGGGCGTTCGCGGTGTCCACGACGTTCTGGACGGTGTCGATGACGCCGCAACCGGCGCCGAACAGGACGAGGGTCGAGAGGGCGACCAGGTGGCCGGCGACGCGGCGACGGAGCCGAGTCGGACGACGGAGCGGAGTCATGCGACGTGGCGAAGTCATGGCATCACTGTGTGACCGGTCGGCCGGCCGGGGGTGTGGTCGACGACGCAGACGGCACGAATCCGGTAGGTGCCGGTGCCGTACCGCCCCGGGTCGGCCGTGCGGTAGGTTGTCCGGGTTCGGCCGCTACGACCCGAGGAGGTGGGACCGATTTTTGCCGTGACCGGCGCGGTGCTCCCACCACGCGGGCCGCTGCCCCTTCGGGGTTGACCGGGCCGCGGTGACGCAGGAGTGCCGCCAGGCCCCTAAGGATCACCCATGTACCGAACCGGTTCTGCCAGTTCCCGCGGTTGTCGCACCGCCGGACCCGACGTGTCCGCCGACCCGCGTGTCGATCCCGTTCCGGCCGCGGCCGCCGCCGACCCCGGGCTGACCGCGGCCGCCGCCGACCCCGGGCTGACCGCGGCCGTCGTCGACCGGCTGCGGGCCGCCGGGTGTGTCTTCGCCGAGGACGAGGCCCAGCTCCTGATCGACGCCGCGTCGAGCCCGGCGGTGCTCCGGCAGATGGTCGACCGCCGGGTCGCCGGCCTGCCGCTGGAACACATCGTCGGCTGGGTCGACTTCTGCGGTCTGCGGATCGCCGTCGACCCCGGGGTCTTCGTACCGCGTCGCCGTACCGAACTGCTCGCCCGGCAGGCGGCGACGCTGGCCAGGCCGGGTGCCACCGTACTGGATCTGGGCTGCGGGTCGGGAGCGATCGGGGTGGCGGTGGCCAGCCTGGTCGCCGGTGTCGAACTGCACGCGTCGGACGTCGAGCCGGCCGCCGTACGCTGCGCGGCGCGCAACCTCGCCCCGCTGGGCGGGCAGGTGTACGCCGGCGACCTGTACGACCCACTGCCCGCCGGACTCCGTGGCCGGATCGACGTCCTGGTGGCGAACGTCCCGTACGTGCCCAGCGGCGCGGTCGGGCTGCTCCCGCCCGAGGCGAGGATCCACGAGCCGCTGGTGGCCCTCGACGGTGGCCCGGACGGCCTCGACGTGTTGCGTCGGGTGGCCGCCCGGGCCCGGGAATGGCTCGCGCCCGGCGGTCACCTGCTGCTGGAGACGAGCCGGGCCCAGGTGGAGACCGCACTCGGGGTGCTGACCGCAGCCGGGCTCGCCCCGCGGATGGTCGACGACGAGGAACTCCTGGCGACCGTGGTCATCGGCCGCCACTGACCCGCGACCGGCATCCGGCCGGCACCCGGGGCGCCCGCCGCCGGGTGCCGGGTGCCGGCCGTGCTCGTCGAGAGGACCGTGGTCGGGCGCCCCTGACCAAAGGCCGCGTCGGCCCGTCCTCGGTCAGCCGGCCGTCGCCGGTGCGCCCTCGGCGGCGCCGAGGGCGGCCAGGACTGTCGAGATCGTCGCCGCGTCTCCGGCGAGGTGCGCGGCGAGCAGTTCGGCGAAACGTTCCGCCGGCAGCACCGGTACGCCGAGTGTGGTGGCCTTCTCCGCCTTGCTGCCGGCACCTTCACCGACCACGACCAGGTCGGTCCGCTTGGAGACCGAGCCGGACGAACGGCCGCCGAGCCGCTCGACCGCCTCGTTGCCCTCGTTGCGGGTCAGCCCCGGCACCGAACCGGTGACCACCACCGTCATCGGGGTACCGTCCGGCCGGCGCAGCGGCAGCGCGTTCGCCGCCGGGGTACCGGAATCGTCACCGTCGGTGTCGCCGCCTCCGGCGGCCCCGGACGGTGGGCCGGAGACGCCCGGCTCGGTCATGTTCACCCCGTGCCCGGCCAGCTTGTCGATCACCGGGGTCAGCTCGACCAGCTCTGCCGCGATGGTGACAGCCCGCTCCGGCCCCACCCCCTCGACCTGCTGCAGATCGGTCACCGAGGCGCCGAGCAGCGCCTCCATGGTGCCGAAGTGCCGGGCCAGCCGGCGTGACATGGAGCGGCCGGTCATCCGTACGCCGAGGCCGGTGAGGACCCGGGACAGCGGCTGCGCCCGGGAGACGTCGATGTTCGCGACGAGCTTGCGGGCCGACACGTCCCCCAGCCGGTCGAGGGTGACCAGCACCTCCGGGGTGAGGGCGTAGAGGTCGCCGGGATCGGTGACGAGCCGGGCGCCGACCAGCAGGTCGATGATCTTGCTGCCGAGTCCCTCGATGTCCATCGAGTCCCGGGCCGCGTAGTAGGCCAGCGACTTGCGGGCACCGCAGGCCCGCCCCTGCAGACAGCGCCAGCGCTTCTGCGAGCGGTCGATCTCGCCGCCACAGCGCGGGCAGTCGACCGGCGGCTCGTACGGCGTCGAATCCGCCGGCCGCTCGTCCAGCTTGGCACCGGTCACCTCCGGGATCACGTCGCCGGCCCGCCGGACGAAGACGGTGTCCCCGGCCCGAACGTTGCGGCGTACCAGGTCGTCGAAGTTGTGCAGGGTGGCCGAGGTGACCGTCACCCCACCGACCTGCACGGGTGCCAGCACCGCGACCGGGGTGATCACGCCGGTGCGCCCGACCTGCACCTCGATCCGCAGCAACGTGGTCGTCCGGGTGTCGGCCGGGAACTTGTACGCGACTCCCCAGCGGGGCGCCCGGGTCCCGGACCCGGCCAGCTCCCGGTCCGCCGGCGCGTCGGCCTTGACAACCGCGCCGTCGATGCCGAAACCGAGCTCACCACGGCGGGCGTAGAGCGCGTCGACGGCGGCGAGGATCTCCTCCAGGGTGCCGCAGAGCGGCATGCCGGCGGCCGAACCGGCGGTGGTGGCGACACCGAGCCGCTCGACGTACGCCATGATCGCCGAGTGCGGCAGCGGGTCGGTACCGGCGGCCCCCTCGGGCAGGCCGTGCACCGAGTAGGCGAGGAACGACAGCGGCGCGTCGTACGCCCGGTCCTGCGCCCGCAGCGTGCCGGCGGCGGCGCTGCGCGGGTGGGCGAACGGCGGCTCGCCGTGCCCGGTCCGCAGTTCGTTGGCGAGGGCGAAGTCCGCGTCGGTCATGAAGACCTCGCCCCGGATCTCCACGGTCAGCGGCTCGCCGAGCTGCTCCGGCAGGCCGACCGCCCGACGGGCCTGGCTGGTGACGTCCTCACCGGCCCGGCCGTCGCCCCGGGTGGCCACCTGGGTCAGCCGGCCGTCGACGTACCGGGCGGCGATGGCGAGACCGTCGATCTTGGGCTCGACCGTGTAGCCGGCGACCGGCCGCCCGAGCAGCTTTTCCAGCCGGGTCGCCCAGCGGCCCAGCGCGTCGGCGCCGAAGACGTTGTCGAGGCTGAGCATCGGTTCGCTGTGTACGACGTCGCCGACCATGCCGACCCCGGCCGCGACCAGGTCGCTCGGCGAGTTGTGTGCCTTCCACTCCGGCCGGGCGGTCTCGGTGGCGACCACCCGGGCCAGCAACGCGTCGTACGTCGCGTCGTCCATCGCCAGATCGGCCCCGTTGTAGTACGCGGCGGCGGCCGACCGGATCCCGGCGAGCGCCGCCGCGTAGTCCGCCGGATCGTCGAACGGCGTCGCCCGCCCGGCGTCCACCACCGGCACCACCACCGGCTCACCCGTATCGAGCACCGTCGACTCCGCCGGGTCGACCGCCAGCTCACTCATCCCCGTACCCCTCCTCCGTCCGGCCGCGCCCAGCCTAGAGACCGGGTACGACGACCCCCGCCCAGCCACGGCCGGGGTTGCCACCGTCCGGGCCGTACGCGGACGGCCGCCGGTCGCCCATCTGTTGTTGCGGACGTCGGCCTGTCGACCCTGGTCGGCGACCTAGTCTGAGCTCATGTCGGAGCCCGGACAGCGCCCGGAGAGCGTCGGCACCGTGGTGGTGGCGGGGCTGGCCAACCTGGTGGTGGCCGTGGCCAAGGCCGTGGCCGGGGTGCTCTCCGGCTCGGCGGCCGTACTCGCCGAGGCCGCGCACTCGGTCGCCGACACGACCACCGAGGTTCTGCTCTTCGTGGCGTTGCGCCGGGGTTCCAGGCCGGCCGACGACCAGTACCCGTTCGGGCACGGCCGGGAGACCTACCTCTGGGCGTTCACCGCGGCCGTCGTCACGTTTGTCGTCGGTGCCGGTTTCTCCATCCTGCAGGGCGTGGAGGCGATCCAGTCCGGGGAGGAGCAGATCGACCCGCTGGCCGCGTACCTGGTCCTGGCCTTCTCCTTCGTCGCCGAGGGAATGTCCCTGCTCCGCTCGGTGCGGCAGGTGCGGCACCGGGCGCACCGGTGGCGGCAACCGTGGCTGCAGGTTGCCCAGCACACCCCGAACACCACGCTGAAGGCGGTGCTCCTGGAGGACAGCGCGGCGCTGGTCGGTCTGGTGCTGGCCGCCGCCGGGGTGGGGTTGTCCGAGCTGACCGGCAGCGCGTTCTGGGACGGGCTCGCCTCCATCGCGATTGGCGCACTGCTGCTGGTGGTGGCGACCACGCTCGCCTACAGCAACGTGGTCCACCTGGTCGGACGCTCGGCCCGGGCGGTGGTCCGGGAGGAGATCCACCGGGAGCTCTCCGCCGTACCGAACGTGCGCGGGGTGGACCAGTTGCTGACCCTGCAGCTCGGCCCCGAGGACATCCTGGTGGCGGCGAAGGTCAACTTCGCCGACGAGGCGAGCCGGGGCGAGATCGAGATCGCCGCGGACGAGGCGGAGCGCCGGCTGGTCGCCCGCAACCCCGCGATCCGGTACGTCTTCCTCGACCCGACCCGGCGTATCCGCTGACCCGCCCGGCAGTCGGGCCGGCGCGTCCGTCGACGGCCCGACGGCCGGGCCCGGTCAGCCGGAGTAGCCGCGGGTGGCGGCCCAGTTCGCCAGGTTGATCGTGCTCATCCAGTACGAGCTGGCACCGTTCACGTTGGCCGGGTCGGCGATCTTGACGGTACGGCCGTCGTCCCGGTACCCGACCACCGTCAGGTAGTGACCGCCGTCGTACGAGTGCGGCACGCCCGCCGTGTCGGTGGCGGTGCCGATCACGTTCACCACGACCGGGTGGTCCGTGGCGACGGCCCGGGTCACGTCCGCCTGCAGCCGGTCCATCTCGGCCGGGGTGGCAACCTGCTGCGGGATCGGTCGGGTGCGGTAGAAGTCGGTTCCCCCGACGCTGTTCAGCACCCGGGTGGTGTCCTCGGCCGAGTCGGTGCCGTTGACGGTGGTACCGAGCCGGTTCGCGATCTCGTCCTGGCTCGGCGCCGGGCCGTGTGCGCTGAGCGCGATCCGGGTGGCGGCGGGGCCGCAGTAGTAGAAGTTCGGCTGGGCCTGGTAGTCGACCGTCAGCTCCTTGGCCGGCGGCGCGGCGACGGCGGTCCCGTCCTGGCCGCCGAGCGCCAGGGCCGGGCCGGCCACCGAGCCGGCGACGACCGCGAGCCCGGCGACACCGAGTGCCGCTGCGCGCGTGGTGGGCGGGGTGATGGCGGTCAGCCACCGGACCCCGCGAACGAGGGTGCTGAGCATTCCGGCTCCCTTCCGGTCGCGTGTCGGTGGGGGCCGTCACGTCCGGTGGCGGTCGCGGAAGCGCTGCCACCGGGTACGGCTGGCCCGCCTGATCGGGGCGTACCAGGGGGCCAACGCCGATCGGGAGTCCGACATTCCCGCATTTGTCCGGGCGATTGACGAGGGTGGCAACCCCGATTTGGCGTACGGGTTCCGGGCGTGTAACTTTCTCGCTCGGCAGGGAACCGGGCGAGCCAAGCGGGAAACCGCGGCGGCCGGCCTGCCAGCCCCGAAGGACTTCAGCGGTCACTCCGCTGTGCCCGGAGGGGTGCAGGGCCCCGCCGGGGAAGCACGACAAACCGGGAGATACCGGTTTGACGAGGCGAAAACGGTCGGGTAAGGTTTACGAAGCGCCCGGGGGAAACGCCGGGGGCGGGAGCAAGAGCCCCGAGTGGTTGGTCTTAGGATCTGCTGGTCGGTGTGTGTTTGTTCTTTGAGAACTCAACAGGGTGCTTGATAAGCCAGTGCCAAATTGTTTGTTTGGCAGCAAGTGTTTAATTTGTTGCTGGGTTTGATTTTCCAAGTTTTTGTTGGAGAGTTTGA
>NZ_JBDPLT010000018.1:0-121249 GCF_039871775.1 Plantactinospora sp. B5E13
GGGGCGCCCCCGGCCCCCGCGACCGGATCGTGGCGAGGGCATGGTGGCACGGCGACGCCGTCCGCTGGCGGGGTCAGCCCTTGTCCGCGTTCGACTCACGCCAGTCGCGGATCGCGTCCCGGACCCGGTCGAACACCGCCATCGGCGGACCGACCAGCAGGTTCGCCGAAGCGGACTCGCCGGTGTGCGGATGCGGCCGGGTCGGCGCCATCGCCTCGGCGGCCCGTAGCGCCCCGGCCATCCGGGCCAGCTGCGCCTCCGACATGCTGCGCCGCAGCGAGGGGAACTCCTCGTTCTCCTCGTGGCTGGCGTGCTGGATCACCGCGTCGGCGAACCGCGCCATCCGGGCGTCGAAGTTCGGGTGGTCGACGCCCATGTCGTACAGTTCGGCCAGATCGCGCTTGGCCTGGTCCTCCTCCTGTAGCCGCTGGTCCACCACCTGCTGGCCACGGTCGATCTTCTTCCGGGCGGTCGGGTGTACGACGATCTCCTCCGCGCTCTCGTGTACCGCCAGCAGCCGGACGAGGGATTCGAACAGTTCCCGCTTCTCCGTACCCTGCGCGCGGTGCAACTGGCCGAACAGCGTCTTGATCTGGTTGTGCTGGTCGACCAGGAGGTCCATTACGTCTCGCTGTTTCGTCGCCGTCATCGCCGGCCACCTCGCTTCCGTCGTGGTTGATGGTGGCGGTTTCCCCCTACGGACTCCTTCATGTGCGGTCGGCGGAACGGGTGGGGCGGGCGTTACCGCTGGGCCGGGTGCAGCACCGCCCGCAGGCAGCTGTCCTGCTTCTGTTCGAACATCCGGTAGCCGCGGGGCCCTCGTCGAGCGGGATCGGATGGGTCGCGAGGTACGAGGTGTCGATCTCACCGGCGGCCATCCGGGACAGCAGCATCGGGATGTAGCGCTGGGCGTGCATCTGACCCGCCCGCAGGACAAGAGCCTTGTTCATCGCCGCGCCGAGCGGGAACTTGTCGACCAGGCCCGCGAAGACCCCGACGATGCTCACCGTTCCGCCCTTGCGGCAGGCCATGATCGCCTCCCGGACGGCGGTCGGCCGGTCGCTCTGCATCCGCAACGTCTGCTTGATCTTGTCGTACCCGCCGACGACACCGCTGTCGTGCGCCTCCATCCCGACCGCCTCGATGCAGGCGTCCGGGCCCCGTCCGGCGCCGTACTCCCGCAGCGCGTCCAGGACGTCGACCTGGGTGTAGTCCACCGTGTCGACCCCGAGCCGGTCGGCCGCGGCACGCAGCCGGTCGGCGAACCGGTCCTCGGTGATCTCGGCGGTCCACTCGACCGGGATGTCCAGCGGCCCGCCCACCGTCCACTGTGACAGCCGTCGGTCCAGTTCCCGTACCCGGGCGGTCCGGTCCAGCGACGTGGCCAGGGTGGGCAGGTCGCGCCAGAAGGCGTACACCTGGGCGGGTGGTCGGTCGACCGCCACCCCGCGTACGGTGTGCCGGCTCCCGGTTCGGGGGCGGACGAACCCGCCGGTGTGCCGGGCCGCCACCGCGACGGCGGTGCCCGCCGCCGCCAGGCCGGCGAACAGCGCCAGCTTTCTTGTCGTCGGCATCCGATCTCCTCCGGTCGATGTCGGTTACCCGGATCGCTACCCTCTGGGTGCGCCGGATAACCGATCACGGCCGGAATGGGCGGTCGAGGTGTGTGGTCGGAGGACCGACCGACCCGGATCGGGCCGGGTCAGTACCGCAGCCCGAGGACGTCCTCGACGTTGGCCAGGTGCAGGATGCGGCGGGTGATGCCGTGCGCGTTGCGGACCGCGAACCGGGTGCCGGTCTGGGTGGCCCGGTGCTGCGCGGCGAGGAGGGCGTGCAGCCCGGCGGCGCTGAAGAAGGTGACCCGCGCGAGGTCGCAGCAGACCTGGTCGTGGCCCTCGACGGCGTGCACCAGCGAGCGTCGCAGCAGGGGTGCGGTGGTCAGGTCCACCTCGCCGACGGCGGAGAGGACCGGGAGCTTCCCGGGCGACGTCGGGCGGGCCTCCGGCCCGGCGGCGTCGAGTGTCCCGGTGGCTTCGAGATGGTGCCGGACCGTCAGCGGCGGGGTGGCCAGGCGGGGGCCGGCGGCCGTCCCGACGTGGTTGTCGGCCGGCCCGGAGCGGTTGTCGACCCGGTCGACGTGGTTGCGGGCCGGGCCGGAGCGTTCCCGGGCCGGGTGGGCGTTGTCGCCGGAAGTCGGGGGGAGGGTTCGTTCGGACACGGGGCACCAGCCTCTCTCGGCGTAGGCAAGAGCAGCATGGGCACGTGGCTTGACCCACGGTCGAGTGTACGGCGGTGCCAGCCCCTCTGCCCAGGCGGGACGTCCTGGGCAGGCGATCGTGGCACGTTTCGTCGTATGCTCGGACGGGATGGCAGCGTCACATCTGGAACCGATCGACGCGCTCGCCGAACTGAGTCAGATCAAGCTCGGCGAGACGGATCTGCGCGGTGTCCAGGAGTCGATCGTCGGGTTGGCGAAGCGCACGGTTCCGGGTACCCGTGCGGTTTCGGTCACCCTGGTGCAGGGCACCGAGGCCCACACCGTCGCCGCCACCGGTCCCCTCGCCGTGCAGTTGGAGACCTGGCAGTACGAGCACGGCAGCGGTCCGTGCCTGGACGCCGCCGAGGCCGGTGGCACGGTCTCGATCCCGGACACCTCGGCCGAGCCCCGCTGGCCGGACTGGGCCGCACAGGCCCACGCCGAGGGGATCCGCAGCCTGCTCTCGATCGGACTGCCGGTGCAGGAGGCCGTCGTCGGTGCCCTCAACATGTACGGCGCCGTACCGGACGCCTTCGACGAGGATTCCATCAACCTGGCCCGGACCTTCGCCGGGTACGCCGCCGTGGCGCTGGCCAACGCCCACCTGTACGACGCCACCAGCACCGTCGTACGCCAGCTGCGCACCGCGATGGAGAGCCGGGCGGTCATCGAACAGGCCAAGGGGATCATCATGGGCGACCGGCGCTGTACCGCAGACGAGGCGTTCGCCCTGCTGGTCAAGGTCTCCCAGGACTCGAACCGGAAGGTCCGGGACGTCGCCGCCAGGCTCGTCGCCGAGGCCAACCAGCCGCGCCGGAGCTGACGCCGGCCGGTCCGCTCGACCACCCCGGATCCGGACGGCCCGGCCTGTTTCGGACCACAGTCGATGGGAACAGGACACCATCGATTCCCGCAGGAGGTGGGCGGCATGGCAGGTGACTCGTACCCGGGGACGGCCGAGGCGAAAGACGATCGTTTGCTCCTGGTGCGCAAGCTCGCCGGGGCCGTCGCCGTGGTTTTCCTCCTGGCCGGAATCGCCGGTTTCATCCCCGGAATCACCACCCACTACGGGGACCTGACGTTCGCCGGACACGGTTCCGGGGCGAAACTGTTCAACGTCTTCCAGGTGTCGATCCTGCACAACCTCGTACACCTCGCCTTCGGTGTCGTCGGGCTGCTGATGGCCCGTACCGTGCCCGGCGCGCGGCTGTTCCTGGTCGGCGGCGGCGCGGTCTACCTGGTGCTCTGGCTCTACGGCCTGGTGATCGACCACGGAAGCGGGGCCAACTTCCTGCCGGTGGACGGCGCGGACAACTGGCTGCATCTCGGTCTGGGCCTCGGGATGATCGTCCTGGGGTTGGCCTCCGGCGAGCGCGACTGACCCCGGACGCGTCGTGCAGGCACCCCCGTCGCCCCGGATCAGCCGGCCCGTCATGTACCACCGCTGGGACCGGATCACCTTCCTGCACTGGCGGTACCCGCCGGAGGCGGTCCAGCCGATGCTCCCTCCGGAACTACGGGTGGAGACCTTCGACGGTGCCGCCTGGGTCGGCCTGACCCCGTTCCTCATGCGCGGGGTCCGGGCACCCGCCGTACCGGCCCTGCCGTGGCTGTCGGTGTTCCCGGAGACCAACGTCCGGACGTACGCGCGGGACGGGCGGGGACGTAACGGGATCTGGTTCCTGTCGCTGGACGCGGCACGGCTGCCGGCGGTGCTCGCCGCCCGCGCCACGTACGCCCTGCCCTACCACTGGTCTCGGATGTCGGTACGGTACGACGACGACCTGGTCGGCTACCGGTGCCGCCGGCGGTGGCCCGGCCCGGCCGGCCGGCGTTGCGATGTCGACGTACGACTGGGTCCGCCGTTGACCGAGGCGGAGCGGGACCCGCTGGCGCACTTCCTCACCGCCCGGTACCGGCTCTTCACCCGGATCGGTGGTCGGCTCGCCGCCGCCGAGGTGGAACATCCCGACTGGCTGTTGCGGCACGTGGAACCGCTCCGACTCGACCAGGACCTGCTGGTCGGAACAGGGCTGCCCGCGCCGGACGGTGCGCCGCTCGCCCACGCCTCCCCGGGCGTGCCGGTCCGGGTGGGGCTCTGGCATTGGTGACCCCGGTGCCGCCCGCCTCGGGTGCCGCCGTCCTGTGGGCGGCCGGCTCGGGTGCCGTCGGCGCGGGGTTTCGCCAGCTGGGTGTCCGGGCAAGTCTCCGCCTCATGAGCACCTCGCACCGCCCCGTCACCGCGGGCGCCTCCGGGCTGGTTGCCCACGGGTACGGATGGCTGCCCAACCTGCGCAGACGCAGCGGCGCGCAGGCCGTGCGGTTCCGGCTCACCGGTCAGCGGGTGCTGGCACTGTCCGGGCCCGACGCCGTCCGGTTCTTCTACGACGACAACCACATCCGGCGGGCCGGAGCGCTGCCGGAGCCGGTGCAGAGCACCCTGTTCGGCCGGGGCGCGGTGCACACCCTCGACGGCGAACTCCACCGCCACCGTAAGGCGATGTTCATGTCGCTGATGACCGGGGCGGGGATCGACCGGTTGGTCGGTCATGCCACCACGGCCTGGGACGAGGTGTTCGACCCGGGGCGGCGACACTCGGCGGTGGTGCTCTTCGACGAGGCGGCCCGGATCCTGACCCGGGCGGTTTGCCGCTGGGCGGGTGTCTCGCTGGCGCCGGGCGATGTCGCGCCGCTCGCCGCCGACCTGGTGGCGCTGGTCGACGGGTTCGGCACCCTCGGGCCGCGGCACTGGCGCGCCCGACGGGCCCGTCAGCGGCGGGAGCGGTGGCTGGCGGACCTGGTCGACCAGGTGCGCGACGGTGTGCTCGACGTACCCGAGGAGTCGGCCTGCGTGGCGGTGGCCCGGCACCGGGCGACCAATGGTGAGTTGCTGCCGCCCCGGGTGGCGGCGGTGGAACTGCTCAACGTGCTCAGACCGACCGTCGCGGTCTGCTGGTACGTCATGTTCGCCGCACACGCCCTGCACCGCTGGCCCGCGCAGCGCGCCCGGCTGCGGGCCGGCGACCCGGGGTACGCCGAGGCGTTCGCCCACGAGGTCCGGCGCTTCTACCCGTTCGCGCCGTTCGTCGGCGGCCGGGCGGTCACCGACCTGACCTGGCAGGGCGAGTCCGTTCCGGCCGGTGCCCTGGTGCTGCTCGACCTGTACGGCCAGAACCACGACCCGCAGCTGTGGCCGGAACCGTACGTCTTCGACCCGACGCGCTTCCACGACCGGGAGCCGGGTGCCGTCGACCTGGTGCCGCAGGGCGGTGGCAGCCCGTACACCGGGCACCGGTGTCCGGGCGAGGCGATCACCGTGGCCCTGCTGGCCGCGTTCGCGGACCGCCTCGCCCGACTCGGGTACGTCGTCCCGGAGCAGGATCTCGGCATTCCACTGCACCGCATTCCGACCCGGGTGCGCAGCGGTTTTGTCCTGGTGCCCCACGCCGGGGGAGAGTGACCGGTCAGGGCGTCCTGCCGTCCAGCGGAATCCGGAACACGTGTCCGTGCGACGTCACCGCGCAGCCCTCGTTCGACACCTCCTCGGTCCAGTACACCGGCTCGTCCCGGACGACCCCCGAGACGCTGATGTCGACCGGCTGCCAGACGCCCGCGCAGCCGGCGTTCAGCGGCGGGATGGCGGCGATGTCACCCTTGACCGCCTCGACCTCGGTGCAGGCCTCCGCCGGGTACGGGTGCTCGTTGCCCGGCCCCACGCAGCGGAGCAGGACGACAACCGGTTCGGTGCGCTTGCTGGGGCCGGGACCTTTGGGCGCTCCGACCACCACGTGCAGTGACGTGACCGCCGGGGTGACGGGGTCGACGAGGTCGGCGTTCGCGGCGCTGGTGGAGAATCCGGCCGCCATGCCGACTCCCATGACGAGCGTGCCGAGGGCGGCAGCGGGCTTCCTCATGTCTCCTCCGTTCGATTGATGGACATCGATTCAAACAGGTTAACCCAGAGTTTCGGGTTCGTGTCGTCCCGTTTCGGCTCCCCAGTTCGTGCCAACCGGAACCCGCTGCTCGGCCGGGGCGACCCCCGGGTGCCTACGGTCAGCCCGGTCGGTTTCGACGCCGGAAACCGACCGGTAGCGGAACCAGGGAGGAAGACTCGTGCGTGTGTCCAGGGTGGCCATCGTCGGCGTACTCACGCTGGCCGTGGCGCTGCCGCTGACCGGATGTGGGATCCTCGGTGGCGACGACGGGGCGACCGGCCCCGCAGCCGGCTCCACCGCAGCCGGCTCCACCGCAGCCGGCTCCACCGCAGCCGGCGGTACCGCCGCCGGCGAGCCGGAGCCGCTGGGTGCGGTCATCGCCACCCGGGAGATCGAGGTCGAGGAGAGCGGCCGGACCGTCCCGCTCCGGGTCGAGCTCCACCAGCTCCGTCGGGACACCGGGTTTGTCACCGTCAACCTGCGGATGACCAACACCGGCCCGGAGGGCGGGCAGCGTTGGCAGATCGCGGACGAGTTCGCCGGTGAGACGGTCGGGCACACCATGGCCGGGGTGTCGCTGGTCGACCGGAAGAACCGCAGGCAGTACCTGGTCGCCCGGGTCGCCAGCCCCGGAACCGGCGGGGCCGACCGGGAGTTGTACCTCTGCTCGGCCAACCTCGCCGGGGTGTTCGTCCAACCCGGGCAGTCGGTCCAGCTGTACGCCGTCTTCGGGGCCCCACCCGACGACGTCCGGGCGGTCGATGTCGTGGTGCCGAACGTTCCGATCTTCGAAAATGTCCCGCTCGGCTGACCGGCGGGCCGGTCGGACCACGGTCACGGCCCGCCCGGCCCCGACCTGGCTTCCGGCGCTGGTCGGCGCGGTGTTCGCGATCGAGCTGGCGGTGACCTGCCTCGCGCCGGCGATCGCCCGTGCGGAGCCCACCGGCCCGGCGACGTCCGGCCCGGTTGTCGCCCGCGCGGAGCCCACCGGCCCGGCTCCGACCGCCGGTGTCGTGCCGGGGCCCGAGGTGCCCGACAACGCCCCGGTGGTCGCTCCGGTCGTCGACCTCGCCGCGCCGGCCGTCGACCTGGCGACCCCGGCCCGGGACATCTACGTGCGCAGCGGTGACGTGGAGGGGAGCATCCGGGAGGCGGAGACCGGGAAACGCGTCGAGGTGACGCTCGACGCCGACGTACTCTTCGAATTCGGTAGCGCCGCGCTGTCTACGGCGGCCCGCGAACGGCTCAGCACGGTCGCCGGACGGCTCCGGGACCAGGCCAGGGGGACGGTGCGGATCGACGGCCACACGGACGCGATCGGCGACGACGCGTCGAATCTGGAACTGTCCCGGCGGCGTGCCGAGGCGGTCCGGGACGTGCTCCGCGACGCGCTCACCGGTACCGCCCTCAGCTTCGAGGTGCACGGCCACGGCGAGAGCCGTCCGGTGGCGCCGAACGTCCGGGACGGCCGGGACAACCCGGCGGGACGGGCCCGGAACCGACGGGTCGAGATCCGCTTCGACCGGTGACCGGTCGACCTCACTAGGCTCGGTTCGGCCTCACCAGGCCCGGCGGGCGTGACCCGGTCACGTCGCGCGAGACGTCGTACGAGGAGAAACCGATGATCTTCATTACCGCGAAGTTCCGAGTGCTGCCGGAGTACGCCGACCGGTGGCCCGAGATCGCCGCCGAGTTCACCACGGCGACCCGGGCCGAACCCGGCTGCCTGTGGTTCGAGTGGTCCCGCAGCGTCACCGACCCGACCGAGTACGTCCTGGTCGAGGCGTTCCGTGACGGCGACGCCGGTGCCGCGCACGTGCAGTCGGAACACTTCCGCACCGCCCAGCGGACGCTGCCGCCCCACCTCGCCGAGACCCCCCGGATCGTGAACACCACGGTTCCGCAGGACGACTGGTCGGAACTCGGCGAGATGGCGGTGCCCGACCGGAGTTGAGGGCGCGGAAGGGCCACTGTCCGAGCTCTGGTACGACAAGCACAGGCAGGAGTACGCGGCCGGGCGCGACGAGTGGGGCAACTGCTTCCGCCACGTGGGCGTTGACTGATCGGGGTGCGGCCGCTTCCGGCGGTCGCACCTCTTTCCTTTCGACCATCTGGTCCTGCCGACCCGGCGCTGGTCCGGGCCGTGGTGGACGCCTTCGCGGACGGGCTGCGCGGGCGGGGCCCGGGGTTGGCGGACGCGTCGGGTGACTGGCGCGGGCCCAAGTACGTCGGTCACCTGGTCGCTGATCCGCCGCCACCGGGCGGGCGGGCTCGACGTTGTGGCCTTCGACCACCCCACGGTCTGACGTTGCGTCCACAACGGGTGGCCGTCCCTGTTCGGCGGGATCCGAGGTCACACCACGAACGGCGACCGCCGTGTTGGTTAGGGTGGTTGGCGGGCGCCTGCCCCGGTTTCGGCCGCTCTTCCCGGGAAGGGTGGCACGGCCGACGCCGGGCGCTCCAACCGTGGAAGGAGCGCCGGAGAGCATGGAACTCGGTCTGCAGATCCCCAACTTCACCTGGCCGAACGGCCCTGCCGGACTCGGTGGTGACCTGGCCGCGATCGCCCGTACCGCAGATCAGGCGGGCTTCGGCTACCTGGCGGTGATGGACCACTTCTTCCAGATCCGTGGAGTGGGCCCGAGCGAGGCGGAGATGCTGGAGGCGTACAGCACGCTCGGGTTCCTCGCCGCGCACACCGAGCGCGCCACCCTGCTGACCCTGATCACCGGGGTGCACCACCGGCCGGCCGGACTGCTGGCCAAGACCCTCACCACCCTGGACGTCCTCTCCGGCGGCCGGCTGATGCTCGGCATCGGGGCCGGTTGGAACGAGGAGGAGTCACGCGGCCTCGGCTTCCCGTTCCCGCCGCTCGCGCAACGGTACGAGCTGCTCGAGGAGACCCTGCGCTACCTGTTGCAGATGTGGTCCGACGACGACGGACCGTTCACCGGCCGGCACATCCGGGCCGATCGGCTGCTCAACTCGCCGCAGCCGCTGACCCGGCCGCACCCACCGATCATGATCGGTGGCGGGGGTGAGAAGAAGACGTTGCGGCTGGTGGCGCGGTACGCCCAGGCGTGCAACCTGTTCAACACCCCGGAACTGGGGCACAAGCTCGACGTACTGCGACGGCACTGCGAGGCCGAGGGGCGGGACTACAACGAGATCACCAAGACCGTCTACCAGTTGATGGACATCGGGGAGAACGGCGAGAAGGTCGGCGAACTGGTCGAGGAACTGCACCGGTTGCACGACCTCGGCTTCGGGATGGCCATCGGCGCCGTACCCCAGTTGCCCCGGCTGGACGTGCTGGAGCGGATCGGCGCCGAGGTCATCCCGGTCGTCCGGCAGTTCTGACCCGGCCACGTCGACCATGTCGGCGGCTGCCCGCCCGCCGGCCACACCCCGGAGCCCGGCGGGCGCGTCGGGGTGTGCGACGGCCCGAAGCCCGTGTCCGGGGCCGCAAGACGGGAGAAAACCTCACAATCCGCCTCCCGGCGGTCCGTCCCGGTGGCAGCATCACGGGGTGGAAGGGCACCCCTCGAAAGCCTGCCAGGGGTGTCGTGGTCGGGCCGGTTCCGGCCGACCGGACGGGAGGGAACCGCCATGGGTGACATGCGCAGCGGCAACACCACGAGTGACCCGGCGGGCGTCACCGCCACGGACCGCTCGAGCGCGCCCGGCCTGGAACGGGCCGATGGCCAGGGAGCCGCCTCCCGGTCCGGATCCGGGACGTTCGGCCGGCGGCTCCGGGGCCGTCCGGTTCCGCTCGCCGCCGCGGCGGCGGTCGCGGCGGTGGCCGGGGTGGTGGTCGAGCGCCGACGGCGCAGAGCCGCGGCCCGCCGGGCCGAGGGCTGGAACGTCGACCGGCTGATCCGGCTGGCCCGCCCGGTGGCGCCGTGGTGGTCCGCCGCGGCCGGCTCGGTGCGCCGGATTTCCGGATCCCGACTGGCCCAGACGGCGACGCGCCGGGGGCGCTCCTGATCCGCAGGTGTGTCGGCACGGCTGGCGAGGCGGTGTGTCGCGGGCGTGCCGCCCCGGGGCCGTCAGCGGGATTCCGGCCCCTCCGGTCGGTGACCCGTTGGCCGGACCCCGACGGCGGGCAGGATCGCCTGGTCGACGATGGCCGCGATCAGCCGTCGGTCCGGTAGTTGGCCGTGGTCCGTGGCGTGTTTGAGTACCAGCGCCTCCCCGATGTCGGTCACCACCGGGGTGACCAGGGTCGGGTCGAGGTCCCCCCGTGCCGCGTAGTGCAGCAGGACGGTCCGGGTGAAGGTGCCTCCCCGGGCGTCGAAGACCCGGGTGTAGAGCGCGTCGACCAGGTCCGGATGGCGGTGGCGTTCCACCATGATCATCGCGACCGCGTTGGCGGCCGGGGTGATCAGCCAGGTGACGAGTTGTTCCAGGGCGCGGATCAGGTCGCCGCGCAGGTCGTCCGCGCCCGGGGTCGGGGTCTCCTGCGGGTGGGCGTCGTGCAGCGCGTCCAACAGCAGTTCGCGGGGTGAGGACCAGCGGCGGTACAGCGAGGTCTTGGCGGTCGCCGCCCGTTTCGCGATGCCCTCCATGGTGAGCCCGCCGATACCGACCTCGGCCACCTCGGTCAGCACCGCGGCGTGGATGGCCCGGATCAGTTCTTCCCCGCGTCGGCGGCCGCGACCGGCCGTGGTGCCGGGCCCTTCTTCGCCCATACTGCCTCCCACCTAAGAAACGCTTGCGTATCTTAATGCGCTGCGTTTAGATACGCATGCGTAGCTTATCTGCTCGCTGTTTCCGTTGATCCTCCAGCAGAACAGGTGGACCATGTCAAAACTCGCCAGCGGCGCGGAGCGGAAAGCGCCGCCGACCGACCAGTCCGTACCAACGGTCCGGTCGCTGGCCCCCGACCTCGCCCGGGGCACGATGCTGCTGCTCATCGCCCTTGCCCACGCCCACATGTACCGCTACGGCGAAGCGACCGGCTTCCGTGGCTACGCCCTCGACGGCAGCCTGCCCGACCGGCTCGTCGCACTGCTCCAGGTCCTCCTCGTGGACGGTCGCGCCCTGCCCATGTTCGCCGCGCTCTTCGGCTACAGCCTGGTCCGGCTGGCCGACCGGCGGTCCGCCGCCGGTGCCGACTGGCCGACGGTACGGGCCCTGCTGCGCCGACGCAGCCGTTGGCTGATCGCCTTCGGATTCGTCCACGCGCTGCTGCTGTTCTTCGGTGACATCCTGGCCGCCTACGGACTGCTCGGGCTGCTCCTGGTCAGCATGCTGCGCGCCCGGGACCGTACCCTGCTCCGGGTCGCCGCCCTCTGGACGCTGGTCTTCGTGGCCGTTGCCACCCTGCCGCCGCTCGGCATCATCGAAAACGGGTCGACGCCGCTGCCGACCGGGCTGGCGTCCCCGGTCGAGGCACTCGGCGCCCGGCTCGTCACCTGGACGTTCCTGACCCCGATGCTGGCCATGGACGTGGTCACGCCCCTGCTGCTCGGCATCTGGGCGGCCCGCCGCCGACTGCTCGACGAACCCGGCCGGCATCGTGCGCTGCTGCGCCGGATCGCGCTGCTCGGCGTCTCCGCCACGGTGCTCGGCGGCGCCCCGCTGGCCCTCATCGACGCCGGGATCTGGACCGGCTGGACGGCGGCCACCGCCGTACCGGCGTACGTCCTGCACAGCGTGACCGGGATCGCCGGCGGGCTCGGCTACGCCGCGCTGGCCGGACTCGTCGCCCACCGGCGGGCCGCCGCCCCCGGCCGGATCGTCACCGCGCTCGCCGCCTGCGGACAGCGCTCGTTGACCTGCTACCTGCTCCAGTCGGTGGCGTTCGTCCTGATCTTCGTCCCGTACCTCGGCGGGGTCGGCGGACGGATCGGCGACGCGGGGGCCTCGGCGGTAGCCGCCGCGGTCTGGCTCGGCACCGTGCTGCTCGCCGACACGATGCGCCGCGCCGACTGGCGTGGTCCGGCCGAGGTGCTGCTGCGTCGGCTCAGCTACCGGACCGGACGCCCGGCTGGGGAGCGGGACCGGATCGCCGTGCCCGGTTGAGCCCCCGGCCGGTGGTCGGTGGCACCGGAACACCGGATCCGGGCCTACTACTATCGTGATCTCAGCGGCCCGTCGCTGGAGCGTGCGACGACCGGATCTCGGGGCAGCCGGACGATCCAGCTCGTCAGGGCCCGACCAGTTGATCGAGGAAGGGGCCACGGTGGCGGCCACAGAACGTACTCTTGTCCTGCTCAAACCCGACGCGGTCGCGCGAGGCCTGACCGGGCGCCTGGTGCAGCGGTTCGAGGACGCCGGCCTGAAGATCGTCGGCCTGAAGATGAAGCACATGGACGCGGACTTCACCCGCAAGCACTACTTCGACCTCGAGGAGCGCTTCGGCAAGGGGGTGTACGACGCCACCGCCACCTACATGCAGCAGGGGCCGGTCGTCGCCCTGCTGCTGGAGGGGGTCGACGCGGTGGCCAACGTCCGCCGGATGATCGGGCCGACCTTCCCGGCCCAGGCCGCGCCGGGCACCATCCGGGGCGACTTCGCGCACATGTCGAAGGCGTACGCCGAGGGCACCGGCAAGGCCGTCGCCAACCTGGTGCACGCCTCGGGCAGTGTCGACGAGGCGAAGTACGAGGCGCAGCTCTGGTTCGCCGACGAGGAGCAGTTCGACTACCAGACCCTCGCCGAGCGGTACGTCTTCTGACCTGGAACCCAACGGCCGGCCCGTCGGACCTCCGTGAGGTCTGACGGGCCGTCTGCCGGCCTCCCTCAGCCGGCGGTCGCCTGTCGGGCGGCCCGGTGACTGCGCATCGCGTGCTGGAGGACGGAGATCAGCACCTCCTTGCCGGACTCGCGGTTCCGCGCGTCGCAGAGCAGCACCGGTACACCCGGATCCAGGCTCAACGCCTGCTTGACCTCGTCGAGTTCGTACCGGCGGGCGCCCTCGAAACAGTTGACCGCGACGATGAACGGCGTGCCGTGCTTCTCGAAGTAGTCGACGGACGGGAAACAGTCAGCCAGCCTCCGGGTGTCCGCGAGCACCACGGCGCCGAGCGCGCCCAGGGCCAGTTCGTCCCAGACAAACCAGAAGCGATCCTGCCCGGGCGTGCCGAACAGGTACAGCACCAGGCTTTCGGTGATGGTGATCCGGCCGAAGTCCATCGCCACGGTCGTGGTGTTCTTGCCCTCGACCCCGGACAGGTCGTCGACGCTGACCCCCTCCTCGGTGAGGAGTTCCTCCGTCCGCAGTGGCCGGGTCTCGCTGACCGCGCCGACCATCGTCGTCTTGCCGGCCCCGAATCCACCGGCGATCAGGATCTTGACCGCGGTCGGTACCTCCTCGGAGGCCCCGGGCCCGTCCGGGCGGTCAGAGTGCACGTAGCCCATTTATCACCTGTTCAAAGATGCTGTCGTCGGTCAGGACCGGGGTCGGTCGCGGCTCGATGACCCGGACGATGTGCCGTTCGAGCAGGTCGCCGAGGAGCACCCGGACGGTGCCGAGCGGTAGGTCCAGATGGGCGGCGACCTCGGCGACCGAGAGCCGCCGCTGGCAGAGCGTGACGATCGCCAGGTGTTCCGGGCCGAGCCCGATGTCCCGGCCGGTGACCCGGCGGACCGTGCTCACCTGGGAGATCAGGTCGAACCTGCCGGTCACCGGCCGGGCGCGACCCCGGGTCACCGCGTACGGTCGCACCACCGGGCCGGCGTGCTCGTCGACCCAGTGCACCTCGGACGGATCCTCCGGGGCGGTCATCTCGCTCTCACGGCCGGTCGACCGGCTGCTCGGGCGACCGACTGGTCGAGGCGAGGTACTTACCGGCCCGGGTCACCAGCATCGCCATCTCGTACGCGACCAGGCCGACGTCCGCGTCCTCCTCGGCCAGTACGGCCAGGCAGGCGCCGTGTCCGGCGGCGGTGACGAACAGGAACGCCGAGCGCCACTCGATGATGGTCTGCTGCACCGGACCGCCACCGAACCGTTTGCCCGCTCCCCGGGCCAGGCTCTGGACCCCGGACGCCACCGCGGCGAGGTGCTCGGCGTCGTCCCGTTCGAATCCCCGCGACGACGCCATCAGCAGGCCGTCGACGGAGAGCAGGATCGCATGCTGGGTCTGTTTCACCCGGCCGACCAGGTCGTCGAGCAACCAGGTCAGGTCGAGGTTCGACGCTGTCTTGTGCACGGGCTGACTGTCCCTCTCTCTACCGGTGGTATCGCTGTCCCCGCGACCCGGCCACGGCCGGGCGTCCGACGGAATCAGTGCGGAGGAGCCCCGTCGTCGGGCGGACGGGCCGCCTCGGAGCGTCCGCGTCGGGTGCCCGACTGGTAGGAACTCATCATCCGGCGGATCTCCTCCGGAGAGCGCGGCCCGTCCTCCTCCACCGGATCCGGATCGACCTGCTGCTCGCTGTTCCGCAGGGCCGGTGCGAGGTTCGCCTGGCGTACCCGGATGGGCAGCCCGGACGGGGTCGAACCGGCGTCGGGACCGGCTGTCGCCGCCGGTTGGCCGAGACCGCTGGCCGGGCCGACACCGCCGGCCGGCGGGGCGGCGGGGCGGCGCGGCGCGACATCGGCGGCGGACGGCGGGGCGGAGGCGGTGCCGGTGGACAGGTCAGGTCCGCCGGTCGCGGTCCCCGCTGGCGTCGCCGGCCCGCCCGGGGCGGCCGCGCCGAGGCCACGGTCCGGATACCGGCCCGGATCGGTTCGTGGATCCTGCTCTGGAAGATGGCGGCGTTCCTGCCGGGGGACCCGGGGCGGCTCCCGCCACCCGCCCGGCGCCTCGTCGCCCACCGGCGCCCGGCCCGGGTCGCCCGGTCCGGGCGACCGCCGGAGACCGCCGCCGGAGCCGACCCCTTCGGAGCCGACCCCTCCGGCGCCTGCGGCGGCGCCGATTCCGCCGGGTGGTCCGGCCGGAGCCACCGTCCCGGCCGGTTCGGGACCGCCGATGGCCCGGGTGGCACCGGCGGCGCCGGCGTACTGCCGGATCGCCGGGGACTCGCCGGACACCTCGGCCGGGCCCCCGCCGGGCCGGTCGCTGACCAGATTCGGCGGGATGAGCACCACCGCGGTGGTGCCCCCGTACGGCGACTCCTTGAGCCGGACCTTCACCCCGTGCCGCTCGCTGAGCCGGCTGACGACGTAGAGACCGAGCTGGGCCGCGCCGGCGAGGCTGAACTCGTACTCGCTGGCGATCCGGTCGTTGGCCGCGGCCCGGTCGTCGGCGCTCATGCCGAGCCCACGGTCCTCGATCTCGACGGCGTACCCGTTTGCGACCAACTGGCCGCTGACCTGGACCGCGGTGTGTGGGGGCGAGAAGGAGAGGGCGTTCTCGATCAGCTCGGCCAGCAGGTGGATGACGTCACCGACCGCCCGGCCGGCGAGCTCGACCGGCCCGGCGGGCAGCACGGTCACCCGGGTGTAGTCCTCGACCTCGGCGGCCGCCCCGCGCAGCACGTCGATCATCGGTACGTTGCGGCGCCAGGCCCGGCCCGGAGCGGCACCGGAGAGCACGATGAGGTTCTCCGCGTTGCGGCGCATCCGGGTGGCCAGGTGGTCGACCCGGAACAGGTCCTCCAACTCGTCCGGCTCGTTCTCCCGGCGCTCCATCGCGTCGAGCAGGGTCAGCTGACGGTGCAGCAGCGCCTGGGTACGCCGGGCCAGGCTGAGGAAGATGTCCCGGACACTGCGGCGCAGCTCGGCCTGCTCCACGGCGGTTCGCACGGCCGTGGACTGGGCGACGTTGAACGCCTGCGCCACCTGCCCGATCTCGTCTCGCCCCGCCTCGATCGGCGGCGCCTCCGCGTCGACGTCCACCGACTCGCCGCGACCGAGCCGGGCGACCAGGCCGGGCAGCCGGTCGTTGGCGAGGCGCAGCGCCGCCAGGCGGAGCTGTTCGAGCTGCCGGACCAGCGACCGGGCGGTGTTCACCGAGATGACGACGGCGATCAGGCCGAGGCCGGCCGCGATCAGCATCCGGACTATCGTGCCGATCGCGCCCGGGGTCGCCGCCCGGACCACCTCGTCGCCGCCGGCGATCTGGATCCGCTGCAGTTCGGCGAGGGCCGGGTCGATGGTGGCCCGCCACTGTTCGGCGGGGACGGCGGGACGACCGCCGGGGCGACCCCCGGCGATCAGCCGGTCCTCGACCGCCTGCAACTGGGCGGTCGGGCCCTGCGCCACCGACTGGCGGTACCGGTCCTGGTCGGCCCGGGGCAGCTCGGCCATGGCGTCCGCCGCCAACATCCGCCGCATGCCGATCAGCTGGACGACCCGGGCGTGCTCCGCGGCGGTGAGCCGGTCGGCGGCGTACGCCCCGGCGAGCAGCCCGTCTGTCTGGGACGCCAGCTCACGGGCCTTGCTGAAACGGATCAGGTTCTCCACCCGGCGGTCGATGTCCCCGGCGTCCAGGTTGCCGAGGGAACCGTAGATCCGGTAGATCGTGTCGATGTTGTCGCTGAAGGTCTCCGCCGCGGTCGTCCGGTCCACACTGCGGTTGTCGACCGCCGCCCGCAGACCCGCCAGGGCGTCCAACGTGGTGAGCGACTCGGCGACCCGGCGTTCCAGCTCCGGCCGGGCCGCGAACTCGGCCCACCAGCTCTGCGCGCGTTCCCGGAAGTGCGCCACGTCCGTGTCGACCGCGCGGCGGGCCTCGGCCAGCTGGTCGGGTGCGGACGGCTGCGGACTCCCCAGCTGGGCGAGGGTGAGCCGCCGTTCCTCCTGCAGGTGCAGGACCAGGGGCTCCGTCGGTGCGTAGACCCGGGCCTCGAGGGTCTGCACCCACAACAGGTTCAACCCGTCCCGGAGGGTGACCCAGGCGCCGAAGGCCCAGAGGCCGGTCAGCGTGACCAGCAGGGCGACTACCTTGGTACGCAGGCGCGAAGAGCGAAGGCCCATTACACCGTCCCGTGCCGGTCGGAAAACGGCTCACCGGCGGATCGGCGGCCATGGCTGTGTCGTGGGGTGCGGCGGCGTACGGCACGACGGTGGACCCCGCCCGGCGCATCCACGATCATTGAGTTCCCGGCGCACGGTAGCAGCGCCCGGTGTCCGTCTCAACCCTGGTTTGCGCCCAGATCGCCGGATTGCGCCCCCGAGGAAGGGCTGGCCTGCACTTCAGTGAAAAATGGGAATTCATCTCACGCGTCGGGTGGTCCCGGTCGTTGATCCGGCCGCTGCCGTCGGTGGTGTCACCGTCGCTGGTCGCCCCCGGTGGGCGACGCCGCACCGGATCCGCGCCGGTCTCTGCGGCTGGTCGGTCTGGGTAGGGTGGCCGGCAGCGGCCGGCCCACACCCGGAGTACGTTCCGTGGCGCGGCGTGCCGACCGCAGGCTCGGAAATGGGAGAGGGACGGATGCTCGACCGGCGACTACACCACCATCTGGTGACCTGGCTGGGGCAGTGGCCGGCCGGACAACCGTTGGACGTCGTCGGTTCCGAACGACGTACCCAGCCCGGCTGGGACGGTGCGACGTACCCGGTGCTCGGGGTCGGCACCCCGAGCGGAGTGGTGCTCTCCGTGCCACCGGGCCACGTCGCCGCCGTACGGGGGCTGGGTCGACTGTCGACGACGGAACTGCTGGCCCGGCTGCCCGAGGTGCTCGACCTGCCCGGCTGGTCCGGCTACCGGGCGGTCTTCCGGTACACGGTGAGGCCCGCGTCGACCGCCGACTGTGGCGAGTGGGTCGCCGCCGACGATCCGGTGTTGCCCTCCTGGCTGCGGCCGTTCGGTGGCGAGGTGCTGATCGCCCGGGCCGAGGACGGCGGATACGCCGCCGGCGTCGGGGTGAAGCGGCACGACGCGCACGGGCACGAACTGGCGGTCGGCACCGAGCCGGCGTACCGGGGGCGGGGGCTGGCCCGGCGGCTGGTGGCCCAGGCCGCGCGGCGGGTGCTGGACGAGGGTGCGGTCCCGACCTACCTGCACGCCACCGACAACCTGGGTTCGGCGCGGGTCGCCGAGGCCGCCGGTTTTCCCGACCGGGGCTGGTCGGTCTACGGCCTCGCCGAGCGGGACGGTGCCTGAGCCGCTCCCGACCGCCGACCTGCCGCGGGCCGTGGACCTGGCGGGTCCACGGCCCGCGTCCTCTCCCAGGCCGAGGTCCGGCAGCGGAACGGTGGCGGACCCACGACGAGCCGACCGCATCCGTTAGGTAACGCTACGTAGCGCCACTGTCGCTTACAAGCCTGCGGGGGCACGGTGCGAACTGCCCGTTCGGTCGACTTGACCGGATTCAGCCGGCCAGGCCGAGTGCCTCCGCCGCGGCCCGGCCATTGGCGTGGCTCGCACCGTACGTGGTGACGAAGGCCCGTACCCCGGCCGGCCGCCAGTTCGACGGCCAACCCATCTCGACGACGGTGACCGGATGTGTGTCGGCCAGCGCCTCGACCAGCTCCGGACCGCCCGGCAGCAGGTGCAGACGTCGGCCGACCAGCACGATCGGCCGTTCCCCGGCCTGTGCGCGCAGGGCGTCGACGTCCGCTCCGGCGGCGACCAGCCGTACGTGCTCGGTGCCTTCCAGGTGTGGCCCGAGGCCCCACGGGACCCGGCCCTCGGCCAGGGTGGCGGCGGCGAAGAGCTGCACCACGAGCGGCTTGTCGAGCCCGGTCAGCGCACCCTCGACCCGGACGGCGCGACGCGCGGCGGCGTACCCGAGGGTGTCCGGGGCCGGCGCGGTGGCGGCCGGCGTCGCGGGGACCTGACCGGGCGGCTCGGTGGCCGAGACCCGGCTGGCGGCCTCGACCGGTGGGGCGGCCTCGACCGGCGGCGTGCTCCCGACCGGGCGGGCCGCGGCGGTACGGGCCCAGTCGGCGAGTGCGGCGGCCCGTTCGGCGGCCTGCTCGAGCCGGACCGTTGCGAGTCGGCCGTCGCGCAGTGCGGCCACGATCGCGGCGACGACCTCCTCGACCAGCGGAGCGTCGACCTTCGCGCCGATGCAGAGCAGGTCGGCGCCGGCGGCGAGTGCCTGTACGGCGGCCGGCCCGACGCCGCCGGCGGCGACGGCCGCGCCCTTCATCTCCAGCGCGTCGGTCAGGACCGCGCCGGTGAAGCCGTACTCGGTGCGGAGCAGGTCGACCAGGACGGCCCGGCTGAAGGTGGCCGGGCCGTCACCGGTGAGCGCGGGGACCCGGATGTGCGCGGTCATCACAGCCCTGGCGCCGGCGGCGACCACCGCCGCGAACGGCGGCAGGTCGCGGGACCGCAGCAGCTCCACCGGTACGTCCACGGTCGGCAGTTCCAGGTGGGAGTCGGCGACCGTGGCGCCGTGGCCGGGGAAGTGTTTGGCACAGGCGGCGACGCCGGCCGCCTGCAGGCCCGTGACCGCCGCCCCGGCGTGCGCGGCGACCCGGTCGGGATCGGCGCCGAACGCCCGGGTGCCGATGATCGGGTTGTCGTCGGCGGTGTTGACGTCCACGGTGGGGGCGAGGTTGAGGTTGACCCCGACGGCCCGCAGTTCGGTGCCGATCGCGTGGTAGATCCGTCCGGTCAGCGCGGGGTCGTCGACCACGCCGAGCGCGGCGTTGCCGGGGTAGGGGCTGCCGGTGCGGTGGGCCAGCCGGGTGACGTCGCCGCCCTCCTCGTCGATCGCCACCAGTACGTCGGCCCGGGCGTCGCGCAGTGCGGCGGTGGCGGTCGCGAGCTGGTCGGGGTGGTCGACGTTCCGGCCGAAGAGGGTGTGCCCGGCCAGCCCGTCGGCGACCAGGTCGAGGGCCCAGCCCGGTGGGGTGGTGCCGGGGAAGGCGGCGAGCAGGGTGCGTAGCGCCAGTCGACGGAGTCCTGGATCGACTACCACGATTCCCCCTTTGGTTCCTCTTCCGAGGCCGAGTGTCGCACCGGGCAGGGCCGTCCCGGGGTCGAGCGGCACCGGATCGGCTTACCGCCTGGGGACCGTCGGCCCATTACGCTACGTCTACTCCCACGAAGGTTAGCCTGTTGATAAAGAAAGTTTCTTAAGGTAAGAGGACCCGCATGGCCAGCACCCGGTTGCCCGGAACCCCCCGTCTGCTCCGCGCGCTCAACGACCGTGCGGCGCTGGAGCTGCTGCTCACCAGGGGGCCGCTCACCCGTGCCCAACTGGGTGAGATGACCGGGCTGTCCAAGGTCACCGCCTCCCAACTGGTCGAACGGCTGGAGGAACGCGGACTGGTCACCCGGGTCGGCGAGCAGGCCGGCGGGCGCGGACCGAACGCACAGCTCTACGCGGTGCGGCCGGGCAGCGCGCACGTGGTCGGCGTCGACGTCGGCCCGGACCGGGTGGTGGCCGCCTGCGCCGACATCACCGGCGAGGTACGCGGTCGGGTGGAACAGTCCACCCGGGACACCGACGACCCGGTCGGCGTCGTCCACAACGCCGTGATGCAGGCGGCGAAGGAGGCGCGGGCAGAGCTCGACACGGTACGTCGGGTGGTGCTCGGCACCCCCGGTCTGGTCGACCCGGGCACCGGCGACATCACCTTCGCGTTCAACCTGCCCCGCTGGCACCGTGGCCTGCTGGCCGCACTCCGCGAGGACCTGCACACCCCGGTGCACTTCGAGAACGACGTCAACCTGGCCGCGGTCGCCGAGGCGGAGTCCGGCGCGGCCCGGGGCGTCGACGACTTCGTCCTGGCCTGGCTCGGGGTCGGCATCGGTCTGGCCATCGTGCTGAACGGGCGACTGCACCACGGCAGCACCGGCGCGGCCGGTGAGATCGGCTACCTGCCGGTGCCCGGCGTACCGATCCCGAGGGACGCCTCGCGCCGGGCGAAGCCGGCCTTCGGGCAGCTGGCCGGCTCGGACGCGGTCCGCGCGGTGGCTCGGGAGCACGGCTTCCGGGCCGGTTCGGGGGCGGACGCGCTGCGGGCCGCGATCGCGGCGGGCACCGCCGGGGGCCCGGTGCTCGACGAGGTGGCCCGCCGCCTCGCGCTCGGCGTGGCCAGCAGTTGTGTGGTGCTCGACCCGCCGCTGGTGGTGCTGGCCGGCGAGATCGGTCAGGCCGGCGGCACCGCCCTGGCCGAACGGGTGCAGCACGAGGTCGCCGCCATCACCCTGGTCACGCCCCGGGTGGTGCCGACCACGCTGACCGAGGAACCGGTGCTGCGTGGCGCGCTGCGGGTCGCGCTCGACGTGGTCCGGGACGAGGTGTTCGGCTCCACCGTCGGCTGATCCCGCTGCCGGGGCGGCCCCCCTCCGCGAGGTGTCGGCGCAGTTCAACGCTGCCGTACCGGAGTCCTCGACCATCGGGCCGGTGTCGGCGACGGCTCCAGGTCGGCGTGGCATGTAGATAGTTTTCACCAATCGCCAACGTGCTGCAATCTCTCGACATAGAAGATTGTGGCGCTATACCGTACGGCCAACCGGCGCCCCCACCCCCAGGGCGTCCGATCACTCGGGAGGAGTGACGGTGACCGTTCGGTACCCCCAGTCGCGCCTGAGCCAACTGCTCGGCGCCACCCTGCTCGTCTCCCTCGCCACCGGTCTGACCAGCCCGGCAGCCAACGCCGCCCCGGCGACCGACAGCCCCGCCGGCGCCACGACCGCCACCGTCGGCGGCCCGCTGGCCACCGCCTTCGACCGGGCCGCGGCCCGCTACGACGTACCCCGTGACCTGCTGGTGGCGGTCGGCTACGCCGAGACCCACCTCGACGGCCACGACGGCGCGCCCAGCGCGTCCAACGGGTACGGCGTGATGCACCTGGCCAGCAACCCGAAGCTCCGTACGCTCGACGAGGCGGCCGCGTTGACCGGCCTCGCACCGGTGACCCTGCGCACCGACCCGGCCGCCAACGTCACCGGCGCGGCCGCCGTGCTGCGGTCGTACGCCGACCGGGCCGGACTGACCGCCGCCCAGCGCGCCGACCCCGACCACTGGTACACCACCGTCGTCCGGTACGGCGGCGCGAGCACCCCCGCCGTCGCCCGGCTCTACGCGGACACCGTCTACGACCTGCTCGGCACCGGCTTCCAGACGACCACCGGCGGCGGACCGGTCCGGGTCGCGCCCCGCCCGGTCGCCCCCGAACGCGGTGCCCTGGCCGCCGTCGCCCCGCTCGGCACCGGCGACGGTGTCGGCATCATGAGCACCGACTACGGCCCGGCCGCCTGGGCACCGGCGCACGCGGAGAACTACACCGTCTCCAGCCGGGAGTCCGCGTACCCGATCAACTACGTGGTCATCCACGTGGCCCAGGGGTCGTACGCCGGCACCGTCAGCTGGTTCCAGAACCCCGCCGCCGGGGTCAGCGCCCACTACACGATCCGCTCCTCCGACGGCGCGGTCACCCAGTCGGTCCGGGAGAAGGACATCGCGTACCACGCCGGCAACTGGACGTACAACACCCAGTCGATCGGCATCGAACACGAGGGGTACGTCAACCAGCCCTCCTGGTTCACCGACGCCATGTACCGCTCCTCGGCCGCGCTGACCCGGCACCTCTGCGACCGGTACGGCATCCCGAAGGACCGTAGCCACATCATCGGGCACAACCAGGTGCCGGGCGCCACCCACACCGACCCGGGGCCGAACTGGAACTGGACCTACTACATGCAGCTGGTCACCGGCTCGACCCCGCCGCCCAGCTGGTCGGTGACCATCGACAACAGCACCGCGGGCGCCTTCACCGCGAGCGCCAACTGGGGCACCTCGGCGTACTCGGCGCAGCGGCACGGCACCGACTACCGGTTCGCCGACCCGGTCGAGGCGAGCGACCCGGCGTGGTACCGGGCGAACATCCCGACCACCGCGAGCTACCGGGTCGAGGCGTGGTACCCGGACGACCCGGGCTACAACAGCTCGGCGCCGTACGTCATCGTCACGCCGAGCGGTAACCAGACCGTCCACGTCGACCAGCGTTCCGGCGGCGGCGCGTGGCGCAACCTCGGCACCTTCACCCTGGCCGCCGGGGACGGCAACAAGGTGGGGGTGAGCCGCTGGACCGGCGGCACCGGCCTGGTGATCGCGGACGCGATCCGGATCAGCCGCGTCTGAGTCGGGGAAGGGCCTCTTCGTGCCGCACGGCGGCAGCCGGTGCTGCGGGAAGGGGCCCTTCCTGACATGTCAGGCGAGGTCGCGGCGGCGGAAGGTGGCGAACGCGGCGCCGACCACCACCAGCACCAGGCCCAGCAGCACGGCCAGCCCGACCGGCCAACCGATGGTGTACGACGTGTCGCAGACGGGCCGCTCCGGGGTCACGAAACAGTCCACGTTCGCGAAGAAGCGCAGCCCGCCCGAGATCCAGGCCCCCAGATAGCTGCTGAGCATCCACACGTCGGGTCGGGCCGCGTCGACGATCTCCAGCACGATCCGTAGCCCGCCCTCCCAGACCACGCCGTACGCCGCCGCCGCGCCGAGCGCCGCCGAGGTGTGCCGGCCCAGGGTGGCGATGGCGAAGCCGAGTGTGCTGGCGACCAGTACCAGCGTCAGACCCCGGGTGAGCAGGAGCAGCAGGTCGGCCCAGAACTGCGCGTCCGCGACGCCCGGCATTCCGCGTACCTCGCCGACGAGCCGGAACGAGGCGATGTAGAGCACCGTGCTGACCAGCGACAGCCCCAGGACCCCGACGAGCAGGGTGCCGAGTTTGGTGCCGAGCACCAGCAGCCGTTGCGGTCGCCAGAGCAGCAGGTTGGTCATCCCGCCGGAGGTGAGGTCGGCACCGATGTACGAGGCGCCGACCAGGAAGCCGAACAGGCAGAGGAAGGCGATGAGGAAGTACGCCAGTTCCCTGATCTGCCGGTCGAAGACGAAAACCCCGGGCAGGTGGTCGGAGGCGTCGATCCGGGCCGGGTTCAGGTCCTCGCAGTCGCGGGCGTAGTGGTCCGCCGGTGACTGCCCGCTGGCCTCCAGTTGGCGACAGTCGTCGTACAGGCCGCCAATCTCCATGCGTCGCTCGTCGGCCTGCTGTTGAGCCATCTGGATCTCGCCGGCGTCCGGCTGGCGCGAGCCGGCCAGGGTCGCCAGGACGGTGACCGTGAACGCGGCGACGAGCAGCACGACCATCAGCTGGACGAAGCGGCGGGCGGCGAGGCGGCCGAACTCGGCCCGGACCAGGTTCACTGCCGTACCCCTTCCGAAACGTCGGCTTCCGCCGCCCGGTCGTCGTCGACGGTGGCCGCCACCGGGTCGTCCCCGGCGGCCGCCGGCAGCACCGACTCGTCGACCTGCCGCGGCAGTCCGGGCTCGGGTCGGGTACCGGTCAACTCCAGGAAGACACTCTCCAGATCCGGGGTGAGCGGAGTCAGCTCGGAGACCCAGAGGTCCTGCTCGCCGAGGAGCTGGTTGAGCCGGGCCGGATCCTCCACCCCGCCGACCACCAGCTGGTCGAAAAGTGTGGCGACGGTCAGCCCGGCCGCGGTCAGGACCTCGGCGGCCCGGTCCTGGTCGGCCACCCGGACCCGGAACTCGCCGTGGTCGAAGCCGGCGAGCACCTCCGCGACCGGGCCGGCGGCCACCCGACGGCCCCGCGAGATGATCGTCACATGGTCGCAGATCTGCTCGATCTCGGCCAGGATGTGGCTGGAGACCAGCACGGTCACCCCGGCGGCGGCGAGGTCGCGCATCAGGTCACGCATCTCCCGGATGCCGGCCGGGTCGAGGCCGTTGGCCGGCTCGTCGAGGATCAGCAGCTCCGGCTCCTTGAGTAGCGCCGAGGCCACCGCCAGTCGCTGCCGCATGCCGAGCGAGTACGTCCTGACCCGGTCCTCGCCCCGGTCGCGGAGCCCGACCTGCTCGAGCACCTCGTCGACCCGGGTCGTCGGTACTCCGCCGGCGACGGCCAGCAGGTGCAGGGTGCGCCAACCGGTGAAGTTCCCGAAGAACTGGGGACTCTCCACAATGGCGCCGAACCGGGGGGCCACCGCCGGCAGCCGTTCCGGGGTCGGCTCGCCGAACAGGGCCATCCGGCCGCTGTCCGGCCGGACCAGACCGAGCAGGGTCCGCAACGTGGTGGTCTTGCCGGACCCGTTCGGCCCGAGGAATCCGTGCACCTGACCCGTCTCGACCAGCATGTCGAAGCCGTCGAGGGCGACGCGTCGACCGTGCCGCAGGCTGGTGAACGACTTGCGTAGCCCGGCGATCTCGATCACCGCTGACACCGCACACCTCCGTACGCCGTGACGTCGGACACGGCGCCCCACCCTACGGTCCGGACGGCGCCCGTGGGGGGCGGTGCGGTGCGTGGTTGGATGGCAGGGTGCGTGAAGAGCCCGTTTCCCTCTCCAACAGTGGCCAGACCGCCGACGCCGGTGCCGAGACGCCACCGCTGAGCCCGGACGTGGTCATCGACCTTCACCGGGTCGGGGTGCAACGCTCCGGCAACCCGCTGCTGAAGGACGTGACCTGGCGGGTGACGGCCGACGAGCGCTGGGTCGTGCTCGGCCCGAACGGCGCGGGCAAGACGACCCTGCTGAACCTGGCGGCCGGACGACTGCACCCGACGACCGGGGTGGTGCACGCGCTCGGTGAGCGGGTCGGTCGCACCGACCTGGCGGAACTGCGTACCCGGATCGGGGTGACCACGGCGGCGCTGGCCGAACGGATCCCGGCCGAGGAACGGGTCCGGGACGTGGTCCTGACCGCGGCCTGGTCGGTGGTGGGCCGCTGGCGTGAGCAGTACGACGCGATGGACGAGGCGCGCGCCGTCGCGCTGCTCGACCAGCTCGGCGTCGCCGGACTGGCCGAGCGGACGTACGGGACCCTCTCGGAGGGGGAGCGGAAGCGGACGCAGATCGCCCGCGCCCTGATGACCGACCCGGAGCTGCTGCTGCTCGACGAGCCGGCGGCCGGACTGGACCTCGGCGGCCGGGAGGACCTGGTCGCCCGGCTGGCCGAACTGGCCCACGACGAGGAGGCCCCGGCGATGGTGCTGGTCACCCACCACGTGGAGGAGATCCCGCCGGGCTTCACCCACGCGCTGCTGCTGCGCGAGGGCGGCGTCGTGGCGCAGGGTCCGGTCGCGGAGACGATCACCGGGGAGTACCTGTCGAAGACCTTCGGGCTGCCGCTCGTGGTCGACCGACCCGGGGACCGGTTCACCGCCCGGGCCGCCTGACCGCCCTCCTCACACCGTGGCGGCGCGGACCATCGGGACCAGCGACTCCGCCGCCAGGGTGATCTGGGCGACCGCCAGTGCGGCGTCCCGGGGCGGGATGAAGACCACCGCGTCGGCGCTGGCGTCGCGGAGCCGGGTCACCGCCGCCGCGCACTGCTCCGCGCTGCCGGCCGCGGCGAACCGTTCCAGCCAGTGCTCGGGCAGCGCCTCGGCGAGCGCGGCGACCCCGGGCGAGGCGGCCAGCAGCGCGGTGAACTCCGCCGCCAGTTCGGCGTCGGCCGGGGAGAGCGGCCCGCCGTCGACGAGCCGGGCGGCGATCTCCCGGCGGGCGCTGGCCCGGGCGTCGTCGAAGTCCAGGTGGGCGTAGACGGTGAGCCGGTGGTCGTCGGTCCGGCCGGCCTCCCGGCGCCCCTCGTCGATCAGACGGCGGGCCCAGCGTACGTAGTCGGGGCTGGCGCACTCGGCGAGGATGGTGCCGTCGGCCACCTGTCCGGAGAGCCGCAGCGAGCGGGCGTTGCGGACCCCGGTCGCGATCGGCGGTGGCTGGACGGGCGGGAACTCCAGGGCCACCTCGGCGAGCTGGGCGTGCCGCCCGGCCACGGTGACGGTCTCGCCGGCGAGTAGCGCGCGGACCGCCGACACGGTCTCGCCGAGCACCGCCAGCGGGGACGGGTGGTCGGCGCCGACCTGGCGTACCCAGTCCGGCATGCCGTGCCCGAAACCGGGCAGGATCCGGCCGGGGAAGAGTCGGGCGAGGTTGGCCAGCTCCATCGCGGCCAGCGCCGGGTTGCGGAATGCCGCTGGCAGGATGCCGATGCCGATCTTCAGCGTCTCGGTCGCCGCCGCGGCCACCGCGGCGGTGGAGACCGCGCCGCCGAAGAAGCAGTCCTCGACCACCCACAGCTCGTCGTAGCCCAGCCGTTCCACCAGCCGGGCGTACGCCGGTAGCTGCTCCGGCGGGGTGTCACAGCGGTACATGACTCCGATCGGCATCTGACCCATATCGTGCAGCCTGCCAGAGGATGTCGGCGGCGGCCCGCTCTAGACTCGATCTCTGCGCGAACGGGAGGTGTCGGTGGAACGGCAACGGCCACGGGTGGTGGTCATGGGCAGCGCGAACATGGACCTGGTGGTGATGACCGGGGTCCTGCCGAAGCCCGGGGAGACCGTCTTCGGCAGCGACTTCGTGATGGTCGCCGGCGGCAAGGGTGCCAACCAGGCGATCGCGGCCAGCCGGGCGGGCGGGGACGGGGCGCTGCTCGGGGCGATCGGCTCCGACTCGTTCGGGGTGACCCTGAAGGCCCGGATCGCCGCCGCCGGGGTCGACACCGAACGGGTCCGGGTGGTGTACGGCGCCTCGGGAGTCGCGGTCGTCACGGTCGACGCCGACGGGGAGAACACCATCGTGGTGACCCCGGCCGCCAACTCGGCCTTCGTCGGGCTCGGTGACGGCGAGCTGGCCGCGGTCCGGGAGGCGGACGTCCTGGTCGCGCAGTTGGAGATCCCGGTCGGCACGGTCACCGAGGCGGCCCGGGCCGCCCGGGAGGGCGGGACGAAGGTGCTGCTCAACGCGGCCCCGCCGCAGCCGGTCCCGACCGAGCTGCTGGACCTGGTGGATCTGTTGGTGGTCAACGAGGCGGAGGCGCGGGCGATCACCGGGCGGGGCCGGGAGGCGCCGGAGGCGCTGCTCGACGTCGTACCGCACGCGGTGTTGACCCTGGGCCGGCACGGTGCCTGGTACGGCGAGCGGGACGGCGTCCGGATGCACGTGCCGGCGGTCAAGGTCGATCTCGTCGACTCCACCGCCGCCGGGGACGCGTTCACCGGTGCCCTGGCGGTGGCCTGGGGCGAGGGGCGGGACCTGGTCGACGCGGTGCACTGGGCGGCGGCGGCCGGTGCCGCCTGCGCCCGCAAGCTCGGCGCCTCGGTGGCGCTGCCGCTGCGGTCGGAGATCGACGAACTCTACGTACCGCCGGCGCGGCCCGGGCAATAACCGATCGGCGGCTTGATCCGGATGTGCACCATGGGAGCATGGTGCGGTTCGTCCTCAATATCCTTTGGCTGATCTTCGGCAGCGGCATCGCGCTCGCGATCGGGTACGGCATCGCGGCGCTGATCTGCTTCGTCCTGGTGGTGACCATCCCGTTCGGGGTCGCCGCGATGCGGCTGGCGTACTACTCGCTCTGGCCGTTCGGCCGGACCCTGGTGGCCAAGCCCGGCGCCGGTCTCGGCTCGGGATTGGCGAACGTGCTCTGGGTGGTGCTGGCCGGCTGGTGGCTCGCCCTGACCCACATCGTCGCCGGGGTGACGCTCTGCGTGACGATCATCGGGATCCCGTTCGGCATCGCCAACTTCAAGCTGGTTCCGGCCGCGTTCTGGCCGCTCGGCCGGGAGGTGGTGGAGGTCGACGACCTGCGTCGGCCGGGCGTGAGCGCCGGCTGAGCCGGCCGGGCGTGAGCGCCGCCCGAGCCGGCCGGTCGGGGCCGCCCGGCCGCCGGCCAGGATCACCCATCGGCCGGCAGAGCCGCCCGGCTGCGCCGCAGGAAGTCCCGCTCGACGCTGTTGCCGGTCAGGTCGGCGGCGGTGTCGTACGCCCGCGCGGCCTCCCCGGTGCGACCGAGGCGGCGCAGCAGGTCGGCCCGGACGGCGTGGAACAGGTGGTGGCGGTCCAGGGCGAGCCCGTCGACCAGGGCGAGCGCCGGACCCGGCCCGTCGACCTCGGCGACCGCCACCGCGCGGTGCAGGGCCACCACCGGACTCGGCGCGACCGCCAGCAGGTGGTCGTAGAGCATCAGGATCTGCCGCCAGTCGGTGCCGGCCGCGGTCGGTGCGTCGGTGTGCACCGCCTGGATCGCCGCCTGCAACTGGTACGGCCCGGGCCGGTCCCGGCGTAGGCAGCGGCGGACGATCTCGTGCCCCTCGTCGATCAGGTGACGGTTCCAGCGGCGACGGTCCTGGTCGGCCAGCCGGACCAGGGTGCCGTCCGGGCCGGTACGGGCCGACCGGCGTGCCTCGACCAGCAGCATCAGCCCGAGCAGCCCGAGCACCTCCGGCTCGTCCGGCATCAGGTCGGCGAGCAGCCGGCCGAGCCGGATCGCCTCGGCGCCGAGATCCTCGCGGACCAGCCGGTCACCGGTACTGGCCGTGTACCCCTCGTTGAAGACGAGATAGACGACAGCCAGTACCGCCCGCAGCCGGTCCGGCAGGTCGGCTTCGGCCGGAATCCGGTACGGGATGCGGGCCGCCCGGATCTTGCCCTTGGCCCGGACCAGCCGTTGGGCCATGGTCGGCTCGGGTACCAGGAACGCGTGCGCGATCTGCGCGGTGCTGAGCCCGCCGAGCAGACGCAGTGTCAGGGCGACCTGGGCGGCCGGCGAGAGCGCCGGATGGCAGCAGGTGAAGATCAGGCGGAGCCGGTCGTCGCGCACGGGTCCCTCCTCGGCGGGCGGCGGATCGTCGACGTACGGCGGATCGTCGAGGTGCGACACGGACCCGACCGTCTCGCGGTGCAGTCGGTCGACCGCCCGGTGTCCGGCCGCCTCCCGACGGAGTCGGTCGACCGCGCGGTTCCGGGCGGTGGTGATGATCCAGCCGGCCGGACTCGGTGGCGGGCCCTGCTCCGGCCACTGCCGCAGGGCGGTGACAAACGCGTCCTGGACCGCGTCCTCGGCCAGGGTGATGTCGCCGAGGACGCGGACCAGGACGGCGACCGCGCGGCCGTACTCCGCGCGGAACACCTGCGCGATGCCGTCGCGGGAGGTGTCAGGCCGAGGCCGGGTCACAGCTGTCGGCCTCGTCGGCCAGCGGCCGTACCTCGATCGGCAGCAGGCCGATCGCCTCGGCGAGTTTGCGACCCCACACCAGCGCCGCGTCCAGGTCGGGCGCCCGGACGACGGTGAAGCCACCGAGATGCTCCTTGCCCTCGGTGTACGGGCCGTCGGTCATCAGCACGTCGCCGTTGTCGACCCGGAGCACCGTCGCGGTGCTCGCCGGATGGAGGCCGCCGCTGAACACCCACGCCCCGGCGGCCTTCATCTCCTGGTTCAGCGCGGCCAGCCGCTCCATGATCGGGTCCAGGATCTCCGGGCCGGGCGGGTCGCCGTCGCCCTGGTAGATGCTGAGCAGGTACTGCGGCATGCCAACTCCTTCGGTCACGGCCGCCGGCACCGCGCCGACGGCCTTTTACCCTCTGTACGAACGAGGGGACTGCGGATCGACACGTTCCGGCCGGAAAATCTCGTCGGATCCGGGTCACTCGCCGACCGGGCCGCCGGACAGCTCGGTCACCACGTCGAGGTGCCCCGCGTGGCGGGCGTACTCCTGCAGCAGGTGGAAGAGCACCCGTTCGAGCGGCGGCGGCTCCGCACCGTCCCAGCGCGGGCCGGGGGCGCCCCGGGTGTCGAGGTCGTTGCCGGTCACCACCGCCCGGGTGTGCGCGCCCTGGGTGCGCAGCGCGTCGAGCAGGCCGTCGCGGGTCTCGGCGGGTGCCACGTACCAGCGGTCGTCGCGGCGGTCGGCCCACGGGTCACCGACGTCGTGTCCCTGGAATCCCCATTCGATCCACCGAAGTTCCACGTGCCGCAGGTGTTTGACCAGTTCCAGCGGCGTCCAGCCGGACGGTAGCCGGCTGTGCCGCAGTTCGGCGTCCGGCAGTGCGGAGACCTTGGTCGCCACGGTCTCCCGGAAGTAGTCGAGGTAGCGCAGGAACACCTCGGCACGCCCGGGGGCCGGACTGGTGGGTTCGGGAAACGGGGGTGTCATCCGGCCAGTATCGGGGTCGCCGCTATGCCGCGCCCTGTCCGTGTCGTCCCGCCGAAGGGGCCAACGAAGCCGCTGAGCTGCGGAGAAACATTTTTGTAACAGGGTCTTGACGCCTTGCTGACGCGGGAGCAGACTCCCTGGAAACGTTTACAAGTCAGGGGTGGAGGTTCGGTGCATGGGTCGTAAACGTTTACAGCCCTCCGCCGACGGCCGGCCGACCGTACACACGGTGGCCGCCCGGGCCGGCGTCTCGATCGCCTCCGCCTCACGCGTGCTCAACGGCGTCGGCGGCAGCCCCGAGACCGTCCGCCGGGTCCGTGCCGCGGCGGCCGAGGTCGGCTACGTGCCGAACGCGATCGCCCGGTCGCTGCAGTCCCAGCGCACCGGTCTGGTCGCCCTCGCGGTCGCCGACATCGGCAACCCGGTCTACGTGGCGATGATGCGGGCCATCGAGGCGGTGGTCGCGGCCAGCGGCCGGCAACTGCTGGTACACGCCACCGGCGGCGACGTCGCCGGCGAGATCTCGCTGCTGCGGCGCCTGGCCCACCGGTACGTGGACGGCATGATCGTCTCGCCGATCCGGCTCACCGACCACCACCTGGAGGCGATGGTGGTCAGCCCGGTCCCGGTGGTCGTCGTCGGCCAGCTGCCCGACGACGCGCCGGTCGACAACGTCCGTACCGACTCCCGGGCCGGTGTCGGGCTCGCCGTCGACCACCTGCTCGCCACCGGCCGCCAGCGGATCGGCTTCCTGAACGGTCCACTCGACACCGTCCCGGGCGCGGCCCGGGACGCCGGCTTCCGTGCCGCGCTGGCCAACCACGGCATCACCGTCGACGAGAACCTGATCGAGGTCGGCGACTTCCAGTACGCCGCCGGCCGGGCCGCCGCCGCCCGACTGCTGGCCCGGGCCGAACCCGACGCGCTGCTCTGCGCCAACGACCTGATCGCGGTCGGCGCCCTGCACGCCCTGCTCAGCGAGGACCGGCGGGTGCCGCAGGACGTGGCACTGGTCGGCATGGACGACACCGAACTGGCCCAGATGGCGTTCCCGCAGCTCTCCAGCGTCTCGCTCGGCTCCGCCGACCGGGGGCGCCGGGCGGCCGAGCTGCTGCTGGAGCGGATCGCCGAACCCGACCTCCCGCCCCGGCGGGCGCACGTCGCGCCGAGCCTGGCGGTCCGCGCCTCCAGCCTTCCCCCGGGCGCGGCCCCACGACCCGCCGCACCGAGCCAGCCCGCTGGAGCGGAACCCGTCACCACGCCGATGGAGGTGATCTGATGACCACGCTGACCGAGCGGCCGGAGGTCGACCGGACCGGCGGCCGGCGGCCGTCCCGACGTGGGCGCTCCGACCGTACGACGGTCTACCTGCTGCTGCTCCCGTCGCTGCTGCCGGTCCTCGTCCTCTCCGTCTTCCCGCTGCTGCGCGGCATCTACCTCGGGTTCACCGACGCCCGCGCCGGCCGGAACGTGGAGATCGGTTTCACCGGCCTGGCCAACTACCGGGAACTGCTGCACGACAGCCTGTTCTGGAGTTCGTTCCGGATCGGCCTGCTCTGGGCCTTCTCGGTGACCGTGCTGCAGTTCGTGCTCGCCCTCGGCCTGGCCCTGCTGCTCAACCAGCGGCTGCGGTTCCGTGGGGTGGCCCGGGTGCTGGCCGTCGTGCCGTGGGCGATGCCGCCGGTGGTGGTCGGCATCCTCTGGCGGCTGGTGTACCACCCCGACGCCGGGCTGCTCAACGAGTTCCTGCACCGGGTCGGCGCGGACGGACTGCGGACCACCTGGCTCGGCGACTTCAGCACCGCACTGCCCGCCGTGATCATCGTCGGGGTCTGGGCCGGCATGCCGCAGACCACCGTCGTACTCCTGGCGGGCCTGCAGGGGGTGCCGCGCGAGTTGCACGAGGCGGCCGAGGTCGACGGCGCCAACGCCTGGCAGCGGTTCCGCGGCGTCACGCTGCCGTCGCTGATGCCGGTGATCGTCGCGATCACCTCACTCGACTTCATCTGGAACTTCAACTCGTTCGGCCTGGTCTACGTGCTCACCGCCGGTGGACCGGGGGGCAAGACCATGCTGCCGATGCTCTTCGCGTACGAGGAGGCGTTCCGGTACGGCAACTACGGCTACGCCGCCGCCCTCGGCAACGTGATGGTGGTGATCGTCGTGGCGCTGCTCGCGGTGTACCTGCGTCGCCGGCTCAGGGAGGCGAACTGATGACAACCGATCCGACCCTGACCCGGACGCGACCGGGGCGGAACCGGAGGCGCCGCAACCGGGTCGGCCGGGGCCTGCAGTACCTGGCACTGGCCGGATACCTGGTCTTCCTGGCCTTCCCGCTGGTGTGGCTGGTCTCCACCTCGTTCAAACCGCCCCGCGAACTGGTGAAACTGCACCCGACGTTGATCCCGGACCACCCGACGCTGGCCAACTTCGTCCAGGCCTTCACCGAACAGGAGCTCGGCCGGGCGGCGTGGAACAGTCTCCAGGTCTCGCTCGCCTCGGCGGTGATCACCGTGCTGATCGCGACGCCGGCGTCGTACGCCCTGGCGCGGTTCCGGACCCGGCTCGGCACCGTCGCCCTCGGCTGGGTGCTGCTCTCCCAGCTCTTCCCGTTCGTCCTGCTGATCATCCCGATCTTCCTGGTGCTGCGGCAGGTCGGGCTGGCCAACACCCACGCCGGACTGGTGCTGATCTACGTCGTCTGGGCGCTGCCGTTCGCGCTCTGGATGCTCCAGGGTTTCGTCCGCAACATCCCCCGGGAACTGGAGGAGGCCGCGTCGGTCGACGGCGCCACCCGGCTGCAGACCCTGCGTCGGGTGATCTTCCCGCTGCTGACCCCCGGCCTGGTCGCGACCGCGCTGTTCGCCTTCATCTCCGCCTGGAACGAGTTCTTCTTCGCCCTGGTCCTGATCAAGACCCCGGAACTGGCGACCCTGCCGGTCGCGCTGGCCCGGTTCGTCGGCATCGAGGGCACCGCCCGGCTCGGCCCGCTGGCCGCCGGCTCACTGCTCGCCACCCTGCCCAGCCTGGTCTTCTTCGCCTTCATGCAGCGCCGACTGGCCTCCGGGTCGCTCGCCGGCGCGGTGAAGGGCTGAGCAACCCGACCCACCCACACCCCACCACCAGGAGGTATCCCCCATGCTCCACAGACTCACCCGGCGGCGGGTCCTCGCCGTCGCGCTCGCCGGGGCCGTCGGCCTCGGCACACTCGCCGGCTGCGGCAGCGGCGGTGACGACGAGAGCTCCGGTCCGGTCAAGCTGAGATTCCTCAGCCTGGCCTGGCAGAAGGAGTCGCTGCAGGCCAACAAGGACCTGGTCGCGAAGTGGAACGCCGAGCACCCGGACATCCAGGTCGAGTACGTCCAGGGCGACTGGAACTCCGTACACGACCAGTTGCTGACCTCGTTCGAGGGCGGTGACGCGCCGGACATCGTGCACTACGAGGCGGCCGCGATCGGCGAGTTCAGCAAGCAGGGCTACCTGGCCGACCTCTCCGGGCTGCTCTCCGACGACTTCAAGGGCCAGATCGACAAGGGGATCTGGGACACCGCCACCTTCGACGGCAAGGTCACCGGCGTGCCGTTCCTGCTGGAGTCGCAGGTGGTCATCGCCAACAAGAAGCTGCTCGACGGAGCCGGGATCACGGTGCCGGCGGCCGACGGCGGCTGGAGCTGGGACGAGTTCCAGACCAACGCCCAGAAGCTCACCAAGCCGGGCCAGTACGGTGTCGCCTGGGCGCTGAAGTCGCCGACGAACCGGGTGCTGAACCTCGCGCTGAACTTCGACGGCAAGTACTTCTACCCCGACGGCGGTAAGACCGAGGTCCGGATCGGGGCCCCGGAGACCGAGGTCCCGAAGCGGATCCACGACATGCTCTACACCGCGAAGTCCGCCGCGCCGGAGGCGCTGGGGATGAGCGGCGCCGACACCCTGCCGGGCTTCTTCGCCGGCAAGTACGCGATGATCCCCGGCTCGGTCTCGCTGCGCCAGCAGATGGTGGAGCAGGCGCCGAAGGACTTCGACTGGGTGACCCTGCCGCCGGTCAGGGGGCTCTCCGCCAACCAGGCCGCCAACCCGCAGACGCTGTCGGTCTCCGCCGACTCGGCGCACCCGAAGGAGGCGGCCCAGTTCCTGGAGTTCTTCCTCAACCCGGCCAACATGGCCCAGCTGGCGAAGGGCGACTGGCTGGTGCCGACCGGGAAGCAGGCGAACGAGGAGCTGGTCAAGGCGACCGGCGGCAAGCAGGGCTGGGACGTCGCGGCGGCCAGCGCCGCCGACCTGACGGTGGCACCGTTCCAGATGGTCGACGGCTACCCGGAGTGGAAGACCAAGTACGCCACCCCGGCACTGCAGCAGTACTTCGCCAACAAGATCACGCTCGACCAGCTCGCCACGCAGCTGGTCGACGGTGGGAAGCAGGTCCTGAGGTAACCATGGAACTCTTGCTCGACAAGTCGGTCGGCTGCCTGGTCGGCGCCGCGGTGGGCGATGCCCTCGGCGGTGCCACGGAAACGGCGCTGCCCGAGCAGATCCGGGCCCGGTACGGCGGCTGGGTGGAGGGGATCGTGCCACCGTTCCACGCCGACTGGGCCACCGCGCGGCCGCTGGCGCCGTACCACAAGGGCGACGGGCACATCACCGACGACACGTTGATGACCCACGCGCTGGTCCGGGCGTACCTGCGCAAGCGGGACCACCTCGACGCGTACGACGTGGCGGAGCTGCTGGTACCCGACCTGATCGAGCGGGTGGTCTACATCCCGGACCTGGAGCGGGAGGGGGTGACCTTCCACCGGCTCGCCGCGGCGGAGCGGTGGCTGGTCACCCGCCTGCACCACGCGCACGTCGACCCGAGGGAGGGCGGCGTCGGCAACATCGTCAACTGTGGGGCCGCCATGTACATGGCCCCGGTCGGGGTGGTGAACGCCGGCGACCCGGCCGCCGCGTACGCCGAGGCGGTGGAGATCGCCGGCGCGCACCAGCACAGCTACGGGCGGGAGGCGGCGGCGGTCTTCGCCGCCGCGGTCGCCGCCGCGATGGCCCCGGGGGCGGGGGTCGACGACGTGCTGGCCGCCGTCCTCGACCTGGCCCGGGACGGCACCCGGGCGGCGATCGCCGCCGTGGTCAAGCAGGCCGGGGGGTACGCCGACTGGCGCGACGCGATCGCCCCGCTGCGGGCCGCGATGGCACCGTACGACACGGTGGGGGAGGAGTACCGCAGCCCGGGGCTCGGAGCGCGGCGGCCCAGCCGGCTGCACGCGATCGAGGAACTTCCGGTGGCCCTCGGCATGCTGGTGGTGGCCCGGGGCGACCTGCGGCAGGCGGTGCTCGGGGCGGTCAACTACGGCCGGGACGCGGACTCGACGGCCACCATGGCCGGGGCGATCGCCGGGGCGCTCGGCGGCGCGGCGGCGGTGCCGACCGAGTGGTCCGAGGTGGTCGCCGAGGCGTCCCGGACCGACCTGGTCGAGCCGGCCCGTCAGCTCGCCGCGGTGGCGAGGGAGATCTTCGCGCAGGACCGGGAGCGGTTCGACCGGCGCGCCGAGCGTTTCGCCGGGCTGGCATGAACGGGACCAGGACCGGGACGGCGGCGGAGCTGGCCGGGACAGCGGCGCCGGGCCCGGCCGGGCTGTCGGCGGCCCCGGCCGCTGCCGCTTCGCTGCGGCTGACCTGGGTACAGCCGGAGGACCTGCTGCCGCACGAGCTGGCGGCCAGCGCCGACGAGGGCCGGGACGTCTCGGCGGTCGCCGCCCGCTGGGCGGCGGCCGGCGGGTCGACGGTGCCGCCGGTGAGCGGGGCGTCGGCGGTGGCGGCCGGTCCGGAGCTGCGGAGACTGGCGGCGGAACTGCTCGACGAGTGCGACGCCCTGCCGGACCCGGATCCGGCAACGGAGCCGCAGGCGCTCGCCGACATCCGGGCGACCTGGCCGGCGGAGTCCGGTCTGCCGACCGGGCCGCCGGACCCGGACCGGCTGCACGGCGGCTGGCTCGGCCGGGCGGTCGGCTGCCTGCTCGGCAAGCCGGTGGAGAAGATCCCCCGGCAGGGGATCCGGGAGATCCTCACCGCGACCGGGCGGTGGCCGCTGCGCGGCTACTTCACCGCCGCCGGGCTGCCGGCCGAGGTGGCGGCCCGCTGGCCGTGGAACCGGCGCAGCGCGGTGAACAGCCTCGCCGAGAACATCAACGGCATGCCGGAGGACGACGACCTCAACTTCGCCCTGCTGGCGCTGCGGATCCGGGAGACCCGGGGGCCGGAGTTCGGCAGCGTGGACGTGGCCCAGGCGTGGCTGGACTGGCTGCCCGGCGGTCGGGTCTTCACCGCCGAACGGGTGGCGTACCGGAACCTGCTGCTCGGGCTGACCCCGCCGGAGACGGCCCGGCGGCACAACCCGTTCCGGGAGTGGATCGGCGCGCAGATCCGTACCGACGTCTACGGCTGGGTCAACCCGGGCCGGCCGGACCGGGCGGCGGAGCTGGCGTACCGGGACGCGGTGGTCAGCCACGTCCGATCCGGGGTGTACGGGGCACTCTGGGTGGCGGCGATGACCTCCGCCGCCGTGGTCGCCGACGACGTGGCGACCGTGCTCGACGCGGGCGAGTCGGTGCTGCCGCCGCGCAGCCGGTTCGCGACCGCGGTCCGGGAGGCCCGGGCGCTCGGCGCGGCGGCGTCCGGCGACGACGACTGGGAGTCGGTGCTCGACGCGCTGTACGCCCGGCACGGGCACCTGCACTGGGTGCACGTCCGGAACAACGCGGCCCTGGTCGCCGCCGCGCTGGCGTACGGCCGGGGTGACCTGGTCCGGTCGATCTGCGCGGTGGTCAGCGGTGGCTGGGACACCGACTCGACCGGGGCCACGGTCGGCTCGATCACCGGTGCGCTGACCGGGGCCGCCGACCTGCCGGCCGAGTGGACCGGTCCGCTGCGCGGGCGGCTGCACAGCAGCATCGCCGGTTTCGACGGCATCGGTTTTGTCGACCTGGCCGACCGGACCCGTCGGCTGGTCAGCGAGGAGATTCTGTGATGGATGCCCGAGTTGTGGTGGTCGGCAGTACCAACCTGGACCTGGTGGTGACCGCGCCGACCCTGCCCCGTCCGGGGGAGACGGTGCTGGGCAACGGATTCAGCACCGTACCCGGGGGCAAGGGGGCGAACCAGGCGGTCGCCGCCGCCCGGGCCGGTGCCCGGTGTGCGTTTGTCGGGGCGGTCGGCCAGGACGGGTTCGCCGACCAGTTGCGGGCCAGCCTCGCGGACGCGGGAGTGGACGTACGGCGGCTGCGTAGTGTGCCCGGGCCGTCCGGGGTGGCGTTGATCGCGGTCGACGCCGGTGCCGAGAACCTGATCGTGGTGGCGCCCGGCGCCAACGGCGAACTGACCAGCCTCGCCGACCCGGACCAGGCGGTGGTGGAGGCGGCGGACGTACTCCTGGCCCAGCTCGAGGTGCCAGTCGAGGCGGTGGTCCAGGCGGCCGCCTGGGCGCGTACCGCCGGGGTCACCGTGATACTGAACGCGGCGCCGGCCCGGCGGCTGCCGGCGGAGCTGCTCGACGTGGTCGACCTGCTGGTGGTCAACCAGGTGGAGGCGGCGGTGATCGCCGGTGTCGACGAGGCCGGCGGTCCCGACGGCGGACTGGACGGTTTGCTGGACGCGCTGCTGGCGCTGGTGCCCCGGGCGGTGGTGACGCTCGGCGCCCGGGGCGTGCGGTACGCGGACCGGTTCGGGCTGCGGCTGTCGGTGCCGTCGCCGACGGTGGAGGCGGTCGACACCACCGCGGCCGGGGACGCGTTCACCGGTGCCCTGGCGGTGGCCTGGGCCGAGCGCGGCGGCCCGGTCGATCCGGCGGCGGTGACGTCGGCCCTGAGCTGGGCCTGTGCCGCCGGAGCCGCCTGCGCCCGACGGCCGGGCGCCTCGACCGCGCTGCCCACCCGGGACGAGATCGACGAACTCTTCGCCCAGTCCTACCAACGCAACGAGGAGGCGGCGTGAGCGAGCGGATTCCGGTCGCCTTCAACCCGTACGTGCCGAGGCCGATCGACCGGCCGACGGCGGTGCCGCTGGAGCCGGAGGCGGACCTGTCGGTGCTGGACGAGGCGAAGATTTTCGCCGCTCCGGACGACCCGGCGGACTGGCCGGCCTGGCGGGACCGGATCACCCGGTGGCGGGGCGAGGCGCGGCGTCGGCTCGCCTACGACGGCGGGCACTACGACACCATCGCCGGGGACAACTTCAGCGTCTGTCTGGCCTGGCTCTGGGACGAGACGCTCTACGACCACGAGCGGGGGATCTTCACCGTCGACGCGTTCCTGGCGGCGGCGGAACGGGACTTCGGCGGCTTCGACGGGGTGGTGCTCTGGCACGCGTACCCGGTGATCGGGCTCGACGAGCGGAACCAGTTCGACTACTACCGCCAGGTGCCGGAGCTGCCCGAGGTGGTCCGGACCTTCCAGGCGCGCGGCGTACGGGTCTTCGTCGACTACAACCCGTGGGACGTGGGGACCCGCCGTGAACCGGGCGTGGACGCCGAGGAGGTGGCGGCGCTCGCCGGCTGGCTCGGCGTCGACGGCATCTTCCTGGACACCCTCAAGGAGGGTGCCGGCGAGCTGCGCAAGACCCTCGACGCGGTCCGTCCGGGCCTGGTCCTGGAGGGTGAGTCGCGGGTGCCGCTGGCCCGGATCGCCGACCACGCGATGTCCTGGGCGCAGTGGTTCGCCGACTCGACCGTGCCCGGGGTGCTCCGGGCCAAGTGGTTCGAGCGCCGGCACATGCTGCACCACACCCGGCGTTGGCACCGCAGCCACCTGGACGAGCTGCACTCGGCCTGGTTGAACGGGGCCGGGGTGCTGGTCTGGGAGAGCGTTTTCGGGGTCTGGGTCGGCTGGAACGACCGGGACCGGGCCGTGCTGCGGGCGATGCGCCGGGTGCAGGGCAGCCACGCCGCCTGGTTGCGGTCCGAGGACTGGACACCGCTCGCCGACCATGCCGGCAACGGGGTGTACGCCTCCCGTTGGGTGCATGACGGCACCGCGCTGTGGACGGTCGTGAACCGGAGTGACGAGGCCCGGGAGATCTGGTTGGAGAGGGCGACCACCCGCCCCGGGTATCGGCTCCACGACCTGGTCACCGGCACCCCGTTGACCGAGGAACGGCTCTCCGACGGCCGGTACCTCGTCCGGGGCTTCCCGCTGCCGCCGGGTGGGATCGCCGCGGTGGCGGAGATCCCGGACGGGCAGCCGGTGCCGCGTCACGAGCCGCCGGCCGGGGCACCGGACTTTCCCGCCCGGGCGGCGGTCCGGATCCCCGCGCCGGCGCCCGGGGCAGGCCGACCTCGCCGGGGCGACGTACCGGCCGGACTGGTGGCGGTCGACGGCGGGCGACGGGAGCTGCTGGTCCGGTACCGGCTCCGGGAGACCGGCCTGTACGGCGAGGCGCCGTACGTCGACGAGTGGAAGCCGCTGCCGCCGAGGCTGCACCAGCCGGTGACCCTGCACCGAACCGTCCATCTTGGACGGTTCGGGATCGCCGGGCGGGAGGTGACCAACGCCGAGTACGCCGATTTCGTCCGGGCCACCGGCTACCGGCCGGTCCGCCCCGAACGCTGGCCGTGGGCCGACGGCGGCGCCGGTTGGGGTGCCCCCGACGCGCCGGCCACCCACCTCGAGCTGGCGGACGCCCGGGCGTACGCGGCCTGGGCCGGGCTGCGGCTGCCGACCGAGGACGAGTGGCAGGTCGCCGCCGAGGCGGGACTGCTGCACCGGGCCGAACCGCTGGTGTGGAACCTGACCGAGAGCGAGCACACCGACGGGCGTACCCGGTTCGTGATCCTCAAGGGCGGTGCGGCGTACCGGGCCGAGGGTTCGGACTGGTACTTCGACGGCGGTCCGCAACCACCGGAGATGTCGATCAAGCTGTTGTCGCTCGGTGCCGGCCTCACCCGGTCGCCGTCGATCGGTTTCCGCTGCGCCGTCGACCTGTCGGACGGAGGCGCGGCATGACCGCCGGGTTCTCCGCGTCCGACGGTGACCGGCCCGCCGCGCTGGCCGGGCAGGCACCCGCCGCACTGGCCGGGGTGAAGGTGGTCGAACTGGCCACCCTCTTCGCCGGCCCGCTCGCCACCGCCTTCCTCGGCGACTTCGGCGCCGAGGTGGTCAAGGTCGAGCATCCGGCGAAGCCGGACCCGTCCCGGGGACACGGGCCGGCGAAGGACGGGATCGGACTCTGGTGGAAGGTGCTCGGCCGCAACAAGCGGACGGTCACCGCGAACCTCTCCGCCCCGGCCGGCGCCGAGGTGCTGCGCCGGCTGGTCGCCGACGCCGACGTCCTGGTGGAGAACTTCCGCCCCGGGACCCTGGAACGGTGGGGGATCGGGCCGGCCGAGCTGCACGCGGTCAACCCCCGGCTGGTGATCGCCCGGATCAGCGGCTTCGGCCAGGTCGGCCCGTACGCCCGGCGGCCCGGGTTCGGCACCCTCGCCGAGGCGATGAGCGGCTTCGCCGCCGCCACCGGTGAACCCGACGGCCCGCCGACCCTGCCGCCGTTCGGGCTCGCCGACTCGGTGACCGCACTCGCCACCGCGTATGCGGTGATGCTGGCGCTGCGGTCCCGGGACGTCACCGGGGCCGGGCAGGTTGTCGACCTGGCGATCATCGAGCCGATCATGACCATGCTCGGGCCGCAGATCACCTGGTACGACCAGCTCGGCTACCTGCAGCCCCGGCTCGGAAACCGGTCGAACAACAACGCGCCCCGGAACACGTACCGGTGTGCCGACGGGCGCTGGGTGGCGGTCTCGACCAGCGCGCAGAGCATCGCCGAACGGGTGATGCGGCTGGTCGGTCGGCCGGACCTGGTCGACGAGCCGTGGTTCGGCACCGGCAGCGGCCGGGCCGCGCACGCCGACGAGCTCGACGCCGCCGTCGGGTCCTGGGTCGCGGCCCGGGACCGCGACGAGGTGGTGGCCGCGTTCGAGCAGGCCGAGGCGGCGGTGGCGCCGATCTACGACGTCCGGGACATCCTGGCCGACCCGCAGTACGCCGCACTCGGCACGGTGGTCTCGGTGCCGGACCCGGACCTCGGCCCGGTCCGGATGCAGAACGTGCCGTTCCGGATGTCGGCGACCCCGGGCGGGATCCGGCACACCGGCCGGCGGCACGGGCAGGACACCGACGAGCTGCTGGCCGGGCTCGGCTTCACCGCCGAGGAGATCACCGCACTCCGCGCGGAGGGGGCGATCTGATGACGCTGACCATGCTCTACGTGCCCGGCGACCGGCCGGACCGGTTCGGCAAGGCGGTCGACTCCGGCGCCGACGCGGTCATCCTCGACCTGGAGGACGCGGTGGTGGCGGCCCGCAAGGCGTACGCCCGGGACGCGGTCGCCGAGTTCGTCGGCTCGGTGCACGCGGTACCGGTGCACGTCCGGGTCAACGAGCTGACCGGCCCGGACGTCGACGCCGACCTCGACGCGGTCGCCGGGGCACCGGGGCTGGCCGGGCTGCGGCTGCCGAAGGTGGAGTCGGCCGAGGCGGTCCGCCGGGTCGCCGCGCGGCTGCCGGCACCGCTGTATCCGCTGGTCGAGTCGGCGGTCGGCGTCGAGCGGGCGTACGAGATCGGGGCCGCGGACCCGGCGGTGGCCGCGCTCGGGCTCGGCGAGGCCGACCTGCGCTCCGATCTCGGGGTGACCGTCGAGGAGGGCCTGACCTGGGTACGTGGCCGGATCGTGGTCGCGGCCCGGGCGGCCGGACTGCCGCCGCCGATGCTGCCGGTGTATGCCAACGTCACCGACCTGACCGGGCTCGCCGCGTCGTGCGCGTACGGGCGGCGGCTCGGTTTTCTCGGTCGGACCGCCATCCATCCCCGGCAGTTGCCGGTGATCGTCGAGGCGTTCCGGCCGGCCGAGGCGGAGGTGTCCCGGGCCCGGGAGCTGCTGGACGCGGTCGCCGAGGCGCAGACCCGGGACTCCGGGACGGTGGTGCTGCCGGACGGCCGGTTCGCCGACCGGGCGATGGTCGCCGCCGCCCGCCGCACCGTCGACCTGGCCGCCCGGTACGGGTAGCCCCGGGACCGGTCCGTCGGCTATCCCTGGAGGACGTCGTTGATGGTGGTGGCGGTGATGGCCCGGTGTAGCCAGGTGTCGAGTTGGGTGAGGTCGGTGCAGGTGAGGATCTGCTCGCGGGCTTCGGTGGGTAGCTCGACGCCGCGCCCCTCAAGTACGGTCACGATCGCCAGGGCCTTACCCTTTGCCTGGCCTCGGGCTTCACCTCTGGCCTCACCTCTGGCTTCGCCCCGGGCTTCGCCCCGGGCTTCGCCCAGCTCCTCGTGCTGAGCGGCCAGTTCACGCAGCAGTTCGCTGCGGTATTCGTGGCCCACGGTGGTGGTCATGAAAGCCTCCCAACGAGTCCGGGCCGCTGTCGGCAGCCCGGCCAGCACAACGTCATAATACAAGATTGCCGTCTTCGGACTGACCGCACGAAGTGCCTCCATCAGCGCTGGGAAGGTGGCTTCCACCTGGGCATCGTTGCCGTGGCAGATGGCCGAGAGCACGGCCAGGGCCGGGTTGCTCCGGGCCAGGTCCACATCCACGACCAGCGGTACGTCGCCCGGAGTGAAGATCAACGGGCGCAGCGTCAGACTCAGTCCGGTGAACTCGAAGAGGTCGCGATAGCGCCCGGCAATCCGGGAATCAGGGCAGTAGACGAGTAACGCGGCGTCGACATCCAACTCGGCCTCGAGTTGGGCCACGTAGAGCTTCCAGGTGCGTCGTTTCCCGGAGTCCCAGCCGCGCTGGATCTCCAGGACGACCGCGAGCAGCGGCCGGTCGGCCGGATCGCAGAAGAGCAGCATGCTGTCCGCGTGGTAGGTGCGCGGGACCAGCACCCGTACGTCCGTGGCGTGCGTCCGGGCGTGGTGGTAGTCGGGCACCTTCACGTCGAAGACGTGCGTCAGCAACCAGGCCACCAAACTCGGATCGAGCTTGGCCAGGGCGACCGGGGTCTCATGTTCGGCGCTTGGCATGGCGGACACCTTATGAGAGGGATACGACTTTCGATGGGTTGACGCGCGGTGTGTCTGTCTCGTCTCGCATTGTGGTCGGTCCGGTGGTTGTAGCGGAGCTGGCCGTCCCGCCGGGGACGGCCAATCTCGACCTCACCCTCGGCACGACCACCGACCGTCCATTCACGCTGGCCTGGCTGCTCGTCCTCGTCGGGACCGGCCTGCGGTTGGAGGCCGCCATCGGAGCCCGAAAGGTAGGGCACGACAGCCCCGGTCGCTGACTTCCGTGACCGCAGCCCAGTTGTCGGTGTGGCAGGGGGGAGACCGGCGCGGTCCATCGGTATGAAGTGATCCCCTGAGACCGGACACCTCCTGCCTCGGCACTCTGCCGAGGAGGAAAAAATCGCTGTGGCTCGACAGAGCAAGTACCCCGAGGAGTTCCGTCGCCAAGCGGCGGCGCTGGTGTTGAACTCTGGTCGCACGATCCGTGACGTGGGCCGGGAGTTGGGCGTCAACCACGAGACCTACGAGTAGATCCACCGAGAGTCCCTGACACACATCGAGGTGTCCGGCCGATAGGGGTCACTTCACCTGAGGGCTGGCACGTCTTCAGGCGTTTGCCAGATGTACGGGGGCACACGCGTTCGCTCGACGGAGGGAGCGCTCGTCGTGCTCGTGGTCTTGGGCACGTCCGCTGACGGCGTCGAGCCAACCCTGGTACCCGAGGCGTCGCCGTGGAGAGAATGGCGCTGCGGCAAGTGCATCCGGGAGGGCCGATGACCACAATGTTCGGCAAGGTGTGTCTGGTGACCGGCGGGACCAGCGGAATTGGCCGGGAGACGGCGGCCCGGCTGGCCGAGCTGGGGGCCACCGTGGTCGTCGTCGGGCGCGACGTCGAGCGAGGGCGAGCGGCGGTCAAGGAGATCCGGCATCGGACGCCCGGCGCCGAGGTGGACCTCCTGACGGCCGACATGTCGAGCCTGGCCGAAGTGCGCCGGCTGGCCGCCGAGGTGCTGGAGAAGTACGACCGGCTCGACGTGCTTGACAACAACGCCGGTGTGATCATGCTCAAGCAGCAGTTCACGGTCGACGGCTACGAGACCATGTTCGCCGTCAACCATCTGGCGCCGTTCCTGCTGACCAGCCTGCTGCGGGAACGGCTGGTAGGCAGCGCGCCGGCCCGCGTGATCACGGTCTCGTCCAATGTGCATCGCTCGGCCAAGCAGATTCCCTGGGACGAACTGGCCCGCGGCGAGCCGAGCTACCCGCTGTCGAAACTGGCGAACATCTTGTTCACAGCCGAGTTGGCCAAGCGCCTGACCGGCACCGGCGTGGTCGCCAACTGCCTGCACCCGGGCCTCATCCGCACCCAGTTGGGCCGCGAGGCCCGCGGCGTCGCGAAGCTCCTCGTCACGGCCGCCAAGCCTTTCATGGGTACGGTCCAGACCGGCGCGGCCACCCCGGTCCACCTGGCCAGCGCCCCAGAGGCGGCCGAGGTCACCGGAGGCTACTTCTTTCGCGGCAAGCAGATCGAGCCGAGCTCCCTGGCCCGCGACCCCGAGGCGGCCGCGCGTTTATGGACCCTCAGCGAGGAGCTGGTGGCGTAAGCCGAGTCAAGATCGTCGCCATGCGGCGCGCTCGCCAGACTTGTGGTCAGCACGCGCCGTTGACCGTGAACATCTGGATGCCTTCCGTGGTATCCGGATCACGGCTAGAAGCGCGCCCCGGCGTGGGCGTCTCGCGCGCAGCTTGCGCGTGGGGCCTGTCTTGCAAGCCTGCGAGCGGCCCGCAACTGGGCACGTGGCTTCAGCGGCCCGCAGAGGGTTAGCAGCTGATGGCGTGGCGGTCGTCATGGGTGCTCACTAGTCGGCTCTAGTTGGCCGTGAACTTGAAGGAATGGGCAGCGGCCACCGGAATCTCGTACGCGACGGCACGTCGCCGCTACGATTTCGACGTCGTCAGGTACGGCCGGCGATCGGTACGGAGGTCTCGGCGTCGAGCGCCCGACCGGCGGCGTCGAGCGGCGTGACCAGGAGTGCCGGTGCGGTCGGCCCGGCGACGTACCCGGGAATGAGGAACCTCCCGTCGTGCACCCGGGCCGGTACGGCGGCGCCGTCGGGTACCCGGACGGAGACGGTGTGGGCGCCGGTCACCGGTACGTCGCCGAGGAAACCGTCGAGGACCGCTGCGACCGTGTACTGGTCGCCGCCGCCCCAGGCGCTGACCGCGCCCGCGTGTCGACCCTCGACCAGGCTCCCGACGCTCCAGCCGGTCGTCGCGGTCCAGAGCCGCAGCGTACGGCCGTCACCGAGGTCCACGGTCTGCGCGGCGACGAATCCGTCGGGTGGCTGCCACGCCGGCGCCGGGGTCGTCGGTTCGTCCGAGGGGACCAGGCGTGCGGCGGCGACCAGCGCCAACGCGACCGCCGCGAGTCCGACAAGGCTCCGCAAATTGGTACGGCGCACAGCGGTGTCCACCCCACGATCCTCGCAGGTTCGGTCAACCCGGGGCGGCGCCCCGGACATCAGGCCACGCATCACGTCAACTCACGTTGGGTAGTCGACGTCGTTGCGAACCGTCAAATTGGGCATCGACAAGGCGACCGGATGTCGGAAGGATGGACGCGGGCCGGCGCGGCGACCCGTGCGGCGCCGGAGCCGGATCCTCACCGACACCAGAGCGGGGAGAGAAGCTGTGACGACCGCACCCGTCAGCAATCCGTTCACCGCCGGCTGGGACCTGCACGAGGTGCTGGGCGGGCTTCGCCGGGACAGCCCGGTCCTCGAGATGACCATGCCGACCGGAAAGAACGCCTGGCTGGTCACCCGGTACGAGGACGCGCAGCGGGCACTGAGCGACCCACGGCTGAGCAAGGGTGTTTCGCCGGCCGGCGGGGTGGAGTACCGGACGCTGGTCTCCGAGGATGTCGAGCAGGCACTGACCCGGCACATGCTGGCCAGCGACCCGCCGGACCACACCCGGCTGCGCCGACTGGTCGCCGGCCCGTTCGCACCGCGCAAGGTGGCGGCGATGCGGCCGTGGATCGAGGAGATCGCCGAGCGGCTGCTGGACAACATCGGCGACGCCGCCGAGGTCGACCTGCTCGACGCGTACGCGGCACCGCTGCCGATCCAGGTGATCTGCGAGATGCTCGGCGTCCCGCCGGAGGACCAGTCCGCCTTCCGGGGCTGGGTCACCGCGATCCTCGCCGGCCCGATGAACCTGACCGAGTGGCCGGCCGCGGTGCGGTCCATGATCACTTACATCCGGGAGCTGCTGGCGGCGAAGCGGGAGCGGCCCGGTAACGACATGCTCTCCGACCTGCTGGCGGTCCGGGACGAGGGTGACCGGCTCAGCGACGACGAGTTGACCTCGATGGTCTACCTGCTGTTGATCGCCGGGCACGAGACGACCACCAACCTGATCGCCAACGGCATGCTGGTGCTGCTGTCGGAGCCGGAGCGCTGGGCACAGGTGGTGGCGGCGCCGGAGCTGCTGCCCGGGGTGATCGAGGAGCTGCTGCGCTACGAGGGGCCGGTGCAGAGTTCGACGTTCCGTACCGCGCTGGAGCCGGTCGAGATCGGTGGGCAGATGATCCCGGCCGGTGCCACGGTGGTGGTGTCGCTGTCGTCGGCGAACCGGGACGCCGCCCGGTTCCCGGACCCGGACCAGCTTGTGCTGGACCGGCCGAGCATCCCGAACCTGGCGTTCGGGCACGGCATCCACTACTGCCTCGGCGCGCCGTTGGCCCGGTTGGAGGGGCAGGTCGCGTTCGCCGCGCTGGCCCGTCGGTTCCCCGGGATGCGGCTCGCGACCCCGCCCGAGCAGCTGGTGTGGCGGCCCAGCGTACTGATCCGGGGACTCAACTCCCTGCCGGTGCTGCCGGGCGGCTCCGGTCAGCCCGGCCAGTGATCCTTCGGCAGTGACCGGTTGACACTCCGGGCCGCTCCGCCGCTCGGCGGGACGGCCCGGAGGACCCGTCCGATGTGACTCAGGCGGTCCGGTACGCGTTGATGATGGTCTGGGTCAACGTCGTACCGTCCCGGCCGACAACCTCGGCCCGTAGCGAGACGCCGCCGCCCCGGCCGGGGTTCTTGACCGTGATCTCACCGTGCTTGAGCCGGGCCTCCCGCCAGCTACGGCCACCGTCGGTGGAGACCGAGACGGTCAGTTCGGCCACGTCCTCCGCGCCCGGCCCCTGTACGGCCACCGGCACGCTGAACCGCCGATGGGCCGGTGCGGTCGAGTCCAGTCCCAGCTTCGGCGTGAACCGGACGACGGTCCCGTTCAGCGTCACCGTCTCCTCCCCGGCCGGCCGGGCCGAGGTGAAGGTGTAGGCCATGCTGATCTCGCTGGAGACCGGGGCGTCCCGGTGGATCGTGCTGACCAGCTTGTACCTGGCCCGCTCCGCCGGCACGTCGAAGACGACGAGGTCGAGGTGGGTGTCGGCGGTGGCGTACTCCTTGCCGTCCCGGTAGAGGACCGTCTGCGCCGAGGTGACCAGGCTGTCGCCGTAGTTGCCGGCACCGTCGGTGGTCGGGTTGAGGATGCCGCCCATCTGGTCGCCCCGGCGCAGCACGCCGTTGCCCTCCCGCAGGTACGGCCCGAACACGCCGATGTTCAGGTCCTGCTGGTACGTCCGGCCCGCCTGGAAGTCGACACTCTCCCCGGAGTAGTACGCCTCGACGCCGTCCGGGCCGTTCTGCATGAGGCTCAGGCCCCAGGCGGTCACCCCGGTCTCGACGTAGACGTCGACGGCCCGGGGCAGGGGCTGGGCGGTGGCCTGGGACGAGCCGAGCAGCGTCGGTCCGGTGAACAGCCAGCCGGTCCGGTCGGGCAGCCAGGCGCCCAGCCGAGTACGGATCAGCGCGAGCTTCTTCTGCGGCGTCTGCCGGTTCAGCCCGGTGTAGAACGAGCCGTCCCGCCGGTCCGACAGGTGGTACTCGACGTTGCCGCGCTGCCAGTCGGTGATGGCCAGGCCGGTGATGTCCCAGCTGTCGGGGGCGTGGCCGAGCTGTCCGGTGCGGAACCCGTCCGGGCTGGGCCCGCCCATCCACTGGTTGAGGTACCGGAAGCCGTCCTCGGGCCGGGTCCAGAGCATGCCGACGGTGATGCCGGCCTGCTTCGCCTTCTTGTCCGGCGGGGTGAGCCGGACCGGTCGGGCGTCGTTCGCCTCGAAGGTGACGTTGGTGTTCTGCTCGGTCAGGTCGAAACTGGGCATGACCAGCCAGTCGTCGCCGGTCTCGGTGCCGTCCGGCTGCCAGCGCAGGAACGCCTCGATCCGGTAGTCGCCGACCGGAAGCTCGGCGGTGGCGGTGCCGTCGTCGTGCATGTCCGGGTAGTAGACCCGCAGGTTGTTCATGTCGTACACGGTGGCGTTCCAGTTCGTCGCCGGTGCGCCGGTACGGTCGACGGCCTTCATCGTGAGGGTGACCACCGGCGGTTCGCGGCGCAGTACGCCGGCGGTGGTGACGGTCTGCCCGTCCCCGGTGCCGACGACGTAGACGCCGTAGCTGCCGTACCGGTCGCCACCGGCCCGGCTGTCGGCGGTGACCTGGACGGTGGCGGTGCCACCGGCCGGCACGGTCACCCGGTCGGCGTTGAGGCTGAACATGCCGGCGGGGTTGTCACCGGTGACCGCGAGGTCCAGGGTGACGTCCCGGTCGCCGAGGTTGCGGTACCTGATCTCCCGGGTGACCGGCGGTACGTTGTCGTCCGGGGCCGACACGGCGCCGAAGTTGACCGAGCCGGTCTCGGCGACCACCGTCTGCCGCAGGGCGGCGGCGACGTCGATCCGCCCGGATCCCTGCTGGTACGGGGTGTGGCCGCCGGGGCGGGCGGAGCTGACCAGGACCGACTTGAGCTGCTGGCCGGTCCAGTCCGGACGGGCCTGGGCGAGCAGCGCGGCGGCGCCGGAGACGTGCGGGGTCGCCATCGACGTACCGGACATGGTGCCGTAGCCGCCGCCGGGGAGGGCGGCGGTGATGTCGACCCCGGGGGCGGTGACGTCCGGCTTGATGCCGCCGTCCCGGACCCGGGGACCGCGCGAGGAGAACGGCGCGAGACGGTCGGCACCGTCGACCGCGCCGACGGTCAGCGCGGCGTCCGCGGTGCCGGGGGAACCGAGGATGCCGTCGTTCGGGCCGGCGTTGCCGGCGGCGACCACGAAGAGGGTGTCGGAGGTGGCGGAGAGCTGTTCGAGGGCCGCCTCCTTCAGGTCGACGGTCGCGCCGACGTACTGGCCGAGGCTCATGCTGACGATGTCGGCGCCCTGGTCGACCGCCCACTGCATGCCCGCGATGATGCCGGAGTCGAAGCCCGAGCCGTTGTCGTCGAGGACCTTGCCGCTGAGCAGTTCGGCTCCGGGGGCGACGCCCCGGTAGCGGCCGTCGGAGGCGGCGCCGGTGCCGGCGGCGGTGGAGGCGACGTGCGTACCGTGCCCGTTGTGGTCCTCGGCGTCGGCGGCGTCGGTGAAGTTCGCCGCGGCGCTGATCCGCCCGGCGAGGTCCGGGTGGTCGGTGTCGACACCGGAGTCGAGGACCGCGAGCCTGACCCCGCTGCCGTCGTAGCCGGAGGCCCAGGCGGCCGGTGCCCCGATCTGCGCCACGCTCTCGTCCAGGGCCGCCTCGACGATCCCGTCCAGGGCGATCGTCCTGATCCCGGGGGCGACGGCCAGGGACCGGCGGGCGCCGGTCGGCTGGGCCAGCCGGGTCCAGACGTCCGCCGCCTTCTCGGCGGAGACGGTCAGCGCCTCGCCGTTGATCGTGTCGAGGGCGGCGTGTACGTCGACACCGTCGTCGGCGCGCAGTCGGGCCGACCGGTTCTCCTGGTAGGTGACGATGATCGGCAGGCCGTCGCGGTCCCGGTACTCGGGGCGGCTCAGTTCGGTGACGTTGAACAGCCGCTCGTCCAGCACACCGCTGTTGATCAGTGGTCGTACGTCGGCGGGGACGACCTCGACCGAGCTGCCGTTGTCGAGGATCTGCACCGGTACGTTCTCCCGGCCCTTCGCCCGGATCAGGCCGGTGACCCGGCCGGCCGGGTGGTACAGCACCCGGTCGCCGGTGATGAGCGGGATCTCCAGGCTGTGCGGGTCGGCCTGGCCGAGGCGGCCGGGCGCGGTGGTCGGCGGGGGTTCGGTGGGGGTCTGCGCGGTGGCGGGCAGCGGCAGCGCCGTGGTGAGGGCGGCCGCCACCACCGCGCTGACGGCCGCGTGGCCGGCCCGCGATCGGTTGAGCCTCAAGGGTTCTCCTCGCTGTTTGTCGACGGCCATGTCAGCCGAGCGGCCGACCGTGACCCGGCCCGGGGGACGAGGCCGCAGCGAGTATCAAACGAAGATCATCAAGCCCGCAAGATCCATTACCGAGGGTGCCGACGGCCGGTGGTCCGGCCGGCCGCCGGCGACCGGTGACCGTCGCGCCTCAGAACCCCCAGGGCTCCGCCGGACGACAGTCCTGGTCGGCCTTGCCGTAGACGACGGTGCCGTCCGGGGCGGTGTAGCAGCGGTCCTGCTCCTCGTCCGGAGGGAAGAGCAGTTGCCGGACGATCTCCCGACCCTCGCGGTCGTAGCCGACCAGTTCGGCCCGGTCGGTCACGTCCCCCCTGCTCACCAGGCCGAAGGCGCCGTTGGTCAGCCGCGCCCGGGTCTGCCGACCGTCGCCGTGCTCCAATACCAGCCGCCGCACCCGGGACACTGACCCGACCGCCGACCGCCACCTCGCCGCTGTCCATCTCGGTGGAGGTGAGCAACATCCGCTGGACCAGACCGGGCAGCCAGTCTCTGGCCCGCAACCCGGCTCGCTGCCCACGGCACCGGTGAGTTCCCCGCCTGGGGTCAGGTCGACGCTGCACTCGAAGTACGCCGAGCCGGTCAGGAACAGCATCACCGCCTTGTGGGACCGTTGGGCGGCCACCGCGAGGTTGTCCACGGTGAGCGGGATCTGGTGGATCTCGTCGTTGCGTTCCAGGCACCAGTTGGTGGCCCGGCGCAGCGTCGGGGAGAGTTCGTCCGCTCCCATCGCCAGCACCGTCTGCCCGCCGTTCGTCGTCGAGCCGCCCGGCGACCTCGTCGGCCGGATCCCCGTCCACATTCCGCTCGGGCGGCATCCGGTGCAGCAGTGCCCGCCACCGTCGTGCCGACCGCCACTCGGTCCGGGCCGTGTTAATAGCCACCACCAGCAGCCAGGGCAGCACGGAACCGTCGACCAGCCGGGCCTCGCCCCGGCGCCGCCAGGCGACCAGGAACGTCGACTGGGTGACGTCCTCGGCGGTCGTCCACGACCCGGTGAGCCGGAACGCGTGGTTGTGGACCGTCCGGGCGTACCGGTCGAAGAGCCGGCCGAAGGCGGCCGGGTCACCCGTCTCGGAGGCCGACCACAGCTCCTGGTCCGACGGTTGCATCTGGATGGTCACGTCCAACTATGGCCGGCAGTACCCGACCTGTTGCGGCTTCGTTCGGCCCCGCGGCCCGGCTCCGCTCAGCGATCTCCGCCGTGCTGCTCGATGGCGCGCTGCACCGCGCGGTAGATCTGGCCGAACCGGAGCGCGTCGGAGGTCCGGACCAGCATGATCTCGTGGCCGTGCCATTGCACCCAGAGCTCCTGCACCCGGACACCCCGCTCGTAGGAGCGGTCCAGCCAGGTCAGCGGCAGTTCCAGGAACGGGGTCAGGGCGAACGCGCCGACCACGCAGGCGGCCAGGATGATCGCGGCGAGCTGCCACTGCCCCCGGTCGTGCGCCGAGTAGGCGAGGGAGAGCACGCAGATCATCGCGACCAGCGGTGGGATCGAGAAGAGGAAGATGAGGACGCCCCGGCCGAGCAGCCGGGACCGGGTCCGGGCGGTGCCGGGCCCGCGGACGTGCCAGACGTACGTCAGCTCGGAGATCGGCACCGCGTGACCGTTGGCGTGGATGGCGGCCGAGGTTACGCGTACCGTGTCGTCCCGGTAATAGAGCGTCACCAGTCCAGCAAAGCGTGCCGGTCAACGATTGTCGATGGTCGGTACGGCGGCGCGGTTCACACCTCGTCCAGGACCGAGGCGGCGGCGGGGGCGCTGCGTCCGCCCTTGCAGATCCGGACGACGCCCTCCGGCACCGGGGAGAGCAGGGCGTTGGTGCCGGTGATGTCGTAGCCGGGCAGCGGGGTGCCGTCGACCGTGGTCGGCCGATCGTGTGGCCGGGCGAAGACCACGAGTACGGTGCCGACACCGAGCAGGTCACTCTCGGCGGGGGTGTCCACCCCGGGCCAGACCGCCACCCGCTCCGGCACGCCGGCACCGGCGAGCGTCCCGTCCACCCGGGCGACCAGGCCCCGGGTGGTGGTCACCCCGTCGGTGATGAGCGGCTGCTCCTCGATCGTCGCCCGGAACACCGCCGCCGCCCGGGAGGCGTGCTCCCGGACAGCGGCGGCGGTGGGCGTCGGACACTGCTCGCCAGCCTGTTGCGCGGCCCCGGTGGATTCGCAGGCGCTCAGGGAAGCGGCGGTGACGAGCGTGACGGAGGCGGCAGCGACGGCCGGTGCCACACGCAGACCGGAAAACATTTCGGCTGCCTCCCTCGTCCCATTCGGAAATGGCATGTGTGATTGTTCAGATGGTAGACCGCTACGTCAGGTACGCGCGGCCCAGTACGGCCCGTCGTTCTGGGAGATGATGTCCCAGAGCGGCTTGTTCTCGGTGTCGGTGCTGTGATAGCTGAGCAGTGGCCAGCCGTCCGAAGCGCGTCCGGTCACCATCATGGTGTGGTCGGGTGCGTCGGTTTCCCCGTATCCGTCGATCTCCATCTGCATGACGTCGGAGATGAGCAGATCATCGAGGTACGGCATGAAGGTCACCCGGCCGCCGTAGTTGTTCTCGTAGATGTTCCAGTTCGTCGCGCCACCCCAGGTGTAGGAGTGGATCGGGGTGCAGTCGTTGCAGCGCCAGTACCAGACGTCGTAGTCGTCGTGGTTCCAGAGCACCGCGGGGTAGTCCTCGGAGCCGGCCTCGGCGTACCGGCCGGTCCAGAGGGCCCAGGAGATGAAGGTCGTGCAGTCGTTGGTGTCCCGGGTGTAGGTGACCGGGTTGTCGGTCGCGTAGAAGAGGGCGAAGTCGACCATCGCCTGGTAGTTGTGGGGCGGGCCCTCGCCGCCCATCGGCTGCGCCACCCGGTCGGGGGCGGGCAGCGGTCGGTCGGCGGGGCGGCCGACGGTACTCGTCGCGCCGACCCGCTCGGTCTTGTCCGGGGTGGCGCGTTCCGCGTCGGCGGCCGGCACCCGACGGTTGGCCAGCTTGGTGGCGTCCCCGGCGGCCAGGGCCCTCCGGTTGGTGGCCAGTGAGGCGCGCAGGGGGGTGACCCGTTGCGCGATCTCGGCCCGGCGGACCGCCTCCGGGACCCGGGCGACCCGGGTGAGCTGCGCCGCGCCGAACTCGCTGGCCGGGTCGAGCGCGGTGATGCCCGCCAGTCGCCAACTCTGGTCGACCAGCAGGTAGCGCACCTGGTGCCGGGCCGTGTAGTGGTATTCCTGCGCCGAACCGGCGTACCGGTAGGTGGTCTCCTCCACCACCTCGGCGTCGCGTCGGGTGCCGCTGCCGGTGCTCGACACGACGGTGACGGTGGTGTCGACGGAGCTGAACTCGGCGCCGGCGAGTCGCCGGGCGAAGTCCCGGTCGGCCTGGACGGCCTGCCGGGCGGCGAGTGTGTCGGCCGCGCTCGGCGCGACCGCCGGTCGGGCACCGGCGAGTGCCCGGCTCTGGGCGGCCCCGGAGAGCAGGGCCGCGTTCTCGGTGACGAGCACGCTTTCCGCGATGCCCGCCAGTTCGGCCGTGGAGGGTACCGCGGCGAACGCGGACGTCGGTGTGAGCAGCGCCGCGAAGGCAAGGGTCGCCCCCACGGCCAGAATGCGCGCAGGTGTGCGCATCGCCAGCATCAAACCTCCCGAGGTCTGTTGTCGGAGTGGCTCGATGCTAGCGACGGGCGTCGATTGCCGTCCCGCCCCGAGAAGTGACCATCTCTGTTAGATGAACGACATTCGCGAATCCTTGAGATGACCTTGCCGACTTGGTAACGACCGGCCGCCGGCCAGGCAATTTGTTTACGGCAGCGGACGGGCATGGAACAGTTTCTGTAACGGATCATCGGCGGACCGCGTGGACCGTCCGCTGCTCGACGGCCCGTTCCAGCGCGCGGTAGATCTGACCGAACCGCAGTGCGTCGGCGGTGACCAGCAGTCGGACCGGTCCGCCCCGGCACTGCGCCCAGATCTCCAGCCGGTGACTGCCCCGGTCGTAACTGCGGTCAACCCGGTCGAGCAGCAGGTCGGCGACGGGTGCGGCGGCCAGTCCGAGCAGGACCGAGACCCCGACGACGCCGACGGTGACCGCGAGGGAGGCGTGCAGGCGTACCGCGATCAGCAGCCCGAGCACGGCGGCGGCCAGCGGGCCGGCGAGGGCGGCCAGCAGCGCACCCCGACCGGCCAGGACCCCCCAGCGCCGGCCGGCCCGGACGTGCCACACCCGGTTGATCTCCCGCAGCGGGTACGCCCGCCCGGCGACCCGGACCGCCTCCGAGGTGATCCGGACCTGACGGTCGTCGTAGTACGTGGTCATCGTCGTTCCGCCTCGACCGAGTTCGACGTGCTGGGCCCGACAGTCAAAGTTACCCGCCATGGGCCAGGGTGAATCGCCGCCCGGGGCGGACATCCGCAGACCACCCGTTCGGGTTCGGCCGGCCGGTACGCCCGTTAGGGTGAGCCTCGCGACTTCGACGTGGAGGTGGGCTGTGGGCGACTTCGTCCGGGTGGAGATCAGCGAGGGCATCGGTACCGTCCGGCTGGACCGGCCACCGATGAACGCCCTGAACATTCAGGTCCAGGAGGAGTTGCGGGAGGCGGCTGCCGTCGTCGCCGCCGACCCCGGGGTCCGGGCGGTCATCGTCTACGGCGGCGAGAAGGTCTTCGCGGCCGGCGCGGACATCAAGGAGATGGCCGACATGTCGTACGTCGACGTGGCGCAGCGGGCCGCCGACCTCTCCAGCGCGATCGGGGCACTCGCCCGGATCCCGAAGCCGGTCGTCGCGGCGATCACCGGGTACGCCCTCGGCGGCGGCTGCGAACTCGCCCTTGCCTGTGACTGGCGGGTGGTCGCCGAGGACGCCAAACTCGGCCAGCCCGAGATCAAACTTGGCATCATCCCCGGCGCGGGTGGCACCCAGCGGCTGGCCCGGCTCGTCGGCCCGGCCCGAGCCAAGGAGCTGATCATGACGGGCCGGATGGTCGACGCGGCCGAGGCGCTGCGGATCGGCCTTGCCGACCGGGTGGTCCCCGCCGACCAGGTGTACGCCGAGGCGGTCGCCATGGTGCGGCCGTACGTCACCGGCCCGGCCCAGGCGCTGCGGGCGGCGAAGCTGGCCGTCGACGGTGGACTGGAGATGGACCTCGCCTCCGGGCTGGCCTGGGAGAGTCAGCTCTTCGCGGCGCTGTTCGCCACCGACGACCGGCGGGAGGGGATGGCCGCCTTCGTCGAGAAGCGCAAGCCGGACTTCACCGGGCGCTGAGCCGGGCCGACCCCGGAGGGGCACAGCAACCCGACGAGGGTAGGCGAGCGATCCTCACGTTTTTCCTGACCGGCCGGTAACCTCGCAGCAACATCGGAGGCGGATGACGGGAGCGGCGAAGCGATGACCGGACGGATCGAAGGACACGGCGGCGACCTCGCCCTCGCGGCGGTACGCGGATACGGCGTACGGGAGATGTTCACCCTCTCCGGCGGGCACGTCTTCCCGCTCTACGACGCCGCGCACCGGACCGGGTTCCCGATCTACGACGTCCGGCACGAACAGTCCGCCGTCTTCGCCGCCGAGGCGGTCGCCAAACTCCAGCGCCGGCCCGGGCTCGCCGTCCTCACCGCCGGCCCCGGAGTCACCAACGGCATCTCCGGGCTGACCAGCGCGTACTTCAACGCGTCACCGGTGCTGGTGCTCGGCGGCAGGGCACCCGCCTTCCGGTGGGGCGCCGGCAGCCTCCAGGAGATCGACCACGTGCCGCTGGTCGCCCCGGTGACCAAGCACGCCGGCACGGTCCTCGACCCCGACGACGTGGTCGGCGCGGTCGCGGGCGCGCTGGACACCGCGCTCACCCCGCACCGGGGACCGGTCTTCCTCGACCTGCCGCTCGAAGTGGTCTTCTCGACCGGTGGGGCGGACCCGGTGGCGCCGACCGTACCGGTGCTGGAGCCCGACCCGGACGAGGTGGCGACCGCCGTCGGCCTGATCGCCCGGGCGCAGCGTCCGGTGCTGATCGCCGGCTCCGACGTGTACGCCGGAGACGCCGTCGAGGCGCTGCGGGCGGCCGCCGAGGCACTCCGGGTACCGGTCTTCACCAACGGCATGGGGCGGGGCGCGCTGCCGCCCGGTCATCCGCTCGGCTTCGCCAAGGCCCGGCGGGTCGCGCTCGCCGGCGCCGACCTGGTGGTGGTCGTCGGTACCCCGCTCGACTTCCGGCTCGGCTTCGGCGACTTCGGTGACGCGACCGTGGTACACGTCGTCGACGCGCCGAGCCAGCGGGCCAGCCACGTCGAGCCGGCGGTCAGCCCCGCCGGTGACCTGCGGCTGATCCTGACCGCGTTCGCCGACCACACCGGCGACCGGGCCGACCACGAGTCGTGGATCGCCGACCTGCGGACCGCCGAGGACGCCGCCCGGGCCAAGGACGCGGCGGCGATGGCCGCCGAAACCGACCCGATCAAACCGGCCCGGGTCTACGGCGAACTGCGCCGGATCCTCGCCCCGGACGCGGTCACCATCGGCGACGGCGGCGACTTCGTCTCGTACGCCGGCCGCTACCTCGAACCCGCGCAGCCCGGCACCTGGCTCGACCCCGGCCCGTACGGCTGCCTCGGCACCGGCATGGGGTACGCGATGGGGGCCAGGGTCAGCTACCCCGACCGGCAGATCTGTGTGCTGATGGGCGACGGGGCGGCCGGGTTCTCGCTGATGGACGTCGAGTCGCTGGTCCGGCAGAAGCTGCCGGTGGTGATCGTGGTCGGCAACAACGGCATCTGGGGCCTGGAGAAGCACCCGATGAAGGCCATCTACGGCTACGACGTCGCCGCCGACCTGCAACCGGAACTCCGGTACGACCAGGTGGTCACCGCGCTCGGCGGGGCGGGGGAGACCGTGGCCAAGGCCGCCGACCTGGGGCCGGCGTTGGAACGGGCCTTCACGGCCGGGGTGCCGTACCTGGTCAACGTGCTGACCGACCCGGCCGACGCGTACCCGCGATCGTCCAACCTGGCCTGACTCTGCTCCGGCAGCGGCCCGGCGGGCGTACTGTCGCCCGCCGGGCCGCACGCCGGTCGGTCAGCTCGCCGCCGAGCTCCGCAGCCGGTGCAGGAAACCGTCGACCGCGTCTCGGAACGCGGCCGGCTGTTCCACCCAGGGATGGTGGCCGCACCGCTCGATCACCGCGACCTCGCCGGCCGGAAAGAGCTTCGCCAGCGCCACCACCGGGGCGACCCCGGCGCTGCAGTCCTCGGCGCCGGCGACGACCAGCACCGGGGCGGTGACCACACCGAGCCGGTCGGCGAGGTCCGGCGGCGGCTCGACGCTGAAGTACGCCCGGTTCGCCCGGTAGCTGTACCGGGCGGTGGCGGCGTGGGCCCGTTCCGTCCCGCCCCAGGCGGCGTACGCCAGCGGCGCCACCCGTTGCTGCCAGGCGTTGAACCCGGCATCGTCGAGGATCTCGGGTCCGGCCTCCCAGGCGGCGACGGCGGCGGCGAACGCCGGGTCCGTCCGCCGCCGGTCCCGCAGTTCCCCGACGTCGGAGGGTACGTCGACCAGATGACCGGCGGGCGGGGTGACCAGGACCAGACCGGCCAGGCGTCGCGGGTACCGCACCGCATAGCTGGTCGCCAGCCGGGTGCCGGCGGAGTGCCCGAACAGCAGCAACCGGTCGAGACCGAGGTGCAGTCGGAGCCGTTCCAGGTCCTCTGCCTGCCGCCAGTACGAGGCCGCTTCGACCGACGCGGGCAGCGGGGACCGTCCCACGCCCCGCAGGTGCGGCACGATCAGCCGTTCCCGGTCACCCAGCCCGGCCAGGTCGCCCAGGTAGGCGGGATGCAGGGCCGCGCCGCCGGCGAGCGCGACGACCGGCAGCCGGTTACCGCCGTCGTCGCTGTTGTCGTGTTGCTGGTCGTGGCGCCGTTCGCCGGTCCGCTGGTCGCCGGTCCGGTGGTCGTCGAAGTAGAGCATGGCTCCGTCGGAGCCGGGGTAGGTGGGCATTCGTCGCCTTTCGGGATGCCTCGTGGGCGCTCCCGACGGCCGCCGTCAGCGGGGCCGTTCAGCCGTGGGGAGGGGAGCACCCGGCCGGATAGCGGTAATGGGTCTCACCTCCTGAGGTCGTTCGTGGTCACGGCAGCGGCGAAACCTACCAGACCATCCGGCACACCTACCGGCCGGGGCCGAAGCGGTCCGGTGACCAGAACCAGTCGTCGGGCGGGGGGTCGGCGGCGGACGCGGGCGTGATGGTGACGTTGCTGACCTGCAGTGGCGGCGAAGTCGGCTCGGGGCCGGTGTCACGGCGCGGGTCGGCCAGGGCGGAACGCGGCCGGGGCGGCCCGGCGGCGAGCAGCGGCAACAGCAGGATGCCGAGGACAACCGGGGCGGTCATGTAGCGGGCCGCCTGCGCGTTGTTGACCAGCAGCACGGAGAGCTGGTTGCCGAGACTCAGCCCGGCGAGGACCAGTACCGCCCGTTCCCGTCGCTGCCAGGCGAGCAGCCCGACGACCAGGTACGCCAGCCAGGCCCAGGTGGCACCGCGCCACAGCAGCCACTCCGGCCCGGCGATCCGGTTGGACAGACTGTCCGCGAGCCGGCTGGCCCGTTCGCTGACCGGCTGGGTGAAGGCGACCGCCCGTACCTCGGCGGTGTGGAACCGGGGATCCCGCTCCAGGTAGATCGGCAACGCCCAGGCGGTCGGGTTGCCGGAAAGCATCCCGGCCGGGGTCGGCCGCCAGGCGACCGAGGCCCGGCACAGGCGTGCCTCCAACACCGTCACGGGGGCCCGGCGCACCAGGCGCCACCAGGCGGAGAGGAGCTCGTCGCGGTGCGCCGCGGCGGCCTGCCGGTCGAAGTCGGGATCGTAGACCGTCGGGTCGACGGTGTAGCAGTTCGCCGACCCGCGCCAGTGCGCCAGCGGGGCCACCGTCGCCATCAGCGCGGTGTCGGCGGCCGGGAAGTCCTGCGGCGCGGCGTCGTAGCCGACCGCGAGGTCGCCGAGGAACGACTCGTAGGCGACGACCGAGCCACTGTCCCGCACGCCGAGGGCGGGCAGCAGGGTCCAGTTGGCGAGCAGCGCGATGGTGGCGGCCAGCACCCCGGCCAGCAGTACCCGCAGTGCGGTGCCCCGGACCAGGACGGCGACCAGCCCGGTGACGATCAGCGCGACCAGGAAACCGTTCTGCCGGAACAGACAGACCAGGGTCAGTCCGGCCAGCAGCGCGCCGAGCAGCGCCCCGGGCAGCGGGGTGCCGGCGCCGGCACGGCGCCGGTCGACCAGCCGGGCCAGGGTGCCGAGCAGGAAGACGTGGCAGATGACAAACGGCACGTCCTTCCAGACACAGACGGCGAACGTGCCGACCGGTGGTAGCACCACGACCACGACCGCCGCCGTGGTCCAGCCCCAGGCCGGTCCGCCGAGCCGGCGCAGCCCGGTGACCGCGTACGTCAGGGCCGCCGCCAGGCCGCAGCACTGCGCCAGGGTCAACGCGCCGACCCCGCCGGTGAGCTGGATCGACAGCCAGACCAGCCCGGTGTACGCGACCGGATGGTGGGTGTTCCAGTTGCCGCTGGTCGCCTGCCAGACGTGGTCGAGGGAGTCCGGGCTGAACAGTCCGGGATAGCGGGCCGCCCACCAGAACAACAGCACCGCCTGGACCAGCAGGTACGTGCCGACGCCGAACGGTATCCGGGGCGGCCGGAGCCGTCGGTGGTCGGGCTGCCGATCCGCCTGGCCCGTCGACCCCGTCGGCCCGTCCGGCGGCCGGACCGGCCCGGCGACCACCTCGTGCGTCATCGCACCCTCTCCTTCGCCCCGGGCGCCACGGGGGCGCGCCGAACAGCGGTACGAGGGGTGCACCGATGGGCCATGCTATGGCCGCCGCCGTACCCGGGTATACGGAATGTCCGACTCCCGGCGGATCCGCTACTGCCGGAACCCGATGGAACCGGCCCCTGTCAGCCGGATGTCAGCGCGCTCCGCCCGATGTCAGCGCCGAGTCAGCCCCGTTGGTCAGGGTGGGAACCAGGACACCGATGGGAGAACCTTGATGAGTCACGCCATCCGCGCCGAAGGGTTGGTCAAACGTTTCGGCGCGACCACGGCGCTCGCCGGAGTGGACCTGGCGGTCCGTACCGGCAGCGTCTTCGGCCTGCTTGGGCCGAACGGCGCGGGCAAGACCACGACCGTACGGGTGCTCGCCACCCTGCTGAGCCCGGACGCCGGCACCGCCACCGTCGGCGGGTACGACATCCACCGCGAGGCGCACCAGGTCCGGCAGACGATCGGCCTCACCGGCCAGTACGCCTCGGTCGACGAGACCCTCACCGGGACGGAGAACCTGCTGCTGATCGGCCGGCTGCTCGGCATGTCCCGGGCCGACGCCCGGGCCCGGGCCCGGCAGCTGCTCACCGACTTCCACCTCGCCGACGCGGCGGACCGGGCGGCCAAGACGTACTCCGGGGGGATGCGACGGCGGTTGGACCTGGCGGCGAGCCTGGTCGGCCGGCCCCGGCTGCTCTTCCTGGACGAGCCGACCACCGGGCTCGACCCGCGCAGTCGTACCGAGCTGTGGGGGATCGTGCGGGACCTGGTCGACTCGGGGGTGACGGTGCTGCTGACCACGCAGTACCTGGAGGAGGCGGACCAGCTCGCCGACGAGATCGCGGTGGTCGACCACGGTCGGGTGATCGCGTACGGACCGCCGGAGGAGCTCAAGTCCCGGGTCGGTGGGCAGACCCTGGTGGTACGCCCCGCAGACCCGGCCGACCTGCCGGTGCTGCTCGCCGTGCTCCGCGACGTCACCGGTGTCGAGCCGCAACTCAACCAGCAGATCGCGACCGTGGCGGTGAGCGGTGGGGACACCCTGCCGGCGGTGGTCCGCCGGCTCGACGAGGCGGAGGTGACCGTTGCCGAGCTCGCTCTGCGGGGCGCCAGCCTGGACGAGGTCTTCCTGTCGCTGACCGGCCACCGGGCCGAGGAACCGGACGCCGACCGCGCCGGAGAACCGGAACGCGGGGATTCCCGTGCCGACCGGTTGGAAGGGGCGCGGGCATGAGCGTTCTGAACGCACCGGCTGCCCTGCCCGGCCACCGGACGGGACCACTGACCGGGTTGCGGCACACCATGACCCTGGCCTGGCGGAGCCTGGTGCAGATCAAGCACAACCCGATGGAGCTGATCGACCTCAGCATCCAGCCGCTGATGTTCGTGCTGCTCTTCACGTACGTCTTCGGTGGCGCGATCGCGAACAGCCCGGGTGAGTACCTGCGGTTCATGCTGCCCGGCATCGTGGTGCAGAACGCCCTCTTCGCCACCCTCACCACCGGTTTCGGGCTGAACATGGACCTGACCAAGGGCTTCTTCGACCGGCTCCGGTCGCTGCCGATCGCCCGGTGGGCGCCGCTGGCCGGCCGGATCCTCGCGGACACCGTCAAGCAGGCGTGGTCGATCGGGCTGCTGCTCGGGGTCGGGGTGATCCTCGGCTTCCGGGTCGGCACCGGGGTGTCCGGCCTGCTCGGTGCGGTCGCCCTGCTGCTGGTCTTCACCCTGGCCGCGTCCTGGCTCTCGGTGCTGGTCGGGGTGCTGGCCAGCGATCCGGAGAAGGTGCAGGTATTCGGCTTCGTGGTGATCTTCCCGTTGACCTTCACCAGCAACGCCTTCGTACCGACGGAGAGCATGCCGGGCTGGTTGCAGGCCTGGGTGAAGGTCAACCCGGTCACCACCCTCGCCGACGCGCTGCGTGGGCTGCTGGTCTCCGGTCCGCAGCCGCGGCCGATCGTCACCTCGCTGCTCTGGGCGCTCGGGATCGTGCTGGTCTTCGCCCCGCTGGCGGTCCGGGCGGTCCGCCGCCGGGTCTGACCCGCCGACCCGGTCCGGCTCGGCGCAGCCGCGGCGGATCCGCCGAACCGGACCTGGGTGGTCGAGCCGGTTCGGACCTGATCAGTCGAGCTGGGTCCGGACCAGGTGTGGCAGTGCGGCGGGGGTGACGTCGCTGTTCCGACCTCGGGTGAACGCCTCGGCGAAGGCGGCCTCACCGAGGATCTCGCGGGCCGTCGACTCGACCCGCAGCCCGTCGAGGCTGGACAGGTCGGCGCCACCCCGCAGGGCGTACGCCGCGCCGAGCAGCAGGGCGGCGGCGGCCGGCCGACCGGTGCGCAGGGCCAGGTCGGCGTAGCCGACCAGCACGGTGGCCAGCACCGGAGCGTCGTAGAACTCCAGCGCGCAGGTCAGCGCCTGGTCGTGGTGCCCGCGGGCCGCCGGGAGATCGTCGAGCATGCCGGCCAGGTAGCCGTTCGACGAGGCGAGCGTCGCCCGCCACTGCGGTGCCAGGAGGCGTTCGCTGACCAGGTCGCCCGCCTGCGTCAGCCGCCGCTGCGCCCCGACGAGGTCGCCGTCGAGCCGGAGCAGTTCGGCGTACATGTGCGCGACGGCGGCCCGGCACTCGTTGTCGCTGATCCGCCCGGCCTGCCGGTCGGCGTCGGCGAGCAGGGCGTACGCCTGGTCGCGGTCGCCGAGCCGCCACCGGTCGTGCGCCAGTCCGGCCTGCATCACCGGCAGGTCCTCGGCGGCCCCGACCACCCGCATCAGTTCCAGCGCCTCGCCGCGCAGGGCGGCGGCCCGGGCCGGCTCGCCGCGCCGGCTGGCCAGATCGCCGAGGGCGGCCAGGGTGTACGCGGTACCCCAGCGTTCGCCGATGGACCGGAACCCGTCGAGCGCGGCCCGGGTGTCGGCCTCCGCGACCTCCAGGGACCGACCGAAGTTGAGTTCGTGGTGGGCGCGGAACATCCGGTTCACCGCCCGGACCCACGGGTCCGGGTCGGCGAAGCCGTCGACCAGGACGTCGACCGCCGTCGCCGCCTTGTCAACGTGGAAGACCACGGAGACCGGTCCGATCAGGCGCAGCATCGGCTCGTCGGCCTCGTGCCCCGCGGCGGTCCGGGCGGCGCTGGCCAGCCAGTGCACGCTCTCGGTGAACTCACCGGTGCTGAGCAGGTTCATCGCGGCCATCAGCTGCGCGACGCCGAGCTGTTCGGGAGGGACCCGCTCGACGTCGGGCAGGGCGAGCGCCGGCCTGGCCAGTTCCACCGCCTCGATCCGTAGGCCACGGGTCCACCAGTACCAGCCGAGGGCCGCGACGAGCCCGACCGAGAGGCCGGCGTCCCGGGCCCCGATCGCCCAGCGTAGGGCGGCGTGCAGGTTGTCGTGCTCGGCGTCCAGCCAGCCGAGCCAGCGCAGTTGGTCGGCCCGGCGCAGCCCCTGGTCGGCGCGGCGGGCCACGGCCAGGAAATCGGTGGCGTGGCTGCGGCGTACCGCCTCCGCCTCGCCCGCCTCGGCCAGCCGGCGCAGCCCGTACTCCCGGATGGTCTCCAGCATCCGGTAGCGCGGCTCGTCGTCGCCGCCCACCACCACCAGCGACTTGTCCACCAGCGCGGCCAGTCGGTCGAGGACGTCCTCCGGGCGCACCGCCGGGGTGAGCCCGTCGGCGGCGCAGACCCGCTCGACGGTGTCGAGGGTGGCGCCGCCGCTGAACACCGCCAGCCGACGCCAGAGGGCGCGCTCGGCGTCGTCGAGCAGTTCCCAGCTCCAGTCGAAGACCGCGCGCAGGGTCTGGTGCCGGGGCAGCGCCGTCCGGCTGCCGCCGGTGAGCAGCCGGAACCGGTCGTCGAGCCGGTCCGCGACCTGGGCCGGGGTCATGCTGCGCAGTCGGGCGGCGGCCAGTTCGATGGCGAGTGGCATGCCGTCGAGGGAGCGGCAGATCTGGACCACCGGGGCGACGTTTCCGGTGTTCACCGTGAAGTCGGGGCGTACCGCGCGGGCCCGGTCGGCGAGCAGCCCCACCGCCGGGTACGTCAGCGCGATCTCCGGATCCGCGTCCGGCGGTGGCAGCGGAAGCGAGTCGACCGGGCAGAGCGTCTCGCCGGTGATGCCCAGCGGCTCCCGGCTGGTGGCCAGCACCCGCAGCCGGGGGCAGGTGGCGAGCAGCCGGTCGGCGAGCCGGGCGGCGGCGTCGACGAGGTGCTCGCAGTTGTCGAGCAGCAGCAGCATCCGCCGGGTGCCGATGGCGGCGGCGAGCCGGTCGACCGGCGACGGTTCGGGGATGGCGGCCCGGTTGCGCGCGGTGGCCAGCAGGCCCGGTTCCCGCAGGCCGAGCACCTGGAGCACGGTCTGCGGCACCTCGGCGCCGTCGGTGACCGGGGCGAGTTCGACCAGCCATCCGCCGTCCGGCACCTGCCCGAGCAGGGTACGCGCCGACTCGATCGCCAGCCGGGTCTTGCCCGCGCCGCCCGGGCCGGTGAGCGTGACCAGACGTGCGTCGGTGAGGAGTGTGCCGACCCGTCTGATCTCCGGTGCCCGGCCGACAAAACTGGTCAGCGGGGTGGGCAGGTTGTGCGTCGGTTCCGGCGCCGCCGTGGACGACCGGGCCGGGACCGGGCCGCCGTTGCTGTCGCTGGCGGTCGGGTGAGGTGGCGGTGCCGTGTCGCGGAGCAGGGTCAGGTGCAGGGTGGCGAGTTCCGCTGACGGCTCGGTGCCGAGGGTGTCGGCGAGGGTGCCGCGCAGTCGGGCGTACGCGGTGAGCGCCTCGGCGGCCCGGCCGGTGTCCCGTAGCGCCCGGATCAGCTGCCCGGCGAACCGTTCCCGGAGTGGATGGGCGGTGACCAGGGCCTGCAGTTCCGGCACCAGGGCGGCGGCCTCGCCGGCCGCGAGGCGGGCCTCGACGCGCTGCTCGGTGGCGGTGAGCCGCAGTTCGTCGAGGCGGGCCGCCGGGGCGCGGGCGAAGTCGGCGTCCGCGACGTCGGCCAGCGCCGGTCCCCGCCAGAGCCGGAGCGCGTCGGCCAGCACGGTCGCGGCACCGGGCGGGTCGGAGGCCAGCAGGTCCCGCCCGGTGCGGACGAGGTGTTCGAACCGGTGGACGTCGACCGCCGTCGCATCCACCGCCAGCCGGTAGCCGACGGGGTGCGATTCGACCGGCAGGCCGGGTATCGCCCGCCGCAGTCGGGACACCAGTGCCTGCAGCGCGTTGGCCGCGCCGGCCGGCGGGGCGTCGGCCCAGAGACCGTCGATCAGCCGGCCGGTGTCGACGATCCGGCCCGGCTCCAGCGCGAGCAGGATCAGCAGCCGGCGCAGTCGGGCACCGCCGACCGCCACCGGTGTCCCGGTGTCGGCGGTCACCTCGAGCGGGCCGAGCACCCCGATCTGCACGTCGTCGATTGTGCCTGGGTGACCCCGGTCCGCCGTACCGACATGACGCCGGTGTGGCGTGCGGCTGTGCCGTGGGGCGGACCGGCGTGCCGGGCTCAGCTCTCCGGCTTGTCCGGCTCCCGGGGCGGGTCGCCGGCCTCCCGGCGGCGGAGTTCCTCCTCCCGGCGGCGCAGGTCCTGCTCCCAGCGGTCGAACATCTGACGGTCCTGTTTCGCCCGGTTCTCGTCGAGCGACCGGAGGAACTCGGGGTCGTCGTCGGGCGCGACCTGACGATGACCGCGCCCGGCACCTCCGCCGCTCGGCCGGAGGCCTGCGGCGCCGCTGCCCGGGGCGGGCTGCGGTCGACCGGCGACGAACCAGGCGATCGAGCCGACCAGCGGGAAGAAGAGGATGATCAGGACCCAGGCGATCCGGGGAAGCGCCCGGATCTCGTCCTCCTCCGCCGAGAGGCAGCTGATCAGGGCGACGACGGCCAGGACGAGTTGCACGATGGCGAGGAGCGCATAGAGGCGGACCATGTGGCCATGATGACGTACCGGGTCAGCTCAGCGCACCGGCGTCAGCACGAGCAGCACGCCGAGTATGGCGAATCCGGCCACGACCAGGGCGATCAGCGGCAGGGTACGTCCGGCGCCGGGGGTCCGGCCGCCGTACCGGGGCACGGTCCAGACCAGTACGGCGAGCCAGCCGAGCCCGGCCAGCGCGGCGGCCACCGCGCCGACGGTGCCCCGGGTCAGGGCCAGCCGTCCGGCGAGCACCGCGACGACGGTGACCGACAGGGTGGTACGCCGCCACGCCAGCCGGGTCCGTTCCCGGGCCAGTCCGGCGTCCCGGGACGAGGCCGGAGCGCGCGGAGCATCCGGGGCGCCGGTCACCGGCGCTGGACCGCCTGGACCAGTACGGCGACGACCAGCAGTACCGCGCCGAGCCCGACGAGCAGGGCGAGCAGCGCCGGGAACCGGGAGGCGGGCAGTTCCTCGCCGAGCCGGATGGCGCGTTCGGCCCGGGCCCAGTGGTCGACGGCGCGGACCGCGACCGTCCCGCCGAGCAGCAGCAGGGCGACCGCGAGTGCTTCGCGCAGGTGCGCCACCGGCATCGGCGGCAGGAACTGGGCGACCGCGAGTCCGCCGGCGACCAGCGCCAGTCCGGTACGCAGCCAGGCCAGGAAGGTCCGTTCGTTGGCGAGCGAGAAGCGGTAGTCGGGAGTTTCGCCGACCTCACGGAGTTCCCGTGGGTCGAACCAGTTTCTGATCGCCCGGAGCACGATCACGATTATCCGGTGGACGGGCGGCATAGCCTGGTCAGGTGACTGATCTCGACGCCGATCTGCTGCTCACCGCGTATGACGCCCAGCTGCGGGCCCGGCCGCCGGAGCCGGTGCCGGAGGGGGTGACGGTGGACCGGGACGGTCCGCTGCTGCGGATCCAGGGACTGGACCGGGGTGGTTTCCTCACCTACCGGGACCTCGGCGGACTGCAGGGCGCGGAGCTGGACGAGCTGATCGTGCGGCAGCGGGACCACTTCGCCGCGCTCGGCCAGCAGGTGGAGTGGAAGCTGCACGGCCACGACGAGCCGGCCGACCTGCCGGAGCGGTTGCGGGCCGCCGGTTTCGAGCCGGAGGAGCAGGAGACCGTCGTGATCGGTCCGGTCGCGTCGCTGGCGGCGACGCTGCCGGTCCTGCCGGAGGGCGTACGTCTGCGTGAGGTGACCGCCCGGGCGGACCTGGACCGGATCGGTGGGTTCAAGTCGGTGATCTGGGGCGGCGACGGCGGCTGGCTGGCCGACGGTCTGGCCCGGGAGTTGACTGCCGGCGCCATGCTGGACCAGCCGCCGCTGACCATCGTGGTGGCCGAGACCGATGAGGGTGAGCTGGTCAGCGCCGCCTGGGTGCGGTACGTCCCGGGGACCCGGTTCGCCACCCTGTGGGGCGGCTCGACCCTGCCGCAGTGGCGGCGTCGGGGGATCTACCGGGCGCTGGTCGCCTACCGGGCGCGGTTGGCCGAGGCGCGCGGGTTCGGACTGTTGCAGGTGGACGCCTCGGACGACAGTCGGCCGATCCTGCAGCGGCTCGGCTTTGTCACGGTCACCACCACGACCCCCTACGTCTACACTCCGAAGCCGTGACGCAGACGCTGACCGACGAGGAACGGGCGGACCTGAAGCGGGCCGCCTTCGGTGCGGTTTTCCTGGTGTCCAATGCCGAACCGGGCGCGCTTTCGATGATCAAGGAGAGCCTCGCGGCGTCGAACGCCTTCGCCGAGGCCTCCGGTCTGGTCCAGGAGGTGCTCACCACCGGTGCGCTGCCACAGTTGCCGACCGGCGCGGACGACGTACGGGCGACGGTGCTGCCCGGGCTGCGGCGGGCGATGGAGGTCCTGCGGGCGAAGGCGCCGGACGAGGCGACCCGTTACCGCTCGACGGTGCTGGACGCCACCGAGGAGGTGGCCCGGGCGCACGACGGGATCAGCCCGAACGAGGCGGCGATGATCGCGAGCATCCGGGAGGCGCTCGACTCCGCCGGCTGACGGGCGGTCGTCCGCTGCTCCGGGTTGACCGGTCGGCGTCAGCGGTCCCGGCCGGTGGTGCGACGGGCGGTGACCCGGGTCACTTCGGAGGTTTCGGGACCCTATGCTACTTGTGGGTAACATAGCCGCGTGGGCAGCGTCGTGCCGTCGACCGGAATGCTGGTCGCCCGGGACGCCTGACCGATCGTTAAGGTAACGAGAGGGGTGCCCGGACCTAACCGGGCGGGCAGCGTTGCAGACGGCGGGACCGCTGTTCACCGACGGCGGGATCGCCATCAACAGGAGGGTCGTCGAAGCGCGATGAACATCGTCGTACTCGTCAAGCAGGTGCCCGATTCGAGCATGGACCGCAACCTGCGCAGTGACGACAACACCGTCGACCGGGGGTCGGCAAGCAACGTCATCAACGAGATGGACGAGTACGCCATCGAGGAGGCGTTGCGGATCAGGGAGACGCACGGCGGCGAGGTGACCGTGCTGACCATGGGACCGGCCCAGGCCACCGAGTCGATCCGCAAGGCGCTGCAGCTCGGCGCCGACAAGGCGGTGCACGTACTGGACGACGCGCTGGCCGGCTCCTGTGCGGTGACCACCTCCCGGGTGCTCGCCGCCGCGCTCGGCCAGCTCAACCCCGACCTGGTGCTCTGCGGCGCCGAGTCGACCGACGGCCGGGTCCAGGTGATGCCGCACATGCTCGCCGAACGCCTCGGTGTCGCGGCGCTGACCGGCGCCCGCAAGCTGACCGTCGACGGCGCCACGCTGACCGTGGAACGGCAGACCGAGGAGGGCTACGAGGTGGTCACCGCCGTCACCCCGGCCGTCGTCTCGGTCTGGGACACCATCAACGAGGTTCGCCTCGCGTCGTTCAAGGGCATCATGGCCGCCAAGAAGAAGCCGGTGCAGACCCTCGCCCTGGCCGACCTCGGGGTGCCGGCGGGCGAGGTCGGCGCCGCCGGCGCGACGACCGAGGTGCTGAGCCACCACCGCCGTCCGCCGCGTTCGGTCGGGCAGCGGATCACCGACGACGGCGCCGGCGGTATCAAACTGGTCGAGTTCCTCGCCACCGAGAAGTTCGTGTGAGCGGGCCGGAGAGACAGGAGAGGAATGGCCATGCCTGAGGTACTTGTCGTCGTCGAAGCCACCCGGGAGTTCGGCGTCAAGAAGGTCACGCTCGAACTGCTCACCCTCGCCCGCCAGCTCGGCAGCCCGTCCGCCGTGGTGCTCGGCGGCCCCGGCGCGGTCGACGCGCTCTCCGGCACGCTCGGCGAGTACGGCGCGGAGAAGATCTACGCGGCCGAGCACGAGGAGATCGACGGCCACCTGGTCGCACCGAAGGCGACCGTGCTGGCCGACCTGGTCCGCCGGGTACAGCCGGCCGCCGTACTGCTCGCCTCCAGCCAGGAGGGCAAGGAGATCGCCGGCCGACTCGCGGTCAAGCTGGACAACGGCCTGCTCACCGACGTGACGGAACTGACCACGGAGGGCACCGCCACCCAGGTCGTCTTCGCCGGTTCGACCATCGTCACCTCCCGGGTCACCCGGGGGTTGCCGCTGGCGACGCTGCGCCCCAACTCGGTCACCCCGGCCCCGGCTTCCGCTCCGACGACGCCCGCCGTCGAACGGCTCGACGTGGTGCTCGGCGAGGCCGACAAGCTGGTCCGGGTGGTCGACCGGGTGGCCGAGCAGAAGGGCAGCCGGCCGGAGCTGACCGAGGCGTCCGTGGTGGTCTCCGGCGGTCGCGGAGTCGGCAACGCGGACAACTTCAAGCTGGTCGAGGAGTTGGCCGACCTGCTCGGCGGTGCCGTCGGCGCGTCCCGGGCCGCGGTCGACTCGGGCTTCTACCCGCACCAGTTCCAGGTCGGGCAGACCGGCAAGACGGTCTCCCCACAGCTCTACATCGCCCTCGGCATCTCCGGCGCCATCCAGCACCGGGCCGGCATGCAGACCTCGAAGACGATCGTCGCGGTCAACAAGGACCCCGAGGCGCCGATCTTCGAACTGGCCGATTTCGGCGTGGTCGGCGACCTGCACAAGGTCGTACCACAGACCGCCGAGGAGATCCGTAAGCGCCGGTGACCCGTGCCGGGCCGGCGGTTCCGGCGGAACCGGTCGGACCACCACCGACGGTGGTCCGACCGGTCCGGGGCACCGGCGCCGCCATCTCCTGGTCCCGGCCGAGCCGGTCGGCCCGGACCTGGCACTAGGCTGGACCCGATGACATACCTGGATCACGCGGCGACCACTCCGATGCTCGACGAGGCACTGGAGGCGTACGTCGCGACCGCCCGCGAGGTCGGCAACCCCTCGTCGTTGCACGCCGCCGGGCGGTTGGCCCGCCGCCGGGTCGAGGAGTCCCGGGAGCGGGTCGCCGCCGTGCTGGGTGCCCGGCCCTCCGAGGTCATCTTCACCGGCGGCGGCACGGAGAGCGACAACCTCGCGGTCAAGGGCATCTTCTGGGCGCGGCGGGCCGCCGAACCGGCCCGGATCCGGGTGGTGGCCAGCGCCATCGAACACCACGCGGTGCTCGACCCGGTCGAGTGGCTGGCCCGGCACGAGGGCGCCACCCCGAGCTGGCTGCCGGTCGACGGCACCGGTCGGCTCGCCCCGGAGACACTCGCCGCCGTACTCGACGAACACGGTGCCGAGGTGACCCTGGTCTCGGCGATGTGGGCGAACAACGAGGTCGGTACGGTCCAGCCGATCGCCGCGCTGGCCGAGGTCGCCGCCGCGCACGGCATCCCGTTCCACACCGACGCGGTCCAGGCGGTCGGCCAGGTGCCGGTCGACTTCGCCGCCAGCGGGGTGGCGGCACTCACCGTCACCGGGCACAAGCTCGGCGGGCCGGTCGGGGTCGGCGCACTGCTGCTGGGCCGGGACGTGGCCGCGACCCCGGTGCTGCACGGCGGCGGGCAGGAGCGGGACATCCGCTCCGGCACCCTCGACGCGCCCGGCATCGTCGCCTTCGCCGTCGCGGTCGAGGCCGCGGTCAAGACCCAGCAGGAGTACGCCACCCGGGTCGCCGCGCTCCGCGACGACCTGGTCGCCCGGGTGCGGCAGGCGGTACCGGAAGCGGTCTACAACGGGGCCCCCGACGACCGGCTGCCCGGCAACGCCCACTTCTCCTTCCCCGGCTGCGAGGGGGACGCGCTGCTGCTCCTCCTCGACGCGCAGGGAATCGCCTGCTCGACCGGGTCCGCCTGCTCGGCCGGGGTGGCCCAACCCTCGCACGTGCTGCTCGCGCTGGGGGCCGACGACGACCGGGCCCGGTCGTCGCTGCGGTTCTCGCTCGGCCACACCTCGACGACCGAAGATGTCGACGCGCTGGTCGCCGCCCTGCCGGGCGCGGTCGAGCGGGCCCGCCGGGCCGGTGCGATCCGGTCCGCCCGGAGCTGACGCCGGGAATATCCCGCTGGTGGGGCCGGCTACCCTCGGGGGATGGAGGTGGACCGGTGAGGGTGTTGGCAGCCATGTCCGGCGGAGTGGACTCGGCGGTCGCCGCCGCGCGGGCGGTGGAGGCCGGGCACGACGTGACGGGCGTGCACCTTGCGCTGTCCCGTAACCCGCAGACGTACCGCACCGGGGCCCGGGGCTGTTGCACGCTGGAGGACTCCCGGGACGCCCGGCGGGCCGCGGACGTGATCGGGATCCCGTTCTACGTCTGGGACATGGCCGACCGGTTCCACGACGACGTGGTGGAGACCTTCGTCGCCGAGTACGCGGCGGGTCGTACCCCGAACCCGTGCCTGCGCTGCAACGAGAAGATCAAGTTCGCCGCGGTGCTGGACCGGGCGGTGGCGCTCGGCTTCGACGCGGTGGTGACCGGCCACCACGCCCGGCTCGGCCCGGACGGGCTGCTGCGGCGCAGCGTCGACGAGGCCAAGGACCAGTCGTACGTGCTGGCCGTGCTGACCCGCGAGCAGCTGGACCGGTCGATGTTCCCGCTCGGCGACTCGACCAAGGCCGAGGTACGCGCGGAGGCGGCCCGGCGGGGCCTCGGCGTGGCCGACAAGCCCGACTCGCACGACATCTGCTTCATCGCCGACGGCGACACTCGGCGCTTCCTCGCCGACCGGCTCGGCGAGGCCCCCGGTGACGTCGTCGACGCCCGGACCGGTGCCGTGGTCGGCACCCACGCCGGTGCCTACGCCTACACGGTCGGCCAGCGCAAGGGGCTCGCGCTCGGGGTGCCCGCCCCGGACGGCCGTCCCCGGTACGTGCTCTCGATCACCCCGAAGACCAACACGGTGACCGTCGGGCCGGCCGAGGCGCTGGAGGTCTCCACCGTCGGGGCCGAGCGGCCGGTCTGGACCGGCGGACCGGTGCCGACCGACCCGGTCGACTGCCTGGTCCAGTTGCGGGCGCACGGCCAGGTGGTCCCGGCGACGGTCCGGGTCGACGCCGGGTCGCTGCGGGCGGAGCTGCACAGTGCGGTCCGGGGAGTGGCGGCGGGTCAGGCGATCGTCGCCTACCGACCGGATCCCGCCGGTGACGTGGTGCTCGGCTCGGCGACCATCAGCGACACCGTCTGACCGCGTCCGTCGCCCTCGCGGTGACGGGGAAATGCCTGTTCGTCGCTGCTCGCTCCGCCCACGCGTGGTACGAATACCTGGGCAGACCAGGCAAGGCGGACGAATTGGCGAAGGAGCGCCGGCCGGAACGGCCAGAATCGGAACGGCTGGGCGACGAACGGTCGGATCCGGCACGGTCGGGCGGCGAACGGTTGGGCTCGGAACGGCTGCTCCGCCGGCAGGCGCACTCCCGCCAGGCGTCCTTCCTCGAACTCTTCTTCGACCTGGCCTTCATCGTCTCGTTCGCCCTGCTCTCCCGGCGGTTGGTCGACGACCTCGACTGGTGGAACGCCGGGCAGACGGCGATCCTGCTTGCCGCGATGTGGTGGATCTGGATCGCCACCGCGTGGTCGACCGACTGGTACAACCCCCAGCATCCACGGATCCGGGTACTCGTCCTCGGCGCGATGTTCGTCGGCCTCCTGGCGGCCGCAGCCATCCCCGAGGCGTACGGCCCGCACGGGCTGCTCTTCGCCGGGGCGTACGTCGGGATCCATTTTGGTCGGGCCGTGCTGCTGCTGTCGGTGCGGGAGCACCCGATCCGGCGCCGCAGCGTGCTGGTCGCGGTCTGGTTCGGGTTTTCCGGGATCCTCTGGCTGCTCGGCGGCTTTCTCACCGGTCCGGTGCGACTGGCACTCTGGCTGGTGGCGATCCTGATCGACTACTTCATCCCCACCCAGGGCTGGCGGGTGCCGGGGCTCGGGCGCCTGCCAGCGGCCCAACTGCGGGTGGTCGGCGAGCACCTGTCCGAGCGGTACCGGCAGATTTTCATCGTCGCGCTCGGCGAGGTCATCCTGGTCGGCGGGTTGACGTACACCCGCGAAGGGCTGGGACTGCTCCGGGTGGTGGCCTTGACCGTGGTCTTCGTCAACGCCGGCCTGCTGCTCTGGCTGTACTTCGTGCCGTCCAGTGGGCGGCTCGGCGGTGCGATCGAACGCAACCAGGCCCGAGGTGGGGTCTACGCGGCGTACTGCCACGCGATCATGGTCGCGGGCGCGGTGCTCACCGCGGTCGGCGCCGAGTTGATGATTATGCATCCGCTCGGCGAGGTGCGGATCTCCTGGTCGATGGCGATTATCGGCGGTGCGGTGTTGTTCCTGGTCGGGCGGATCCTGCTCGCACTGCTCGTTTACGCGCACCCGCCCTGGCGTGGCTCCGGGGCACTGGTGCTCCTGCTGGCCGGCGCTCCCGGTCTGGTCCGACTCCCGCCGCTGGCGGTGGGCCTGGTTGTCGACGCCGTACTGCTGGCCCTGACCCTTCTCCTCGTCCTGTCGCCCGGCCCTTACGTCAGGCAGCTTGAAGCAGAGCAGCGGGCGGCCGAGGAGGGGCGGAGCTGACCGCCGGCGCCGGACGGCGCGGCAACGGGCCGGGGAGGAGCGGAGCTGACCGCCGGCGTCGGGATAACCTGCCGACGTGACCGATCAACAGCAGACGGCGGAACCGACCGGGACGACCGGACCGACCTGGCCCTGGCCGGCCGGGGCCGCGACCGGAGTCGGGTCGATGCCGGGCACCGACATCACCGAGGCACAGCGGATCGTGCTGGGTGAACTCGCCCTGCCCCACCTGCCCGAGCTGCCCGCTCGGGGCCCCGGCGCCGACCTGGTCGGCCGGGGCGCCGCGCTGCTGGTCGACCTGCCGGTCGAGTTGTACGCCGGCCGTTGGCGGATCGCCGGCCGTCCGGGCCGTGACCTGCGTCGCGCCCTCGACCTGTGGGAACGTGACCTGGACCAGATGACCGAGCAGGCCGGCGAGTTCACCGGCACGTTCAAGATCCAGGCAGCCGGCCCGCTCACCCTGGCGGCCGGGATCGAACTGCCGGTCGGCGGCTGGCTGCTCCGGGATCCGGGCGCCGTCCGGGACCTCACCGGCTCGCTCGCCGACGGCCTGCGGGAACACGTGGCACAGGTACGGCGACGGCTGCCCCGGGCCACGGTGCTGCTGCAACTCGACGAGCCGTCACTGCCGGCCGTGCTCGCCGGCCGGATCCCGACCGAGAGCGGGCTCGGGGCGTATCGGCCGGTCGAGACGGGGACCGCGACCGGACTGCTCGGCACCGTCATCTCCGCCGTCGAGGCGCCGGTGGTGGTGCACTGCTGCGCGCCGGACGTACCGCTGGAGCTGTTCCGGTCCGCCGGGGCGGTCGGCGTCGCGCTCGACCTCGCCCTCGTCGGCAACCGGCTCGACCCGCTCGGCGAGGCGATCGACGCGGGCCTCGGGCTGTTCGCCGGCGCCGCGCCGACGCTGCCCCCGCCGGCCGGTCGGGCACCGTCGTCGGCCCAGGTCGCCGATCGGGTACGACAGGTCTGGGACCGGCTCGGCTTCCCCCGTGCCCGGCTCGCCGAGCAGGTGGTCGTCACCCCCGCCTGCGGTCTCGCCAATGCCACCGAGGCGTACGCCCGGGCGGTGCTGACCGCCTGCCGGGACGCCGGACGCCGGCTCGCCGAGGACTGAGGTTTGCGCTGTCACACCGGTTGGGCAGGATGAGAAACATGATCGGACAACTGCGCAGCGTGGTGATCGACTGTCCGGACACCCGGGCCCTGGCCGGCTTCTACGCCGAGTTGCTCGGCCTGCCGCTGACGTACGACGGCGGAGGAGACGACGAGTGGGTCAGTCCTCGGCGGCGGCCCCGGCCAGCCCCGGCTCGCCTTCCAACGGGCGCGTGGGCTGCGGGCGCCGCGCTGGCCCGACCCGGACCGGCCGCAGCAGTTCCACCTCGACGTCACCGTCGAGGACGTCGAGGAGGCCGAGGCGAAGGTGCTGAAGCTCGGTGCCACCCGGTTGCCGGGCGAGGGCGACGGTTTCCGGGTCTACGCCGACCCGGCCGGCCACCCGTTCTGCCTCTGCTGGGACGACTGAGCAGCGGCTCCACCGGTATCCATCCTGGAGGGCCACCGTCCACGGCCGGAACCGGCTGGTGTCGTACCCCTCCGGTGCCGGACCATGGACGGCCATGGACGATCATGCGGTGACCTCACCCGACGCTGTCGGTCAACGGGCCTCCGGGTCCCTCTTCGGGCTGGCCTACGGGGACGCCCTGGGTGCGCCGACCGAGTTCCTGCCGCTGGACGAGATCATCCGGCGGTACGGCCCTACCGGTCCCCGCGACCTGACCGGTGATCCGGCCCGAGTCACCGACGACACACAACTGGGCCTGGCGGTCGGCTGGGCGCTGTACGACGCCGGCCCGGCACCCACCCCCGAGCGGCTGGCGTTCCTGCTCCGCCAACGGTTTGTCGCCTGGGCGCACAGCCCGGAGAACAACCGCGCGCCGGGGATGACCTGCCTGCGGGCCTGTGGCGGGCTGGCCGAGGGACTGCGCTGGCAGGAGGCGACGATCGACGGCTCCAAGGGCTGTGGCGCGAACATGCGGGTCACCCCGGTCGGCCTGGTGTCCGGCTACGACCTGGAGACCCTCGCCGGGGTCGCCCAGTTGCAGGCCGGGCTGACCCACGGGCATCCGACCGGGTTGGCTGCCAGCGAACTGACCGCGTACGCCGTCCGGGTGCTCCGCGAGGGCGCCGGACTGACCGAGCTGCCCGGGTTGCTGCGGGCCCGTGCGGTCAGCCAGCGGACCGTCTACCACCACGACTGGCTGGGCGACCTGTGGCACCGACCGACGGTCGACGGGCCGGCCGGGTTCATCGCCCGCGGCTGGGACGAGTGCCTCGCCGTACTGGACCGACTCGACGCCGCGCTGGCCACACCGGACGACGGCGGTGACCCGTGCCGGGCCACCGGGGAGGGCTGGGTCGCCGAGGAGGCTCTGGCCACCGCGCTGCTCTGCGCCGTCCGGCACCACCACGATCCGGTGGCGGCGTTGTCCCGGGCGGCCACCACCTCCGGGGACTCCGACTCCATCGCCTGTCTGACCGGTGCCTTCCTCGGTGCCACGTACGGGATGGCGGGGTGGCCGGCCGGTTGGCTCGACCGGATCGAGTACGCCGACCAGCTCGCCACCCTCGGCGCCGCCTGGGACTGACCGCCGGCCCGGACCCGGCCGGGCGGACCGGTGACCCGGGTCCCGGATTGTCGACCGGGGGCACTCTCCGGACCGGCCCTGCCGGTTACCGTTGCTCCAGTAACCGATCACGGAGGTCGAGGGTGTCCGAGGAAGCCATCCCGCAGCAGGTCAGCCCGGAGGAGGTGGCGGCTGCCGGCGAGGAGCCGCCGGCGGCGGCGCGGGAGCGGCACAACACGCTGAGTGTCGAGATCACCGACCACCAGTACCGCTACTACGTCCTCGACGCGCCGACCATCCCGGACGCGGATTTCGACATTCTGTTGCGGGAGCTGGAGGCGCTGGAGGAGCGGTATCCGGCGCTGCGTACCCCGGACTCGCCGACCCAGCGGGTCGGCGGGACCTTCTCCACGCTCTTCACCCCGGTGACGCACGCCGAGCGGATGATGTCGCTGGACAACGCGTTCAGCCAGGATGAGCTGGCCGCCTGGGTGGAGCGGGTGGAGCGGGACGCCGGCGGTCCGGTCGGCTACCTCTGTGAGCTGAAGGTGGACGGCCTGGCGATCAACCTGACCTACGAGCGCGGCCGGCTGGTCCGGGCGGCGACCCGGGGCGACGGGCGGACCGGGGAGGACGTCACCGCCAACGTCCGGACCATCCAGGAGGTGCCGGAACAGCTGGCCGAGGGCCCCGAGACGGTGCCCGAGCTGTTGGAGGTCCGGGGGGAGATCTACTTTCCGGTCGAGGCGTTCGCCGACCTGAACGCGGGGCTCGTCGAGCAGGGCAGGGCGCCGTTCGCCAATCCCCGCAACGCGGCGGCCGGCAGCCTGCGGCAGAAGGATCCCCGGATCACGGCGAGTCGGCCGCTGCGGATGGTCGTCCACGGGCTGGGCGCCCGGGACGGCTTCCGGCCGGCGACGCAGTCCGAGGCGTACGCGACGATGCGGGCCTGGGGGTTGCCGACCAGCGAGCGCTGGCGGGTGGTGCCGGACCTGGCCGGCATCCGGGCGTACGTCGACCACTACGCGACGCACCGGCACGACGTCGAGCACGAGATCGACGGTGTGGTGGTGAAGGTCGACGAGGTGGCGATCCAGGGTCGGCTCGGGTCGACGAGCCGGGCGCCCCGCTGGGCGATCGCCTTCAAGTACCCGCCGGAGGAGGTCAACACCCGGCTGCTCGACATCGACGTGAACGTGGGGCGTACCGGCCGGGTGACCCCGTTCGCGGTGCTCGAACCGGTCCGGGTGGCCGGCTCCACGGTCGCGCTGGCCACCCTGCACAACGCGCGTGAGGTGGAACGCAAGGGGGTGCTGATCGGCGACACGGTGGTGATCCGCAAGGCCGGTGACGTGATCCCCGAGGTGCTCGGGCCGGTGGTGGAACTGCGCGCGGCCGACGCCCGGCGGTTCGAGATGCCGACCCGCTGCCCGTCCTGCGGTACGGCACTCGCCCCGGCCAAGGAGAGTGACGTCGACATCCGCTGCCCGAACTCCCGTACCTGCCCGGCCCAGGTGCGGGAGCGGATCGTCCACCTCGGCAGCCGGGACGGGCTGGACGTGGAGGTGCTGGGCGAGAAGGCGACGGTCGCGCTGCTCGACTCCGGGGTGGTCTCCGACGAGGGGGACCTGTTCGACCTGGACGAGGAGCGGTTGACCCAGGTGCCGTTTTTTGTCAAGAAGGACGGCACACTGAGCACCAACGCCGGGAAGATGCTGAACAGCCTCGCCGAGGCGAAGCAGCGGCCGCTCTGGCGGGTGCTGGTGGCGCTGTCGATCCGGCACGTGGGTCCGACCGCCGCCCAGGCGTTGGCCCGGGAGTTCGGTTCGGTGGCCGCGATCGAGGCGGCCAGCGAGGAGGAACTGTCCGCGGTGGAGGGTGTCGGTCCGACGATCGCGGAGAGCCTTCGGGAGTGGCTGGCCGTCGACTGGCACCGGGAGGTGCTGGCCAAGTGGGCCGATGCCGGGGTACGGATGGCCGAGGAGCGGGTCGAGTCCGGGCCGCGGCCGTTGGAGGGGGTGACGGTGGTGGTGACCGGCACCCTGTCGGCGTACTCGCGGGACCGGGCGGCGGAGGAGGTGCAGGCCCGGGGCGGCAGGGTCAGCGGCTCGGTGTCGAAGAAGACCAGCTTTGTGGTGGTCGGGGAGAACCCCGGCTCCAAGGCGGAGAAGGCGGTGGCGTTGAAGGTACCTATCCTCGACGAGGCGGGCTTCCGGACGCTGCTCGAGGAGGGACCGGAAGCGGCGGGTAGGGTTGTCGCTGGTGACAATTAGTGATTGACGGATCAGCTCTGAGTTAACAAAGTCGACGGTTGAGATGCGGCGTATTTCAAGTTAGTCACGACTAGACCCGATTCGCGTCTGTCGCCCCCCACGCGGACCGGGTCAGGGCGTTTCATGGGAGGCGCACCGCGCGGCAGCCGGCCGCGCGCCTGGACCGAGAGGCTCGGGAGGTCCCATGGAGGCCGCCGCGCTGCGGAACTCCGTCCCTCCTGGTCGGACGGCACCCTTTTTCGGGTTCGTCGGGACCGTGGTCGCGTTGGCCGTGCTGGTCAGCGTCGCGCCGATCGCCGCCCTGCCCGCGCAGCTGACCCGGCTGCCGGTCGGGTTCTGGCTGATGGCCGCCCTCGCCGTCGCCTTCGACGCCCGTCCGTTCAGTCCACACGCCGCACGGCAGAACCTTGCTGTCTTCCCGTCGATCTGTTTCACCTTCGCGATCACCCTGGAATGGGGGCTCGGTCCGGCGATCGGGGTGCAGGCCGCCGCCGTCGTCGTCTCCGGGCTCCGCATGCGGTACGCCGTCTGGCGGACCGTCTTCAACATCGCCCAGTACGCCTGCGCCCTGGCCGCCGCCGACCTGGTCCTCCGGCTCACCCCCGGACACCGACCCGGCACGACGGAACAGTTGCGCTTGCTCGACGTGGTGTTCGTCGTCGGGGCCGGGACCGCCTGGCTGGCCGTCAACCACGGGCTCGTCGCCAGCGCGATCCGGCTGCGGTTCGGCGGCCGGTGGTGGAGCCGGGTACGCCAGGGACTCGGCTTCGAACTGCTCGCCACCGGCTCTCTGCTGCTGCTCAGCCCGCTGCTGGTCGCGGCGGCCCGGTCCAGCGCGGCGCTCATCCCGATGCTGGTGGTGCCGCTCTACGCGGTCTCCCGGATGGCCCGGCTCTCCGCCGAGCGGGAGCAGTTGGCCCGACTCGACCCGCTGACCGGGTTGGCGAACCGGAAAGCCCTGTTGGACGAGGTGACCGCCCAGGTCGCGGCGCACGCCGAACTGGCCGGCAAGGACGCCCCGGGCGGGCGCCGGCTGGCCCTGCTGCTGCTCGACCTCGACCGGTTCAAACACGTCAACGACGCGCTCGGCCACGCCGTCGGCGACCGGCTGCTGGTCGAGGTGACCCGACGCCTCACCCCCGTGGTACGCCCCCAGGACGTCATCGCCCGGCTCGGCGGCGACGAGTTCGCGATCGTGGCTACCCGGCTGGACGACGTCGACGACGCCCGCCGGCTCGCCGACCGGGTGGTGGGGGCACTGGCCGAGCCGGTCCCGCTGGACGGGCTGCCGCTCGACGTCGGCGGCTCGATCGGCATCGCGCTCTATCCGGAGCACGGTGCCGACTTCGCCACCCTGATGCGGCACGCGGACGTCGCCATGTACGAGGCGAAGCACCGGGGTGACCCGGTCGCGGTCTACGTCGCCGAGTCCGACCACAACTCGGCCGAGCGGCTCAGCCTGCTCGCCGATCTGCGTCGGGTGTTGGAGACCGGCGGGGCGGGTACGGCCGGCACCCGGGCCGGCGGAACCGGCGCGACCTCGGCCGCCGCGGTCGCCGGGGCCGACCCCGACAGCGACGGACGGGGCGACGACGCCGGTGCCGCCTCCGACGTCGGCGACATCACCCTCTACTACCAGCCGCAGATCGAGATCGACACCGGTGAGGTGGTGGGGGTGGAGGCGCTGCTGCGCTGGCGGCATCCCCGGCGCGGGATGGTCGACCCGGAGGAGCTGATCCGGGTCGCCGAGCAGAGCGCGGTGATGCGGCTGCTGACCCGGCGGGTGGTCGACGACGTCCTGGAGCAGCTCGCCAAGTGGACCGTCGCCGGCATCAACCTGCGGGCCGCGGTCAACGTCAGCGTCCGCGACCTGCACACCGGGGAGATCGCCGACCAGATCGCCGAGGGCCTCGCCCGGTACGACCTGCCGCCGTCCCGGCTGCAACTGGAGATGACCGAGGGCGCGTTGATGGCCGACCCCCGTCGGGTGCTGGCCACCATCTCCCGGCTGCACCGGATCGGGGTGGCGATCGCCCTCGACGACTTCGGCACCGGGTACTCGTCGATGCAGCACCTGCGTCGGCTTCCGCTGGCCGAGGTGAAGGTCGACCGGTCGTTTGTCCTCGGCATGGTGACCGACGCCGACGACGCGGCGATCGTCCGGTCGGTGATCGAGTTGGCCGGTGCGCTCGGGCTGCGGGTCGTCGCCGAGGGGGTGGAGGACGAGCGGACCTGGCGGCTGCTGCACGCGGCCGGCTGCGACGTCGCGCAGGGCTGGTTCTACGCCCGGCCGATGCCGGCGGAGGACCTGGTCACCTGGTTGTCCCGGTACCGGCCGGTCCGACCCGGAGCCGCCCCGACGACGGCTGCCACCACCGTGCGCCCCGCCGGGCCGGGTCGCAACGGCCAGGCCGCGCCGACCGAGACGAGCGTGGAGCTGCTCGCCGCCGACGGATTCCTGCCCGGCGTGGAGTGACCACCCCGCCTCGGGCGCCTGTCGCGACGCCTGCGGAACTCTCAGCCGGCTTTCATCCGCCTCGGATATGACGGATGCGCCGTGGTCGGGAGGAGGGCAGCGGGTGCGGATTCTGGTCGTTGACGACGAGGCGGCGGTACGGGACGCATTGTCTCGTCTGTTGCGGTTTGAGGGGTATACGGTTGGCGTCGCTGGCGACGGCACCGCGGCGTTGCGCGAGGTGCGGGCACGGGAGCCCGATCTGTTGGTCCTTGACGTCGCCCTGCCCGGTCTCGACGGCGTTGCGGTGTGTCGGACGTTACGGAAGGAGGGGATCCAGGTGCCGGTGCTGATGCTGACCGCACGCGAGGGCGTCGGAGACCGGGTCGCCGGGCTGGACGCCGGCGCCGACGACTACCTGGTCAAACCCTTCGCCTCGGCGGAGTTGCTGGCCCGGCTCCGGGCGCTGCTGCGCCGCGTACCGACGGCCGGGGGCGGTGCGGGGCAGGACAGCCCGATGCGGTACGCCGACCTGTGGCTGGACCCGCTCACCCGGGAGGTACGTCGGAACGAACGGCTGATTCAGCTCACCCGTACGGAGTTCGCGATTCTGGAGGCGTTCCTGCGGCATCCCCGCCAGGTGCTCACCCGGGCGGTGCTCTTCGCCCACGTCTGGGGATACGACGTCGATGTGACCTCGAACAGTCTGGACGTCTACGTGGGCTACCTGCGGCGCAAGCTGGAGGCCGGTGGCGAGCCGCGGCTGCTGCAGACCGTCCGTGGCGTGGGCTACGTGTTGCGAACCGCACAGTGAACCCTTCTCAACCTTCCCTTGCCCGTCGCGGCCGCAGGTGGAAGTCGGGGCGCGGACGCCGAGCAGCTGTGCCGGCGAGCCCGCGCGGATGGTTACCGCGGCCGGGCTGGCGGCGCTTGTCGCTGCGTTCCCGGATCACCCTGATCGCCGCGACCGCCGTGGCGGTCACGGTGGTCACCGTGTCGGCAACGGTCTTCCTCGTGGTAGGGGCACAGCTCCGCCACCAACTCGACCAGCAGCTCCGGGCCGACGCCCACACCGTCGCCGAACGGCCCGCCGGCTGGGCAGGCGGTGACGACCACGATCGGGACCGGGACATCGGGCCGATGGTGCAACTGCTCGACAGCGCCGGCCGGCCGGTCCGGAGAACCGACGGGACGGCCCTTCCGGCCACCAGCGGTGCGCTGGCGGTGGTCCACGGTGAGCGGGAGAGCGCGTACGAGACCGTCCGGGTCGCGGGCGAGGAGTATCGGATGTTCACCCGGCCGGCCGAACACGGTGGGGGCGCCGTGCAGGTCGCGGAGCGTACCGAGAGTGTGGAGGAGCCGCTGCGGCGAATCGGTCTGGTCCTTCTGGCGGTGAGCGTCGGCGGCATCGCGGTCGCCGCGATGTCCGGTTTCGTGGTGGCGCGTACCGGCCTGGCCCCCGTGCACCGGCTCACCCGCGCCGTCGAGCACGTTGCGATCACCAACGACCTGCAGGGCCGGATCATGGTGGAAGGCCGCGACGAGGTCAGCCGGTTGGCCGAAGCGTTCAACGGCATGCTCGCCGCCCTGCAGGCCTCCCGGACCGCGCAACGGTTGCTGGTGGAGGACGCGGGCCACGAGCTGCGGACACCGTTGACGAGCCTGCGGGCCAACATCGAGTTGCTGATCCGGGTCGAGGAGCAGGCGGGTGTCGGACCGGGCCTGCCGGCCGCAGACCGCGCCGCGCTGCTACGCGACCTGAACACGCAGACGGGCGAGCTGGCCCACCTGGTGGCCGAGTTGGTGGAGCTTGCTCGCCACGAGGACAGCGCCGAGCCGGTCGAACCGGTGCTCCTGGGAGATCTGGTGGACCAGGCCCGGCAGCGCATCGGACGACGCTGGCCGGCGGTGACCTTCGAAACCGACCTGGCGCCGGTCCCGGTGGAAGGGCGGCCGTCGGCGCTGGAGCGGATGATCGCCAACCTGCTGGACAACGCGGCCAAGTGGAGCCCGCCGTCCGCACCGGTACGGGTGCGGCTGCGGCTCGCGCAGGTCGGGGGCGACGGCGGCGTGCCGGCGTCCGGCCCATGGGCGGAGCTGACGGTCGCGGATGCCGGCCCCGGTATCGACGAGGCGGATCTGCCCCGCGTCTTCGAACGGTTCTACCGCGCCGCGGCGGCGCGGGCGATGCCCGGCTCCGGCCTCGGCCTCGCGATCGTGGCGCAGACGGTGGAACTCCACCACGGCACAGTGACGGCCGGCCGTTCGGAGGCCGGTGGTGCGCTGTTCACGGTACGCGTCCCGGCAGTCGCCCCGGAGGGCGGCAACCTTTCATCGTGTTCTTAGGCTTCGCCGTCACGCTGAACCGCATGAACCGACGACGACGGGACGTACGGCGGGAGCGCGCACGTACGCGCTGGTGGGCGGTGCTGGCGGCGGCCGGCGCGGCCGGCGGTGTCGCGGCGATCCTCGCCCTGTGGTGGCATGACGGCGGGCTGTCGGCGGTAGCCGCGGGCGGTGCGACGGCCCTCACCTCGCTGGGGCGGCTGACCGGCCTGGTCGCCGCCGACCTTCTGTTGCTCCAGATCTTCCTGATGGCCCGGGTGCCGTGGGTGGAGCGGGCGTACGGCCAGGACCGGCTGCTCCGGTGGCACCGGTACGTAGGATTCGGCTCGTTCTGGTTGATGCTCGCCCACGTCGGTCTGACCATCCTCGGCTACGCGGCCGACGGGCACGTCGATCTGATGACCGAGAGCTGGGACCTGACCACCAGCTATCCCGGAATGCTGCTGGCGGTGGTCGGGACGGCCCTGCTGGTCGGGGTGGTGGTGCTCTCCGTCCGGGCCGGTCGGCGACGGCTGCGCTACGAGTCGTGGCACCTGCTCCACCTCTACGCCTATCTCGGCGTGGGACTGGCGCTGCCGCACCAGCTCTGGACGGGTGCCGACTTCGTCGGCTCGATGCCCGCCCGGGTCTACTGGTGGTCCCTCTACCTGGTCTGCGCCGGCAGCGTACTGCTGTTTCGGCTGGCGCTGCCGGTGTGGCGCAGCCACCGGCACCGGCTCCGGGTGTGCCAGGTGCGGTGGGAGGCGCCCGGAATCTTCTCCGTCTATGTCGCCGGTCGCGACCTGCACCGCCTGCCGGCCTCGGCCGGCCAGTTCTTCAACTGGCGGTTCCTGACCCGGACGGGCTGGACGCGTGCCCACCCGTACTCGCTCTCCGCGGCTCCCCACCGGGACCTGCTGCGGATCACGGTACGGGCCGGCGGGGACGACGCGGCGCGGATCGCGGGCGTCCGTCCCGGTACCCGGGTGCTGGTCGAGGGGCCGTACGGGCGCCTGACCGAGGTGGTGCGACGCCGACGTCGGGTCCTGCTCCTCGGGGCCGGGATCGGGATCACCCCACTCCGCGCGCTGCTGGAGGAACTGCCGTACCGGCCGGGCGAGGCGGCGCTGGCGTACCGGGCCAGCACGCCGGAGGACCTCGCGCTGCACCGGGAACTGGACGTCATCGCCCGTCGGCGGGGCGCGTTGGTGCACTACCTGACCGGCCCGGCGCCGACCCGGTCGTCCTGGCTGCCGGCCTCGCTGGGGCACCTGTCGGACCGGGAGGCGCTGCTGCGGCTGGTGCCGGACGTGGCGGAACGCGACGTCTACCTGTGCGGTCCGCCGTCCTGGATGCAGGCGGTCCAGTTGACGCTGCGCCGGGCGCGGGTGCCGGCGAGGCAGATCCACTGCGAGGAGTTCGTATGGTGAACGGCGAGTCGGGCTGGCGGATGCGCAGGATCGTCCTGGGCCTGGCCGGCACGGTTGCTGCGGTTGTGCTGCTGTTCAGCTACCGGACCAGTACCGCGGGGCCGTCGCGCGGCCCGGTGGGGGAGGCCCCGCCGGGCATCGTCACGCCGTTGGGGACCTCGGCGCCGGATGCGGGCACCAGCCCGGGTGCCGGCTCCGCGTCGCGCGGCGGCCCGGCCGGCCCGGTGACGGCCAACGGAACCGCCGAGGACAACGGCTACGGGCCGGTCCAGGTCCAGGTGACGATCAGCAACGGCCGGATCGTCGAGGTGACCGCCGTGGCGTTGCCGGAGGACGGGCACTCCCGGCGGATCAACTCCGGGGCGGTGCCCCGGCTGCGGCGGGAGGTGCTGGCGGCGCAGTCGGCGCAGGTCGACACCATCAGCGGAGCCACCCTGACCAGCGAGGCGTACGCCCGGTCGGTACAGGCGGCGTTGGACGCCGCGCACTTCGGGGGTGGGGCGTGACGGCGACGGGCGGTGCCGGGCGCCGGGCCTGGAGCGAACAGATCATGGGCATGCCGATCTCCCTGCACATCCGGGAGGAGGCGGAGGGGCCGTCGACCGGGTCGGTGGTGTCCGAGGTCTTCGCCTGGCTGCGGGCGGTCGATCGGACGTTCAGCACCTACCGGCCGGACAGTGCGGTCAGTCGGTTGAACCGGGGCGAGGTGGACGTCGCGGACGCGGTTCCTGAGCTGCGTGCGGTGCTGGACCTCTCCGACGAGGCGCGGCAGCGCACCGGGGGGTACTTCGACGTGATGCTGCCCGGACCGGACGGCCGACCGCGATTCGACCCGTCCGGGCTGGTGAAGGGCTGGGCGGTGGAGCGGGCCGCGGCCCTGCTCACGGCGGGGGACGTGGCGGACTTCTGTCTCAACGCCGGCGGGGACATCGTGCTGCGGGCCGGTCCTGACCAGCCCGAGTGGCGGGTCGGGGTGGAGGATCCGGCGGCACCGGACCGGCTGGTGGCGGTGCTGCCGGTGCGGTCCGGTGCCGTCGCCACCTCTGGTACGGCACGGCGCGGGCCACACGTGATCGACCCGTACACCGGTCGGGCCGCCGTGGCGCTGGCCTCGGTGACCGTGTCGGGCCCCTCCCTCACCTGGGCGGACGTCTACGCCACGGCCATCCTCGCCCGGGGCGTCGCCGAGCCGACGTGGCTTGCCCACCCGACCGGCTACCCCGCCCTCGTGGTGGACGCTGCCGGTACGCTGACCGCCACCGACGGCCTCGACTGGCGTCTGCCGGACCAACCCGGCTCCGGCGCCCCGGGGGAGTCGGAGGCGGCGGCGCTCCGGGGCACAAATAGACTCGCTCAGGTCACGGCGCGCGTGTCAGGCTGCGCCACGGAGAGCACGGCGCGAGCCGCGTAGACGTTAGGCATGAAGGGGGCACGGATGTCCGCCATCTCCCGCGAGGAGGTCGCGCACCTGGCGCGACTGTCGCGGCTCGCCGTCACCGAGGAGGAGCTGGCGACCTTCGCCGGCCAACTCGACGTGATCCTCCAGGCCGTCGCCCGGGTCGGTGAGGTCGCCGCGGCCGACATCCCGCCCACCTCGCACTCCGTACCGCTGACCAACGTGCTCCGTGACGACGTGGTGGTCCCCGGACTGACCCGGGAGGAGGCGCTCTCCGGAGCGCCGGACCGCGAGGACGACCGGTTCCGGGTCCCCCGGATCCTGGACGAGGACGAGCCGCCCAGCCCGCGTGGCGAGGGGTCGGCGGAGGCCGCGTCCGGTTCAGCTGGGAAGGCGTGAGCACGATGTCCGACGTGACCAGGATGACCGCTACCGAGATCGCCACCCTCGTCGCCGGCGGCGAGGCGTCCGCGGTCGAGGTGACCCAGGCCCACCTCGACCGGATCGCCGCCGTCGACGATCGCGTACACGCGTTCCTGCACGTTGACGCGGACGGGGCGCTGGAGGCGGCCCGGGCCGTCGACGCCCGCCGGGCGGCCGGCGAGGAGCTGGGGCCGCTCGCCGGGGTGCCGGTGGCGGTCAAGGACGTGCTCACCACCAAGGGCGTACCGACCACCGTCGGCTCGAAGATCCTCGAGGGCTGGCGTCCGCCGTACGACTCGACGATCGTGCAGCGGCTGCGGGCGGCCGGCACGGTGATGCTCGGCAAGACCAACATGGACGAGTTCGCGATGGGCTCCTCCACCGAGTACTCCGCGTACGGGCCGACCGGGAACCCGTGGGACCTGACCCGGATCCCGGGCGGCTCCGGTGGTGGCAGTGCCGCCGCGCTGGCCGCGTACGAGGCACCGCTGGCGATCGGCTCCGACACCGGCGGCTCGATCCGGCAGCCCGGTGCGGTCACCGGCACCGTCGGCGCCAAGCCCACCTACGGCGGCACCTCCCGGTACGGACTGGTCGCGTTCTCCTCGTCGCTGGACACGCCCGGCCCGTGTGCCCGTACGGTGCTGGACGCGGCGCTGCTGCACGAGGCGATCGGTGGACACGACTGGCGGGACTCCACCTCGATCCCGCAGCCGGTGCCGGACGTGGTCGCCGCCGCCCGGGCCGGGGCCGCCGGTGACCTGACCGGGGTGAAGCTGGGCCTGGTCACCGAGTTCTCCGGCGAGGGCGCCGAGCCGGGCGTCATGGCCGCGTTCCGGGACGCCGTCGACGCGCTGACCAAGCTCGGTGCCGAGGTTGTCGAGGTCTCCTGTCCGCACTTCCAGTACGCGCTGCCGGCGTACTACCTGATCGCGCCGAGCGAGTGCTCCTCGAACCTGGCCCGGTTCGACGGGGTGCGGTTCGGGCTGCGGGTCGGCGACGACGGCGTCCACTCGCTGGAGGAGGTCATGTCGCTGACCCGGGACTCCGGCTTCGGTCCCGAGGTGAAGCGGCGGATCATGCTCGGCACGTACGCCCTGTCGTCGGGTTACTACGACGCCTACTACGGGCAGGCGCAGAAGGTCCGTACCCTGATCACCCGGGACTTCACCGCCGCGTTCGAGCAGGTCGACGTCCTGATCTCGCCGACCACGCCGTTCGTGGCGTTCCCGTTCGGTTCGCGCACGTCCGACCCGTACCAGATGTACCTGGCCGACCTGTTCACCATCCCGACCAACCTGTACGGCGGTCCGGGCATCTCGGTGCCGTGCGGCCTGTCGGACGGGCTGCCGGTGGGTCTGCAGATCATGGCTCCGACGATGGCGGACGACCGGATGTACCGGGTCGGCGCCGCGCTGGAGTCGGTGATCGGCACCCTCACCCCGCCGGAGCTCTGAGCCGACGTGCTGACGAGGATCGAGATTGACGGGTTCAAGTCCTTCCGCGGTTTCGCATTGGACGTTCCGCCCTTTCTCGTGATCGTCGGTCGTAATGCCGCCGGCAAGTCGAACTTGTTCGACGCGATCCAGTTCCTCGGCAGGCTGGCCGGGGAGCCGGTGTTGGAGGCCACCCAGCGTATGCGTGGCGATGTTGTCGACCTGTTTCACCGGCACACGGACGAGAGTTCGGTCGACATGATGTCGTTCGCGGTGGAGGTGCTGCTCGATCGGACCGTAACCGATGCGTTCGGCGACACGGCCGAGGTCAACCATTCGCGACTACGCTATGAACTCGCCATCGAGCTGCGATCGACAGGGCAGAGTGGGGTGAAGCGCCCGTACGTCGTGAGCGAGGCGGTGCGCAGACTCAGGCGGGCCGACGACACGTGGATCAAGCGTTTTGACCCGGGCCGACGACTGGCGATCTACAGCGGTAGCGGTACCGACCTCCTCGAAACGGAGCAGGACGAACAGGGCCGACCGGTCTTCAGTATCCGGCAGCAGGGCAATCAGGGCAGAAAGCGGAGACTGCCTGCCACGGCGGCGACGGCGACGGTGCTTTCCAGCCTGACCACCGCCACCGAATTCCCTCTGCTCTACGCCCTGAAGCGAGAGTTGCAGTCATGGCGACTGCTGCATCTGGATCCGAGTGCCCTTCGGGCCCCTGACTCGTACGATGATCCGGATATCCTGGCCGCCAACGGCGCGCACCTGGCGAATGCACTTCGCCGGTTGGTTGATGAGACAGGGGACGAGGAGCGGCCCGACGGGGTGCTGAACGACCTTTCCGCTGATCTGGCGGCCGTGATACCTGGCGTCGTTCGCATCCGGCTCAGCGAGGACGAGGCGCGTCGGCAGCGTCAGGTGGAGGTGGTTACCCGTGGGGAGGCGCCGTTCTCCGCGAGGGTCGCATCCGACGGCACCCTACGGGCGATAGCGCTGCTCGCCGCCCTGTACGACCCGCGTGGCGCGGGACTGATCTGTTTCGAGGAGCCGGAGAACGGCATCTACCCCCAGCGGCTGGCGCAGTTCGTCAGGTATCTTCGGGCCCTGGTCAGCCGTGCGTTGGAGACCAGGGCTGATGGTTCGGCCCTGACTCAGCTTATTCTTAGCAGTCACTCGCCAGCGATCCTGCGGGCGTTGCAGCCAGCGCAGCCCGACACGGGCACCAACGCGGTTTTCATGGACGTGGTGACCCGGGTACGACGTGGCGAGCCGCGTAGTCGGGTCACCCGTTGGCGGGCGATAGGTAGTCGGCAGATGTCGATAGACGACCTACTCGGTAACGCTGAGGTGGTCAGTCCGGCTGAAATTGCTGAGTTCGAGGTCATGGCGGAGCTGGACGTCTGATGCGTTATCTCACCTCCGCATTGGTCTCGGAGGGCGTCACCGACGACCAGTTTCTCCCCAGGCTGCTCGGGCGGGCACTGACAGAGCTGTGCTTGACGGAGTTCGACGACGTGGTCGAGGTGGCGGACGTACAGCCGCTTCGTCGGCGCAAGGGGCCCTGCTCGGTCGAGGAAGTGATCGAGCTGGTCGAGCTGAATGCCAACAGCTTCTCAGTAGTCTTTTTCCATCACGACCAAGGCGCTGCCGCCGAACGGCTGCAGCTCGAATGGCTCGGCCCACTACAGCGGTTGTGGGGCGAACGGGTCGAGCGTCTGGTCGCCGTGGTGCCGATCAGAGAGACGGAGGCGTGGCTCCTCGCGGACGGCGTCGCGCTGCGGACGGCGTTGGGCGTGCGTTGGTCGGATGCTGAAATGGGACTACCCGCTCATCCGAAGGACGTAGAGCGGATCGACGATCCAAAGAGGATACTGAATGGCGTACTACGCAGGGTGAGTCGTTCGATCGATGACCACTACGGACAGCTGGGCGAGTTGGTGTCCCTGGACCGGCTTCAGCTGGTTCCGGCATATCGGCGGTGGTGGTCCGACACCCGGAAGGCTCTGACGGAGCTGGGCTACCGACCTCTCTGAGGCAGCGGGCTACAGGCGGCGGACGGGCCGTCCCACGGCTCTCTGGTTCGCCGAGACCGCCCACTCGCGAATCCGCTGGTCTGAATCTGTCCTGCGGCCTCTGTCCTGCGGCCGCAGCCACCAGGCCGGTCGCATGGGTAGCGACCGACCCGGCAGATGTGAGCAGCCGACGGCGGGACTACGGCTGGAGGAACCAGGGGCTGGTGTACGCGACACCCCAGTCGTTGCACGGGTGACCCGCCGGCCCGGGGCTCGGGTTCGGCTGGGTCGGGTCGGAGACCCGCAACACCACCCAGTGCCCGTCGCTGATGTCCAGCGGCACGGTGAACCGGGTGACCTGCCCGGCCTCCACGTCGACCACCTCGGGGACCTCAGGCGCCCGGCTGCCCGGCCGCAGCACCTGGATCCGCAGCGGCTTGCCGACCCAGTCCGGTCCCCGGTCCAGGTCGAGGGTGAAGGTGACGTCGGCCCGGGAGATCGGCAGCACGTTGCCCATCCGTACGTCGTTCGCGGTGGCGTCGAGGCGCAGCCCGGAGACCCGGGTGGCGAAGAACCGGCGGGCCCGCATCGCGGCGAGCACCTCCTGCCGGGTGTTCTGGGTGACCCAGAGTCCGGTGCGGCCCTTGCCCTCCGGGAAGCCCCAGTTGGTGCCGTGCTCGTCGGAGACGCCGGTGAGCCCGGGCCGCCATCCGGCGTTCAGGCAGGCGACCAGTGGTGAGCTCTGCCCGTCGCCCCAGCCGTCGAAGAGGTAGTCGTCACCCCGGTTGAACATCTCCAGTCCGATCATCGGCTCGCGGGCGCCCGCGACGTAGCCGAAGTTCTCGAAGCGGAGAATCTCCCGTCCCGGGTGGTTGAACCCGGCGACCCCGCCGGAGCTGTTGATCCAGTTGTAGAGGCGGCTCATGCTGGACGCCCCGCCCAGGTCGACGAAGTTGTCGGTGAACCAGACGTTGACGTGTCCGAGTAGCGGGTGTGACCACTCGAAGCCGCGGATCGCGGTGTAGTTGCCGGGATCGTCGGCGGCGTCGGCGAGAGCCCCGGTCCGGTCCCACTCCCGCTGGGACAGTCCCTCGATCGAGAAGAGCGTGCTGTGGTCGGTGAGTGCGGCGACGTCGAGGCCGGCCTCCCGCATCGAGGCGAAGGCCAACTCCGGGTCGCCGTCACCGTCCGACATGGCGGTGTGGTTGTGCAGGTCGGCGTGGACCAGGGTGGTGCCCTGGGTGATCAGCGAGGCCCGTGCGGCACCGGTTCCCGGTGCCTGGCGCGGTCCGAGGGCGGTCGGGGTCGCGCCGGCGTACGCGGTCCCGGGTGCGGCGGCGAGCATGAGCAGCCCGCCGGCGCCCGCGATCAGCGTGCGTCGGTTGGCTCCGTGGTGGGACTCTCCGGTCCCGGCGTGGGTGTGCGTCATGCCGCACAGTGGACCGTCCGTCCGGCAACGGATGGATATCCGTGGTTGGCGAGACGGTTAAGAGTGTCGATCATTTGTCGGGCACGGGTGGCTCCGGACGCCGGGCCGGGACGTCTACGGCTGTGGCTCGGTGACCTGGGCCGGGGTGAGCAGTTCCGCACCGTCGAGGATCAGCGGCGACCACTGCGGCGCCCCGGTCCGCCCGTGCTTCGGGTCGATCGCGGTGAAGACCCGCCCGCCGAGCCGTACCCGGACGTGCCGGGCGGCCCAGTCGACCGTCGCCCGCTGCCGGACCCGGCCGGGGCAACGCCACGTCCGGTCGGCGAACCGGACCGGCTGGGAATGCCCGTGCACCTGACCGAACGGGACGAACCCGCCCCGGGCGTGGTGCTCCAGCCATGGTTCGTGCAGCTCCCAGCCGGCCTCGGCCCAGAACGGCCCGGCGGCCCGGTCGACGACGGACTCCCCACCCCGGAAGATCAGCGGGGTGGGGCGCTGGTTGAGCCGGCGGGCCGCGGCGGCGGCGGTCGCCGGCTCGGCCAACTCCCGCCAACATCCCACGGTGAGCCCGGCGTGGGTGACCAGCAGGTCCTCTCCGTCGGCGCACCGGATCGCCACCGCCACCCGCAGCCAGCCCGCTGCCCACCAGGAGCGGAGCAGGTCGACGTCCGGTTCGGCGAGCTGCTCCGGCCAGAAGCCGGTGCCGCCGGGCAGGTACTGCGCCTCGTGGTTGCCGGCGAGCTGGATCCACCGTTCCGGCTGGTGGTCGAGGTACCAGCGCACGAGGTCGAGCACCGCCGTACTGTCCGGGCCCCGGTCGACGAGGTCTCCGACCTGGACCACGGTCACGTCCGGCGGCAGGTGCCGCCCGTCGGCGTCCGCGCCGAGTGCGCCGAGTGCGTCGCGTAGCTGTCCGGGGTGTCCACCGACGTCGCCGATCACGGCCACCCGTGCCATGCGCGCTCCTCCGCCGGTCCGGTCAGTACATGCCGGCGAGCCTATCCGGCATGCCACGTCCCGGCCACCAGTCACTCCACAGTGCGCCGGACCAGAGCACCCGGACCAGAGCACCCGGACCAGAGCACCCGGACCAGAGCACCCGGGCCAGGATGCCGGGGGCGAAGAGCCCCTGCGGCGAGGTCATCAGGTTCGCCACGCTGAGGAACCGCCGTCCGACCACCGGATGCCGCTCGGCCGCGACGTGCAGCCTGCCGACGTACGCGTTCAGGAAGCTGCTCTTCCGGCTGCGCGGACCCGGCACCGCCGGATACCGCAGGTCGGCGCCGACCGCGATGTCCCACGGCACGTCGATCACCTTCGCCGCCCCGGCGAAGAACCGGCGCGGCAGCCAGAGGGCGGTCGGAGACCCTTTCGGGTTGATCTATGCGTTGGGTCCGCTTGGAGATCGTTCTGCGGGTTCATGGTAGGTGGCGGTATAGGTGATACTCATGGTCGGCGCGGAACTCCGGGGTGAGTGGTCTGTGCGAGGAACACGTCGTGCCGGCGTTCCGCGCCTTTACTGGTTCATCCCCGCTCACAGGGCGATTCCTGCGCGCTTCGGGCATCTTGGACACTACTTTCGGCGATCAGAGCCTTACCCGGAAAGGCTCATTGTCGGAGCCGCTCCTGGCGGCGCCGACGAACTGCGGGATGCGCTGACCCACTGAGCACGGCCCGACCGAGCACGGCCGGCCCGCTACCGTGGGTGCCGACAAACGGGTACGGGGGTTGCCCGTAGCGTCGGGGAGGTTCGATGGCGGCCGGTGCGATTCGCGACGACTGGCGGAAGACGTTCGAAGCCGAGGCCCGGCGACACGGCCTGCCCGGTCGGGAGATCGGCGACGCCCTGGCCGAGGTGCGGACGTACTGCGCGGACACCGGTGACGATCCGGCCGAGGCGTTCGGTGACCCCGCCGAGTACGCCGCCGAGGTCGCCCGGGGCTGGCGGCCGGTCGACGACTCCACCGGCGTACGTCGTCGACTCCGGCAGGCCGCCCTGGTCGGCACCGGCACCCTGGCCGGGGTGATGACGCTGCTCGCCGGGGTCGACGCGCTCACCCGGGACGCCCGGGGTGTGCTCACGCTCGGCCAGGTCGGCTCGATCGTGACCGGGGCGGCCGGGATCGTGCTGGTCACGATGCTGCTGCTGCGTACCGGACGGCGGGCCGGCGGCGGATTCGACTGGCGGTTCGGACTCGCCGCCGCCCTCGGGATCGTGGTGACGACCTCCCCGCAACTGGTCTGGGAGCAGCCGGTGCTGCACGCCCCCGGCTGGCTGTTGGCCAGCGTCGGACTGCTGCTGGTCACGCTCGCCTGGTGGCCGCTGGTCTCCGGCCGGTTGCTCGGCACCGGCCGGGAGTCGGCCGGTGGCGACCGGCTGCGGGGTCTGCTCCGCTGGGGTCTGCCCGCCGCCCTGCTCGGCGTCGTCCTGGTCGCCGTCCTGTTCGGATAGTCCGCTCGCTGCGCCGGCCGAGCCGGGCCCGGTGGCCACCGCCGGCGGGGACGGCGTCCGCCGCCACCGCGTCCGAACCACCGCCACCGCCACCACCACCGTCGGCGACTACTCCGCCCGGAGTACGGCGTGCCCGGGTGGCGTACCCGGGGTGGACGGCCGTCGGTCGATGTCCGCGCTGGTCCCGCCGCCTAGCGTCGTCGCTGTCGGCTCTCCAGGTGAGGAGTGATTGCCATGACCTCGACGACCGGACCCGTCGATGTGGAAACGACCGATGGCGGCGGACCGGGCACGAACCGGAGATTGGGTCGTGTCGACCTGGTCCTGGCCGCGGTGACCGCGGTCGGGGTGCCGGTCGGCACCGTGCTCGGCGGTGGGACGCTCGACTACGAGGGTGTGGTGCCGCTGACCACCTGGCTGGTGCTGCTGCTACTGGTCCGCCGCCGCTGGCCGTTGGCCGCGCTGCTGACCAGTCTGGCGACCATCCTGGCGTTCCGAACCGCCGAACTGACCAGTGTCGGTTGGGTGTGGCCGGCCTCCGCGGCCTTCTACCTGCTGGCGGCCGAGGGGCGGGACCGGCTGCCGCTCCCGGGACGGGGCCCGCAGAACGGGCTGCACTGGGTGGTCGCGGCCGGATCCTTCCAGCTCCTCTTCGCGGTCAACTGGGACTGGACGGTGGTCGGCCTGGACGGGGCACGGGCGTTCGCCCAGGTCGGGGCGGAGGCGCTCTGGCTCGCGCTGCTCGTCGCCGTCGCCCTCGCGTACCGCAACTGGGAACGGTGGCGTGCCGAACTGGCGGCCGGGTTGGCCCGGGCCGAGCACGAGCGGACGCTGGAGGCGGACCGCCGGGCGGTCGAGGAGCGGCTGCGGATCGCCCGGGAGTTGCACGACGTGGTCGCGCACACCCTCACCGTGGTCGGCGTACAGCTCAGGGTGGTCGACGAGGCGTTGGAGGACTCGCCGGACGAGGCCCGGAAGGCACTGCGTACCGCGCAGGAGGTCCGCTCCCGGGCGGTGAACGACCTGGGATCCCTGGTCCGGCTGCTGCGCCGACCGGACGACCGGGCCGGTGCCGACGACGTACCGGCGCCGCAGGCCGACCTGGACGGGCTCGACGACCTGCTGGACCGGACCCGGAGCAGCGGCCTGGCGGTGGTCGTCGACACGGCCGGCGAACCGACCGATGTCCCCGCCCCGGTCGCGCTGGCCGCCTACCGGGTCATCCAGGAGGCGCTGACCAACACGGTGCGGCACGCCGGGGCCAGCCGGGTCACGGTGCGGCTGCGGTACACCGCCGAGGCGTTGACCGTCGAGGTCGTCGACGACGGGACCGGGCCTGGTCCGGCGGCGACGCCGGGGCACGGCCTGCGCGGCATGCGGGAGCGGGTCGCCGCGCTCGGCGGCACCTTCGAGGCCGGAGCGGCGGAGCAGGCCGGAGCGGCGGAGCAGGCCGAGACGGCGAATTACGTCGGAACGGCGGAACCGGGCGGGCCGGCGGAACCGGGCGGGCCGGCGGAACCGGGCGGGCCGGCGGAACCGGGCGGATACCTGGTCCGGGCCACCCTCCCGGTGGCAGAGTTCCGGCCGTGACCGTCACCGTGCTGCTCGCCGACGACCAGGCCCTGGTCCGGGCCGGCTTCCGCAGTCTGCTGCGGCGCAGCCGCGAGATCGAGGTGGTGGGGGAGGCCGGCACCGGCGACGAGGCGGTCCGGGCCGCCCGCGAGCTGCGGCCGGACGTGGTGCTGATGGACATCCGGATGCCGGGTCTGGACGGCCTCGCCGCGACCCGGGCGATCGTCGGCGACCCCGAGCTGTCCGACTGCCGGGTGGTCATCCTCACCACCTTCGAAACCGACGAGTACGTCTTCGCCGCGCTCCGGGCCGGGGCGAGCGGCTTCCTCAGCAAGGAGATCGAGCCCGCCCAGCTCCGGCAGGCGGTCGAGGTCGTCGCGGCCGGGGAGGCGCTGCTGTCGCCGAGTGTCACCCGCCGGGTGATCGCGGAGTTCGCCCACCGGCCGGTGCCGAGGTACGCCGACGCCGACGCCCGACTGTCGGTGCTGACCGAGCGGGAACGGGAGGTGCTCCGGCTGGTCGCCACCGGCCTGTCGAACGAGGAGATCGCCCGCCGGCTGTTCATCAGCCCGTTGACCGCGAAGACGCACGTGTCCCGGACGATCGCCAAGCTCGACGTCCGGGACCGGATCCAGCTGGTGATCCTCGCGTACGAGACGGGCCTGGTCCGTCCCGGCGGGCCGGCGGTGAAACCCGGGCGAGGCGTGGTGGGCTGAGCCATTAGGCTGGGACACGTTCTGTCCGGATGCCACCGGGGGCCGGCTGCCACCCGAGAGCTGGAGTCTTGATGAGCACGACCGTCCTGCCCTCGTACGACGAGGTCGTCGAGCGCTACGCCCCGGTGATCGGCCTGGAGACCCACGTCGAGCTGGGGACCCGGACCAAGATGTTCTGCGGCTGCCCGACCGACTTCGGTGGCGAGCCGAACACCCGGGTCTGTCCGGTCTGTCTCGGCCTGCCGGGCTCGCTGCCGGTCGCGAACCGGGCGGCGATCGAGGCGACGATCCGGATCGGCCTGGCGCTGAACTGCTCGATCGCCACCTGGTGCCGGTTCGCCCGGAAGAACTACTTCTACCCGGACATGCCGAAGAACTTCCAGATCAGCCAGTACGACGAGCCGCTCTGCACCGACGGCTGGCTCGATGTCGAGGTCGACGGCGAGCTGGTCCGGATCGGGATCGAGCGGGTGCACCTGGAGGAGGACACCGGCAAGACCCTGCACGTCGGCGGCGCCACCGGGCGGATCCACGGCGCCACGGAGTCGCTGGTCGACTACAACCGGGCCGGGATCCCGCTGGTCGAGATCGTCACCAAGCCGATCGACGGCACCGGGGCCAAGGCGCCGCTGGTCGCCCGGGCGTACGTCACCGAGCTGCGGGACGTGCTCCGTTCGCTCGGCGTCTCCGACGTACGGATGGAGGAGGGCTCGCTGCGCTGCGACGTGAACACGTCGCTGTCACCGGCCGGCTCGACCGAGTGGGGCACCCGGACCGAGACCAAGAACGTCAACTCGCTGCGGTCGGTGGAGCGGGCGGTCCGCTCGGAGATGCTGCGTCAGGCCGGCGTCCTCGACGCCGGTGGCCGGATCGTCCAGGAGACCCGGCACTTCCACGAGGACACCGGCGACACCACCTCGGGCCGGTCGAAGGAGACGGCGACCGACTACCGCTACTTCCCCGAGCCCGACCTGGTGCCGCTGGCGCCGGACCCGACCTGGGTCGCCGAGCTGAAGGCCGGGCTGCCGGAGTTGCCCCGGGTGCACCGCAAGCGGCTGCAGCAGGAGTGGGGCCTGACCGACCACGACATGCAGTCGGTGGTCAACGCCGGTGCGGTCGAGCTGATCGAGCAGACGGTGGCGGCCGGCACCACCCCGGCCGCGGCCCGGAAGTGGTGGCTGGGTGAGCTGTCCCGGCGGGCCAACGAGACCGGCGTCGAGCTGGCGGCGGTCGGCGCGACCCCGGCGCAGGTCGTCGAGCTGCAGCGGCTGGTCGACGACGGCAAGCTCACCGACAAGCTGGCCCGGACCGTACTCGAGGGGGTCGTCGCGGGCGAGGGCTCGCCGAGCGAGATCATGGCCGCCCGGGGGCTGGAGGTGGTCTCGGACACCGGTGCGCTCACCGCCGCCGTCGACGAGGCGATCGCCGCCAACCCGGACATCGCGGCCAAGGTCCGGGACGGCAAGGTCGCGGCGGCCGGTGCGCTGGTCGGCGCGGTCATGAAGACCACCCGGGGCCAGGCCGACGCCAAGACCGTACGGTCGCTGATCCTGTCCCGCCTCGGCGTCGAGGGCTGACCTGCCCTGTTGTCGACAAGGCCCCTTCCTGCGCTGGATCCCAAGCAGGAGGGGGCCTTGTCTTTCCGGCAGGTCAGCGGGTGGGGGTCGGGGCGGTCGCCGGCGGGGTGACGGTGATCGGCGAGCCGGGGGTGACCGGCCCGCCGGGCCCGGCGGGTGGGGCGGTCGGCGGAGGGCCGGGAGTCGGTGTGCCAGGGGTCGCCGGATCCTCCCGGTTGACCACGTGCCGTTGCAGGTTGACCTGGGCCTCGCCGGTGCCGCCGAGCCGGATGTCGTCGAACGCCTGCAGGGCCCGCTGCTGGTCGAAGTAGAGCACCGACATCGCCAACGGGGTCGGCTGGTCACCCTCCAGGCCGCGTAGCCCGGCGCCGCCGGTGGAACCCTGGATCTGCAACTGGGTTGGAGTCGCGCCCGGCACCTGGGGCAGTTCCCGGATCTCCCGGCTGTGCGTGTGCCCGGCCAGCACCAGCGGTACGACGCCGGAGAGCCCGCCGGCCGAGGCCGGATCGTGCACCATCGCGATGTCGACGGGCTTGCCGAAGGCGCGGATCGTCGCCGCCAACTGGTCGCCCGTTGAGGCCACCTGGTTGACGGTTTCCGGCAGTGCGCCGGAGCCGGCCGGCGAGGTCTCCTTGTCCGGGGTGAACCGGGGGTCGCGGATGCCGGCGATGGTCAGCCCGGCCACCGTCACGATCGAGTTGTCGAGCACGACCGCGTTCGGCTGCCGGTCGACGGCGGCGGCGGTGGTAGCCGAGTCGTGGTTGCCGCGGATGAAGACGTACGGCACCTTGAGCAGGCTGATCGACCCGACGAAGGACGCCTCGGGTTCGCTGCCGAAGTCGGTGATGTCGCCGGTGTCGAGCACCACGTCGATCTTGAACTGTTCGACCACGGTCCGGACGACCTGCCAGGCGGACGGGTTCAGGTGCAGGTCGGAGACGTGCAGCACCCGTACGCTGCCCTGGGTCTGCTCGAAGATGGGCAGGCTGGAGACGGTGGTGTAGAGCTGGCTGACGTTGCCGACCAGCCGTTGGAGCTGCTCGGCGTACCGGCCGTAGTCGTTGGCGATCCGCCGTACGTCACCGACGATCGCCGGGGCGTTGACCAGCAGGCCCTCGTACCGTGGCTCCTCGATCGCGTCGGGCCGGAAGGTGGCCGCCGCGATGCCGAGGCTGCCGCCGGTGATCAGCAGGGCGAGGCTGCCGGCCCAGGCGACCCGGCGGACCCGGCGGAAGACCAGCGCGGCCAGGATCAGCGTGCTGAGTACGGAGACCCCGACGGTCCGGACCCCGACCCGGATCACGCCGTCGGTCACGTCGGCGACCGCGGACTGACTGGCCCGGGTGATGCTGGCCGGGTCGTCGATCAGCGCCTCGGTGCGGCGCTGGTCGAGCGAGCCGAGTTGGACCGACAGGTGTGCCGGGCCGGTGTGGCTGCCGATCTCGAGCGCGCCGAGCGGCGGGATGGTGACGGTGGTGCCCCCGTCGACCGACGGGGTGATCGCCATCTCGGCCCGGAACGGCCCGATGTCGGTCTCCAGACGCCCGCCGAGCAGGACCCCGATGACGATCCCGGCGACGGTGACGGCGAGGACCGACAGCGCGGTGCCGACCCGGCGGGTCGCGGTGGCGCCGATGATCCGCCGCCCGCCGCGTCCGGTCGCCCGCACACCCCGCCGTCCGACGCCGACGACCGACCGGAGCACACGGCGGACCGCCGGAGGCCGGTCGCCTTCGGCGGTCCGGTTGCTATTTCTCCGCCAGTCCATGGTCATCATCACCTGCCCACTTCACGGTCCGCGAAAACCGCCGGGGTTCAGGCCGGCTCAGCTGCGGCCGGCGGTCCCTCCGGAGAAGACCAGCCGGATGATCCGGTCGTCGTCGGCGGTCGGGTCGCCCCGCCCGTCCTGGTTCGAGGTGGAGATCCAGAGCGAGCCGTCGGGGGCGACCACGGCGGTCCGGAGTCGACCGAACTCGCCGGTCAACAGTGACCGGGGCTGCCCGAGCACCCCGCCCGCGGCGGTGAGTTCCACCGTCCAGAGGCGCTCTCCGCGCAGGCAGGCGGCGACCAGCACCCGTTCGACGACCGCCGCTCCGGAACAGGAGGACTCGGCGGTGGGCCAGACGACGAGCGGTTCGGTGAACGTGTCGTCGCCGGCTCCGCCGCCGCTCTCCTGCTGGCCCTCGATCTCGGGCCAGCCGTAGTTCTGCCCCGGACGGATCAGGTTGATCTCGTCCCAGCGGTTCTGTCCGAACTCGGTGGCGTAGAGCCGCTTGTTGGCGTCCCAGGCGATGCCCTGGACGTTGCGGTGCCCGAGCGACCAGACCGGGGAGTTCGGGAACGGGTTGCCCGGTGCCGGCTTGCCGGCCGGGGTGATCCGCAGGATCTTGCCGCCGAGGCTGGTGGTCCGCTGGGCCAGTCCACGTTCGGAGGCGTCGCCGGTGGTGACGTACAGGAAACCGTCCGGACCGAAGGCGAGCCGTCCGCCGTTGTGGATTCCGGAGAGCGGGATGCCGGTGAGGATCGGGGTCGGCTCTCCACCGAGGGTGAGCTTGGCGACCCGGTTGTCCTCGGCGGTGGAGTAGTAGACGAAGACGGTCTTGTCCTTGTCGTAGGCCGGCGACACCGCGATGCCGAGCAGCCCGCCCTCGCCGGCCGCGTCGACCTCGTCGAGGGTCTGCACGGTGGTCACCTTGAGACCGTCCGGGTCGGACTCCGGACCCACCTTCAGGATCTTGGCGCTGTCCCGTTCGGTGACCAGCGCGCCGCCGTCGGGCAGGAACGCGATCCCCCACGGGACCTTGAGACCCTTCGCCAGGACGGTGGCCGCGACCTGCTGTTCGGCACCGGCCGCGGTCGGGGTGACGGACGGGGTGGGGAAGGTCGGTGGTTCGCCGGCCGGATCCGGTTCCGGTTCGCCGAAGGAACAACCGCCGGTGACGAGCACGGCCGCCGCACAGAGCGCGACCGCCGCGCGTCGACGGCTGAATCTGGGGTACGGGCGAGCGCTCACCCGGCCCAGGGTAGTCGGGACCGCCCGCCCGCCGTCGGTACGCACGATCATTTCACCGGTCGTCCCGGTCGGCGCACCGGTCCGTCTGCTCGGCGCACCGGTCCGTCCGGGCAGGGGGTCCGTCCGGTCACCGGTCCGTCCGGGCGTCGGTGGCCCGGTCGACGGTCCCGGGCGGCCCGGGTACGGACCAGGAGCAACCACAACGGCCCGGACGAGTGGTGCCGATGGGAGGAATCGGGCGGGTCGCCGGCCGGACAGCCCGTCCACCCGTGCGAAACTGCCCGGCATGGCGCTCGTGACCCTGCCGCAGTTGCCCGTGGCCGGGCCGACCGCCCCGGCCCGCTGGCGGCCCACCGCCGGTCGGGTCGCCGTCGGGTTCGCCCTACTCGGGATCGGCTACCGGCTGGCCATGCTCCTCGCCGAGGTGCCGCCGAGCAACAGCGACGAGGCGGTCACCGGGCTGGTGGCGGCCCACGTGGCCCAGGGACGCGCGTTTCCGCTCTTCTTCTACGGCCAGTACTACATGGGCGCGCTGGAGTCGTACCTCGCCGCGCCGCTCTTCGCCCTCCTCGACTCCTCGACGTTCCTGCTGCGGCTGCCGAACCTGCTGCTCTACGCCGTCTTCCTGACCCTGATGTGGCGGCTCACCCGCCGGCTCTACACCCCGTGGCTGGCCACGGTCACCGTCGGGCTGCTCGCCCTCGGCTCCGAGCGGATCCTGAAAAACCAGCTCATCGCGGCCGGCGGTTATCCGGAGATGAATCCGGCCGGTGCGCTGCTGGTGCTGCTCGCGGTCAACCTCGGGCTCGGTCTGGTCCGGCGCCGCGGACCGGCGTACGCCGGGTTCGGCCTGGTCGCCGGGCTCACCCTCTGGGACGACTGGCTGGTCCTGCCGTACGTCGCGGTCGCCGGCGGGCTGCTGCTCGTCGTCCGTCGGCGGGACCTGGCCGGTCGGCCCGGGTTCGCCCTCGGCGCCGGACTGCTGGTCGGCCTCGTCCCCATCCTGGTGCACAACCTGACGGCCGCACCCGAACACCGGTCCCTCGCCGTCTACGCCGCGCTGGGTGAGGGGGCGCCGGCCACGTGGTGGGACCGGCTGGGCGGGGCGTTCCTGATCGGATTGCCGATGGGCACCGGAGTCTGCGACCCCGGCCGGTGTCTGCCCTGGCAGCGGTGGTGGGGCGTGGTCTGTCCGCTGCTGCTGGTCGTCGCGGCGGTGCTGGCCTGGCGTGGTCTGCGCCGGGCCGGGCGGCGCACGGATCGGGTCCGGCAGGGTGGCCGACTGGCGCTGCTGGCCGGCGCGGCGCTGACCCTGTCCCTGTACGCGGGCAGCAGCGCCGCCGCGCACACCCCGGTGGAGAGCTCCCGCTACCTCTCCTGCCTGCTGATCTCGACTCCGGCCCTGCTCTGGCCGCTCTGGTCGGCGCTGACCCGGCCCGGTGGCGCCGGCCGGGCGTCCGCCCCCACCCGCCGGCTGCTCCGCCGGGCGGCGGGCGTCCCGCTGGCAGCCCTGGCGGGCAGCATGGCGTTGGCGAGCACCACGCTGATCGGGGCGGCTCCGGGACTGTCCCGGCACGCGGAGCAGCGGCGGGACCTGGTCGGCACGCTCGACCGGCTCGGCGTGTCGCACTTCTACGCCGACTACTGGACCTGCAACACCGTCATCTTCCTGACCCGGGAGCGGATCGTCTGCGGCGTCATCCGGGACGACCTGGACACCGGCTGGGACCGTTATCCGGCGTACCCGGCGCAGGTCGCCCGGGCGGACCGGCCGGCGTTTGTCCTTCCGGTCGGTTCCGCGCTCAGTACGGCGGTCCGGGACCGGCTGCGCGACGGACGGGTGCCGCACGCCGGGCTCACCGTGGCCGGCTACGACATCTACCTGCCGGAGACCCGGGTCGACCTGCCCATCGCCCGACCTCCGGTGCCGGCTGGGTAGCTCTGCCGTGGCCGCCGCCTTGGCCCGACGGCGCGGCGACTATCGTCGGCGGGCGTGAAGGCTTGGATTCCGCACCCGGAGGGCCGGGAACTGCTCGGCGAACTGCCCGACGGCGTCACCGTGGAGATCGCCCCGGCACCCGACGACCTTCCGTCGGATCCGGCCGGCGTGCGGTTCTGGGTGCCGCCGTTCCTCGCCCAGGCGGCGGCGGTGCCGCTCGCCGCGAAGCTGCCGGACCTGCGCGTGGTGCAACTGCTCTCTGCCGGCGCCGACATCTGGGCCGGCCGGGTGCCGGCCGCGGTCACCCTCTGCGACGCGCGGGGCGTCCACGACTCGTCGACGGCGGAGTGGGTGGTCGCGGCGATCCTGGCGCACGTACGCGCCTTCCCGACCTACATCCGTGCCCAGCAGCGGCAGGAGTGGGCGTACGCCCGGACGGTGCCGACCGACGAACTGGCCGGCAAGCGGGTCCTGGTCGTCGGGGCCGGGTCGATCGGGGCGGCGACCGCGGCCCGGCTGACGCCGTTCGAGGTCGAGTTGACCATGGTGGCCCGGACGGCACGTCCCGCCGAGGGCGTGTACGGGGTCGCCGAGCTGCCGAGACTGCTGCCGACCGCCGACGTCGTGGTGCTGATCGTGCCGCTCACCGAGCAGACCCGTGGCCTGGTCGACGCCGCGTTCCTCACCGCGATGCGGGACGGTGCCCTGCTGGTCAACGCCGCCCGGGGGCCGGTGGTCGACACCGACGCGCTGGTCGCCGAGCTCTCCACCGGGCGGATCGCGGCGGCGCTGGACGTGACCGAGCCGGAGCCGCTGCCCACCGGTCACCCGCTCTGGGACCTGCCGAACGTGCTGCTCACCCCGCACGTCGCCGGCTCGGTGCGGGGACTGCTGCCCCGGGCGTACCGGCTCGCCGGCCAGCAGTTGCGCCGGTACGTCGCGGGCGAACCACTGATCAACGAGGTGGTGAACGGCTACTGAGCCGGGCCGCCGAGCACCGGGTGACCGGCTCCGGGCCCGTCGCCTACGGGGCGGCCGGCTCCGGGGCGTCCGGGTCGCCGTCCGGGCGGAGCCGCTGGCCGCTCGCGGCGACCAGATCCGGCAGGTCGGTGGAGCGGACCGCCGGCAGCGCCGTGGTACGCCCGTCGGTGAGCCGGACCACCGCCTGACCGCGCGGGTCGGCGCCCAGCTCGACGATGTCGGACCAGGGGATGGTCCGCTGCCCGACCAGGGCCCGGATCCGTACCCCGGTCGGGTCCGCGTCGGTGCCGGCCCGCCAGGCCCAGAGGCCGATCGCGAGCGGGATCAGCAGCACCGGGGTGAGATACCAGCGGGACGAGGCGAGCGGTACGGCGCCGAGGAACCCGATGGCGGCGGCCACCCAGATCGCCTGGTTGTGCCGGAACCGGAGACTGCTGGTCCTGTTCACCCCGCGATTTTCGCACCTGGGCCGGTCGACCCGACACGAGGCTCCACCGCTCGGTCCTTTCCCACCGGCGCCAGGTGCGCAAAGATCAGGGACGCGCGTCGGTGGGAAACCCCCTACCAGCCCGTAACCACGCCCCCGACCGATCGTTGGGGGTTGATAGGAATTGTTTGGCCGGTTCACCCGACCAGACTCGCTGTGCCGCACCACGCCCCGTGCCCCCCTCTGCGAAGGCAGCCGCCATGTCCGTGGCGCAACCCCCGGACGGTCGAGCCCGCCGGCTCGCCGTCTGGATCATCGAGACCGGTGCTCCGCTGTTCGCGGTGAATATGCTGCTGATCGCCCACTTCGGCGCCCTGCCGCCGTACCTGGCGGTCGGCGGCGCGGTCGGCGTGGTCGCCGCGCTGGCCGCCGGCCGACTGGTCCGGCTCGCCGTCCGGCTGCACCGTACCCAGCGCGGTTTCGGGCCGTGCCGGGGCGCCGGTTTCCTCGGCTTCGGCGTACTCGCCAGCGGGATCAGTGCGGTCGTGCTGATGCTGTCGCCGGCCGAGGCCCGGGACGCGGTGGCACTCGCCGGGCTCGCCGTGGCCCTCCTCCTCTACCTGCTCGGCATGCTGATGCTGCCCGGCGCCGCCAGCACCGTGCCGGTACGACTGCGGCGCGCCTTCGACGGGCTGAGCCTCGGCATCAGCCTGGCCTTCTCCGCCTGGGTGATCCCGCCGGCCGGCGGGTTGCCGCCACTGGCGCTGGTCGCCGCCCTGCTCGCCGTCGTCGGTCTGCCGATCATCACGATCACCACGCTGCGCGCGTACGAGCACCGCCGCTCCGCCGCCCTCTGCGGGCTCGGTGCCGGGTCGGCGGTGGTCGGCCTCGCGTTGGTCGCCGTGCTCACCGACTACAACGCCGCGCCGACGGCTGTGCCGCTGGTCGCGATCCCGCTGGTCGCCGGCCCGGCACTGATCGCCGCCGGGGCCCGCCGGGCGAACCCGGTCGCCCAGCCGCCCGCCGGGCCGACCGAGCCGCAGACCACGCTCACCGCGTACCCGTTGTTGACCATTCCGGCGATCCTGGCCACCCTCTCGGCCCTCTACCACCTGGTCACCGTCGGCCACTTCGACAGCACCTCGATCCTGCTCGGGCTGGCGATCATCCCGACCGTGGTGGTCCGCGAGGTGCTGGTGATGCTCGACATCCGGCGTTACGCCCGCCGGCTGGCCGGCCAGGAGGCACACTTCCGGTCGTTGGTCTCCGGGGCCAACGACCTGACCCTGATCGTCGGGGAGGATCTGCTGATCCGCTGGCAGTCCCCGGCCGCGGCCCGGCTCTTCGGGCTCGCCGACGCCGAGGTGGTGGGGCGGCTCTTCCCGGACCTGATGCATCCGGACGACGCGCCGGACGTCACCGCGGTGCTCACCGGGGTCATCGCCGGTCGGCAGGTGCCCGATCGTCCGCAGCTGGTCACCGCACGGCTGCGGGACGGGCACGGCGTCTGGCGGGACACCGAGTCGACGATCAGCGACCAGCGCGGGGTGCCCGAGGTGGCGGCGCTGGTGGTGCACGTACGGGACGTCAGCGAACGGCAGCGGCTGGAACGGACCCTGCACGAACTCGCCTTCACCGACCAGCTGACCGGGCTGGCCAACCGCCGGGAGCTGACCCGGACCATCGTCACGCAGCGGGCGGTGCCGGGTCACGCCGGTGCCCTGCTCGTGGTCGACCTGCACGGGATGGCGGGGATCAACGAGGCGCACGGCCGGCAGTTCGGCGACGCCGTACTGGCCGAGGTCGGTCGTCGGCTCAAGACCGGGGTCGGCACCGACGACGTGGTGGCCCGGCTCGGCGGCGACGAGTTCGCCGTACTGACCGTGGACCGTCCGGTGCTGGCGTACGCGATGGGGACCCGGCTGCTGACCGCGTTGACCGAGCCGTACCAGATGCCGGGCGCCCTGGTGTATCTCGGGACCAGCATCGGGCTCGCCGACCTGACCGGCGGGGACAGCGTCGACGACGTGCTGCGCCGGGCGGATCTGGCCCGGCTGCGGGCCCGGCAGCTCGGCCGCAACCGGGTCGAGTGGTACGACGACCAGCTGGAGGAGCAGTTCACCCGGCGGCTGGACCTGGAGCGGGAACTGCCCGGGGCGGCGCAGCGGGGCGAGCTGGACCTGGTCTACCAGCCGGTGCTCGACCTCGACGACCAGCAGCCGGTGGGGATCGAGGCGTTGCTGCGGTGGCGCAGCCCGGCGCTCGGCACCGTGTTGCCGGCCGAACTGTTGACCGTGGCCGAGGACCTGATGCTCGTGGAGGAGTTGGGCCGGTGGGTGCTGGACACCGCCTGCCGGCAGCTCGCCGCCTGGTCACACCGGTCCCGGCCGATCTGGATGGCGATCAACGTCTCGGCGCGGGAGCTGGCCTCCCCGGACTTCGTGGGCCGGGTGACGGCGGCGCTGGCCGAGCACCGGGTGGCGCCGGAGCGGCTGGTGTTGGAGATCGCCGAGCCTCGCGGCAGTGTCGAGATCCCGGCGGCGGTGACCCAGCTCGCGGCGCTGCGGACGGTCGGGGTGCGGACCGCGTTGGACGACTTCGGCACCGGTCCGGCGTCGTTGGCCCAGCTCCGCCGGCTGCCGGTCGACTTCCTCAAGGTCGACCGGACGCTGGTGATCGACCGGGGCAGCCGGGACGGGGAGAGCAAGCCGTTCATCGACGTGGTGGTGAGCCTGGGCCGGCGGTTCGGCCTGGAGATCATCGCGGAGGGGCTGGAGTCGCCGACCCAGGTCAGCCAGGCCCGGGCCGCCGGCTGCCGGTTCGGCCAGGGGTACGCGCTGTCCCGGCCGGCGCCGGCCGAACGGGTGGAGGCGTTCCTGGAGGAGTTCCCGAGCGCGTCCCGTTGACCGCAACGCCCGATCGACCAGGTTCCCGATTGTGGGAAACCGGGGCTGTGGTGCATGTCGCCGAAACGGTGAGACGAAGCCGAAACAGTGTCACATATGCGTTTTCAGCTGATGCTGGCTGCACGCACCCAATCCTCGGATGGAGGTCGATTGTGGCACAACATGGATCAAATTCGGCGGAAGCAAGCTGGACGGCTGACCGCCCACCGGAAGGCCCGCTCAAGTCGGGCGACCACGTGCGGCGAAGAGCCAGACCGGGGCGCCGGGTCTGGCGTGCGGCCCTCGGTATCGGGCTCGGTGTCCTTGCCGTACTCACCCTGTCCGGCTCGGCCGGTGGCGCGATTATGGGGGGCGATGCCCGGCGAACGGACTTCTACCAGAATCCGAGCAGGTGGGAGTTGAAGGCGACGCCGGTCGGTGGAGTGTTCGCCGTCGAGCCGATGCCAGTGACCGAGGTTGTTCGGGAGGCCAGCTCCCAGGCATGGCGGATCATGTATCGCTCGGACGGAGTCCATGGGACACCCATCGCGGTAACGGGCTACCTGGTGGTTCCACGCGGTGCACGCCCCGAGGGCGGGTGGCCGATCATCGCATGGGGGCACGGGACGACCGGCGTCGGGCCGGACTGTGCACCCTCGCGGCAGCCGGAGTTGGGCGGATACGACAGCATCATCGCGCGCTTCCTGCGGGACGGGTACGCGGTTGTCGCAACCGACTACGCGGGGCTCGGCCTTCCCGGACAACTGCACAACTTCCTTCAAAAGTACACACTTGCCCGTTCTATGATCGATAGCGTCCTGGCCGCGCGTAACGTGTCGTCGGAAGTGGGACGGCAGTGGTTCGCGGCGGGCCACTCGGAAGACGGACTTCCCGCTCTCGGCGCAGGTGAGATCGCGACGCGGCGGGCACCGCAACTACAATTCCAGGGCGTCGTCCCGGTGGCTATCGGCGGTGGCAGCTCGCCAGCCTGGATCGACGCCATGCTGATCGCCCGAAGTGAGTCATGCCCGCGCTGCCATCATCGCTGATCTCGTCCCTGTCCTGTGCACCGGCTCTGACCGTTGTCGAAACCGCCGGTGGGCTACCCGAAGCACTCGCTGGTCTGCCTGATCCACGCGCCAGGCGAGGCGTCCGGCACCGGCTGACGGTCGTGGTCACCGCGGAACGTGTCAAGGGATTGAGGCCAGCGGGAGTTAAGCGGCTTGTGGCGCGGGCTCTGCTTCCTGGTCGGGCTTGTTGATCCAGACCTGTTCGGGCAGATCGAGGATCTTGGGTAGGAGTCGGGTGGTGCTGAACCGTTCCGGGTGGGCCGCCCGTGCGGTGGCCAGGGTGTCCTCGCGGCCGGCGCGGACGCGGTGATGCCGGCCGTGGTGGACCTCGGCGGGGGTGTGCAGGCCGATCCCGGAGTGGCGGTGGCAGTGGTTGTACCAGGTCACGAAGTCGGTCATGAACGCCCGCGCGTCGGCGAGGGACGCGAACCGGTCCGGGAACACCGGCGCGTACTTCAACGTCTTGAACCAGGCCTCGCTGTACGGGTTGTCGTTGGACACCTTCGCCCGGGAGTGTGAGCGGGTCACGGCCAGGTCTTCGAGCAGGTCAGCGACGGATTTCGAGGTCATCGAGGTGCCCCGGTCGGCGTGGACCACGTGCGGAACGCCGTGGGTGTCGAACACCTCGCGGATCATCGACTCCGCGAGGGGACCGGACTCGCGGGCGTGTACCCGTACTCCGACGATGTACCGGGAGTAGATGTCGATCATGACGTAGGCGTCGTAGTAGACGCCTTTGACCGGGCCGGCAAGTTTCGTGATATCCCAGCTGTAAACCTGCCGCGGCCCGTCGGCGACCAGTTCGGGACGCTGGCGGGGCCGATGCCGGGCCAGCCGACGCCGCTCACGCACCTGCCGATGCTCGCCCAGGATCCGGTACATCGTGGCGATCGACCCGACATACACGCCCTGATCCAACAGGGCCGCATAGACCTGTGCCGGGGCGGCGTCGACGAACTCCGGGCTGTTCAGCACGTGCAGGACCCGGTCGCGTTCGGCCGGGCTCAGCGCGTTGGCCGGCCGCCGGCGGGCAGGTCGTGCCGGTGTCGGCCGCAGCAGGTCCCGGCCGGCGCTGGCCCGGGCGATCCCGGTCAGCCGGGCCGCCTCCCGCGTCGTGGTCCCCGCACCCGTCAACGCGTGGTAGGCGTCCATCAGCGCCTGCCGAGCCCGAACACGTCCGGATCGTCCGGCTCGCTCCTGGAAATCTCTTCCAAGAGCTCGCGCGCTTTTCCCATGATCGTCAACGCCGTTTCCGTGCGCGCCAGCTTCGCCTGCGTACGCTCCAACTCCCGCCGCAACCGGGCGATCTCGGCCTGCTCCGGGCTGGGCCGCCCCACCGTCTCCCCAGCCGGCTTGCCCTGCAACAGCCCGCCGTCACGGGCCCGACGCCACTCCGACATCAACGACGAGTACAAGCCCTCCCGCCGCAGGAACGCCCCGCCCTCACCCGCCGCGACGGCCTGCTCATACCGGGCCAACAGGTCCAGCTTCTGCCCCGGTGTGAACGACCGACGTGCCCGCGGCCCGTCCGAACGCGGCCCCTTCTTGCGACTCATGACCCCATCCTGGGTCACCACGACATCAACAGCAGTACTCAACGCATCTCGATCCTGAACTCGCCCTGCCAGACGGACTTGCTATGAACCGTTGGCCTCAACTCACCCTGACAGACAGGGCCGCAGCGGTGTGTGCGGTGGTCGCCGGCTACCGCTCGTACGCCGCGATCGCCGAATGGGTCGCCGACGTGCCGGCCACGACGGCTCTCGCCCTGGGCATGACTGCCGACCGGCGCCCATCGGAGGCGATGATCCGTCGGCTGTTGCAGGCCGTGGACCCGCAGCTATTGACCGCGGCGATCAGTGTCTGGCTCGCCGGCCGGGCGATCGCCGTCGACGGCAAGACCCTGCGCGGCTCCCGCACCACCGACACCGTTGCCCGGCACGTGATGACCGCCTGCGACCAGGCTACCGGTGTGGTCCTGGCCAGCATCGACGTCGACGGCAAGACCAACGAGATCACCCGGTTCGCACCGCTGCTCGACCAGATCAGCGACCTGCGCGACACCGTAGTCACCGCCGACGCCCTGTACTGCCAACGCGAGCACGTCACCTACCTCGCGCGGCGCGGGGCCTACTGGATCCTGACCGTCAAAGGCAACCAGCCCCACCTACACGCGGAGCCGTAAGGGGTCACCAGAATCTGCATGACGATGGCAAAAATCGACGCCGTGTAGAATTGGAGGTGAGGGAACAACCAGGCTCCTTCCGAGGCCCAACTGGAGGAACTATGCAGGAACAGAAGTGGCTCATCACCGGCGTCAGCACGGGCCTCGGACGTGCCTTCGCCCAAGCAGCCCTGGCCGCCGGGCACACGGTCGTCGGCACGGTCCGCTCGGAGAAGGACCTGCGAGCCTTCGAAGAGCTCGAACCCGGGCAGGCTCACGGCCGCATCCTGGACGTGACGGACGGCGACGCCGTCTCGAATGTGATCACAGAGGTAGAGCAGAGCGTCGGAGCTCTGGATGTTGTCATCGCCAACGCCGGCTACGGCCTGGAGGGCACCTTCGAGGAGACCCCGCTGGCCGAGGTGCGGCGGCAATTCGAGGTCAACGTACTCGGGGCAGTGGCCACCCTACAGGCAGCACTGCCCCACATGCGCCGACGTCGCCGCGGACACCTGATGGCCGTCACCTCCATGGGCGGGCTCATGGCCGTGCCTGGCATGTCCGCCTACTGCGGCAGCAAGTTCGCGCTAGAAGGCATCCTTGAGGCGCTGGGCAAGGAGGTCGCGCAGTTCGGGATCCACGTGACGGCGATCGAGCCTGGCTCCTTCCGCACCGACTGGGCCGGACGGTCCATGACACGCACCGCGCAGTCCATCGACGACTACGACGAGCTGTTCACCCCCATCCGCGAAGCGCGGCAGAAGGCAAGCGGGAACCAACTGGGCAACCCGGCCAAGGCCGGGGAAGCCGTCGTGCACATCACGACGGTGGACCAGCCGCCGGCCCATCTCGTCCTGGGCTCGGACGCGCTGCGACTGGTCACCGCCGCGCGCACGGCCGTGGACGAGGACATTCGCACATGGGAGACGCTCTCCCGTACGACCGACTTCGCCGAGGGTGCTCAGCTCTGATGCCCGGCTACCACCCCGCGCGAAGCCGACGCGCCGCCGAACGCAAGGGCGATGTCCGGGAGCGAGCCATTCTGGATACCTGCGCGGCTCTGCTGGCGCGGATGGGCTACGAAGCCATGACCGTCGGCGACATCGCCCAGGGCGCCGGCATCACACGCGGCGCCCTGTACTTCTATTTCGGCTCCAAGCAAGAAGTGGTCACGGCGCTCGTGGCCCGGACGGTTGAGCAACTGTGGGAGCGGTCCCGGGTCACCGCGCAGGCCGATGAGCCGCGCCAGGCCATCGCGGCAGCCATGCGGCGCACGGTCGACCTATGGAACGAGCACGGCCTGGTCATGCGCACGGCGATCGACCTGTCCCTGACCGTGCCGGAGATCGGCGAGCTGTGGAACCGTACAGCCGACTTGTTCATCACAGCCATCGCCGCGGTCCTGGAACGTGCCGGCGTTCAGGCCGGCACCGAACCAGAACAAGCGTCGGCGATGGCACGCGCCCTGTGCTGGATGATCGAGCGGACCTTCTACCACGTCTCACAGGAGTCCCGCGAGAATTTGCAACAGGCATCCTCGACCTGCGAACACATCTGGCTGGTCAGCGCCGGTCTGACCGTCTGATACATCCGGCATGGACGGTGGAGCATAAGAACCGGACGTCGCGATTTCGGCCAAAACTCCTGTACATGGATCTCCACATCGGGTTCTGGATTCCGGCCCGGGTAGCTGCCAGGAGGTTCCGGCAGGAGACCGGCGGCCCGGGGAAGCGCCCGGCTCGAACCACACGTGCTTTTTGGTGACCAGGATGACAAGAGCCGGGTGACAGGAGACTGTCACGCCGGGATCTGTGGGAGCCGGAGGGTGAAACTCCCTCCGGCTACCCGACCCTGGGCTGACGGGCGAGCCTGCCCGGCAGACGTGTCAAGCGCTCGTCGATGTCGACGATCTCGCATCGGCGGCATACAGCATGCACGGAAAGTGATCACGTTCCCCGGCCTCAAAGTAGGTAGGGCTCTGGGAACGAGATGCGTGCCCGGCCAGGTCTGGCCCACACCGGGCGGGCTGAGGCCGGGCCCGCAGTCCCACCGCCGGACTAGCGGCCTGCCCGCCCGGGGGCGCGGCCTCCGGCGGTCAGGCGGTGGTGTAGCCCGGCATCGGGTACGCCGCCAGCAGGTCGCCGACCTCGCCGGCGATCCGGTCCAGGGCGGCGGCGTCGTCCTTGATCGCTGCGGTGATCGCCTCGTCCATCCAGGCCGCGACCTGCGGCATCTGCTCCTCGGTCAGGCCCCGGGTGGTGAGTGCGGCGGTGCCGAGCCGGATCCCGGACGGGTCGAACGGCTTACGCGGGTCGTACGGCACAGTGTTGTAGTTCAGTTCGATGCCGGCCCGGTCCAGCGCCTGGGCCGCCGGCTTGCCGGCGATGCCCTTGCCGGTCAGGTCGGCCAGGATCAGGTGGTTGTCGGTGCCACCGGAGGCGAGGGTGAAGCCCCGCTCGACCAGCTCCTCGGCGAGGACGCGGGCGTTGGCGACGATCTGGTGGGCGTACCGGCGGAAGTCGTCGGTGGCGGCTTCCCGGAGCGCGACGGCGATGCCGGCGGTGGTGTGGTTGTGCGGGCCGCCCTGCAGGCCGGGGAAGACCGCCTTGTCGATCGCGGAGGCGTGCTCGGCGGTCGTCATGATCATCGCGCCGCGCGGGCCACGCAGGGTCTTGTGCGTGGTGGTGGTGATCACGTCGGCGTGCCCGACCGGCGACGGGTGCGCGCCACCGGCGACCAGACCGGCGATGTGCGCGATGTCCGCGACCAGGACCGCGCCGACCTCCCGGGCGATCTGGGCGAAGCCGGCGAAGTCGATGGTGCGGGGTACGGCGGTGCCGCCGCAGAAGATCACCTTGGGGCGTTCCCGGAGGGCCAGGTCGCGGACCTCGTCGAGGTCGATCCGGCCGGTCTCCTTCGAGACCTGGTAGCGGACCGGGTTGAACCACTTGCCGGTGGCCGAGACCGACCAGCCGTGGGTGAGGTGCCCGCCCATCGGCAGCGCCATCCCCATCACCGTGTCGCCGGGGGAGAGGAACGCCAGGTAGACGGCGAGGTTCGCCGGCGATCCGGAGTACGGCTGCACGTTGGCGTGGTCGACGCCGAAGAGGTCCTTCGCCCGGCTGATCGCGAGCGTCTCGATCGGGTCGACGAACTGCTGGCCCTCGTAGTACCGGCGGCCGGGGTAGCCCTCCGAGTACTTGTTGGTCAGCACCGTGCTGCTGGCCTCCAGGACCGCCGTGGAGACGTAGTTCTCCGAGGCGATCATCCGCAGCTTGTCGTGCTGCCGCTTCGCCTCACCCTCGATCAGCGTCGCCAGTTCCGGGTCGGCGGCGGTCAGGTGGGGAATCGGTGGTACGTGCACGGCGTCGTCCTCCTGGCTGGTCAGGCCTGCGGAATCCTGGCTGGTCAGGCCTGCGGGCCTCGCTGGTCAGGCCTGCGACGCCGATGCTATCGGTAACCCGGTCACCCGCCGTAGGCGACGCCCGGGCGTCCCGTCGTGCCCCGGTGGTCAGCGGGGCGGCGCGGTGCTGCCGCGCGGGATGAGGTGGGCCGTCTCGTCCTGGTAGTCGCCGGTCGGCTGGCCGGAGATCGCGGCGAGCAGGCGGTTGGCGGCGTGTGCCCCGTACGCCGGGATGTCCCGGCTGAGTGCGGTCAGCGGCGGGTGCACCAGTCGGCACAGCGGCGAGTCGTCCCAGGCGACGATGGAGACGTCGGCCGGTACGGCCAGCCCCATCTCCTGGGCGACGGCGAGCCCGGCGATCGCCATCACGTCGTTGTCGTACACGATCGCGGTCGGCCGGTCGGCGGAGCTGAGCAGTCGGCGGGTGGCCCGGGCCCCCTCCTCGCCGCTGTAGTCGGAGGAGAGGGTGAGCGTACGGTCGAGGCCGAGCCGTCCGCAGAGGGTGCGGAACGCCTCGGTGCGGATCTCGGTGTGCAGCAGGTCGGGGAGGCCGCCGACCCGGGCGATCCGCCGGTGCCCGAGCGCGACCAGGTATTCGATCGCCTCGGTGAGCGCCGCCGCGTCGTCGGACCAGACGTGCGGGAGCCCACTGCCGTGGTTGGGGCCGCCGATCACCACCGCCGGCAGGTGGAGGTCCTCCAGCACCGGGACCCGGCGGTCGTCGGTGCGCAGGTCGCAGACCAGGACGCCGTCCACCCGCCGTTCGCCCCACCAGCGCCGGTAGACGGCGATCTCGGCGTCGGGGCTGTCGACGACCTGGAGGGTGAGCGCGTACGACCGGGCGGAGAGTTCCGCCTCGACACCGCTGATCAGTTCCATGAAGAACGGTTCGATGCCGAGGATGCGGGCGGGGCGGCAGAGCGCGAGCCCGACCGCGTTCGCGGTGGCGCCGGAGAGGGCCCGGGCCGCGCTGTTCGGGTTGAAGCCGATCTCCTGGGCGATGGCGAGGATGCGTTGCCGGGTGGCCTCGGAGACGCCCGGCTGGCCGTTCAACGCGTACGAGACGGCGCCCTTGGAGACGCCGGCCCGGCGGGCCACGTCGGCGATTGTCGGCCGCTTCACCCGGCGCTCCTTCGGTTGTGTGGCCGTGGCCGGCGGTGGTCGCGGGCGGTTGTTGGTCGCGGGCGGTTATTTGGTCGCGGGCGTCGGCCGGTGTCCGCCGGGTCCGGGCCGGCGACGGACAACTTTTCCGGTTAAGCATAGCGACCCGCCAATCTTGGCGGCAGCCTGCCGGCGCTGCGGTTCCGGCCCCGGTCGGGCGCCCGTTGACAGGGTGCGGGGCCGGCCGTACGGTGTCGTTACTTATCCGGTTCAGTCGACACTCGTCAATATCCTAGGGTAACGACGCCCACCTGACGCGACCCCGAGTTGAGGTGCTTGTGACGTCCTGGCAGAGCCTGCACGACGGTTGGTTCCTGAGCGCGGTGCCCGGACCGGAGATCCCGGAAGCGGTCGCCGAGGCCCGGATCCCGGCCACCGTGCCGGGGTGTGTGCACACCGACCTGCTCGCCGCCGGACTGATCCCGGATCCCTACCTCGACGACAACGAGCGGACACTCGCCTGGATCGGCCGGACCGACTGGCGCTACGAGACGACCTTCGCCTGGGCCGGCGACCCGGACGACGACGCCCGGGTCGAGCTGGTCTGCGCCGGCCTGGACACCGTGGCCACGATCACCCTCAACGACGTCGAGGTCGGCCGGACCGCCAACATGCACCGCGGCTACCGGTTCGACGTACGACCACTGCTGCGGGTCGGTGCCGACAACGTGCTGCGGGTCCGCTTCGACTCCGCCTACCGCTACGCCGAACAGTGGCGGGACCGGCTCGGTGACCGGCCGAACGCGTACCCGGAACCGTTCCACTTCATCCGCAAGATGGCCTGCAACTTCGGCTGGGACTGGGGACCGACCCTGGTCACCGCCGGCATCTGGCAGGAGATCGGGCTGCGTACCTGGCGGGTCGCCCGACTCGCCGAGGTCCGTCCACTGGTGACGGTCGCCACCGACCGGCAGGACCGGGAGGGCCGGGTCGAGGTACACGTCGAGATCGACCGCGCCGGCGACGCCATCCCGACCGACCACACCACCGTCCCGGCCGGGGACGACACCCCGGGTGACGGGGACAACGGCCCGGCGGAGGACGTGGTCGACGGCTCGGTCGACGGTGCGCCGGTCACCGTCCGGGCCACCGTCGCCGGCGAGACCGTCGAGGCGGTGCTGCCACCCGGCCAGCGCGGCATCGACCTGACCCTCACCGTCGCCGACCCGGAGCTGTGGTGGCCCCGGGGGTACGGGGACCAGCCGCGTTATCCGCTGGAGGTGACCCTGCACGCCGGCGGCGCGCAGCTGGACTCCTGGCAGCGGCGGATCGGCTTCCGGTCGGTCCGGGTCGACACCACCCCGGACGAGCACGGCACGCCGTTCACCCTGGTCGTCAACGATCGTCCGATTTTCGCCCGGGGCGTGAACTGGATCCCGGACGACTGTTTCCCGACCCGGGTCACCCGGGCCCGCTACGCCCAACGGTTCGACCAGGCGGTCGCGGCGAACGTCAACTTCCTGCGGGTCTGGGGCGGCGGCCGGTACGAGTCGGAGGACTTCTACGACCTCGCCGACTCCCACGGCCTGCTCGTCGCCCAGGACTTCCTCTTCGCCTGCGCCGCCTACCCGGAGGAGGAGCCGTTCGCCTCCGAGGTACGCGCCGAGGCGGCCGAGCAGGTGGTCCGGCTGGCCAGCCATCCGAGTCTGGTGGCCTGGTTCGGCAACAACGAGAACATCTGGGGCTGGCACGACTGGGACTGGCAGGAGCCGCTCGCCGGCCGCAGCTGGGGCGCCGGCTACTACTTCGAGCTGCTGCCCGGCATCGTCGCCGAACTGGACCCGACCCGAGCGTACTGGCCGGGCAGCCCGTGGTCCGGCAGCCCCGACCGGCACCCGAACGACCCGGCGCACGGCACCACCCACATCTGGGACGTCTGGAACCAGGTCGACTACCTGCACTACCGCGACTACCGGCCCCGGTTCGTCGCCGAGTTCGGCTACCAGGGGCCGGCGACGTACGCCACGCTGCGGCGGGCGATCGGCGACGGCGAGCTGGCGGCGGACTCGGCGGCGATGGCGCACCGGCAGAAGGCCGGGGACGGCGACCTGAAACTGGCCCGGGGACTCGCCGCGCACCTGCCCGAGCCGCGCGACTTCGACGACTGGCACTACCTGACCCAGGTCAACCAGGCCCGGGCGATCAGCGTCGGGGTCGAGCACCTGCGGTCGCTGCGGCCGATCTGCATGGGCAGCGTGGTCTGGCAGCTCAACGACTGCTGGCCGGTCACCTCGTGGGCGGCGGTCGACGGCGACGGCCGGCGTAAACCCCTCTGGTACGCGCTGCGCCACTCGTACGCCGACCGGCTGCTCACCGTGCAGCCCCGGGACGGCAAACCGACGCTTGTCGCGGTCAACGACGGCGGCACCCCGTGGACGGGCCGGGTCGAGGTGACCCGGCTGACCCTGGCCGGCGAACCGAGGGCGAAGACGTCGATCGAGCTGGACGTGCCGGCGTACTCCTCGGCGAGCTGGCCGCTGCCGGCGGACCTGGCCCGGCCCGACGATCCGCGCGCCGAGCTGCTGCTCGCCGATCCCGGCGGCACCGCCGAGCGTGCCTTCTGGTTCTTCGCGGAGGACCGCGAGCTGGCCTACCCACAGGCCGAGTACGACACCACGGTCGAGCAGACCCCCGACGGGGTACGGGTCCGGGTCACCGCCCGGACGGTGCTGCGTGACCTGGTGCTCGCCCCGGACCGGCTCGATCCGGCGGCGGTGGTCGACGAGGCGCTGGTCACGTTGCTTCCCGGGGAGTCGACCACGTTCACCGTGCGGTCACAGCAGCGGCTGGATCCGGCCGCGTTGACCGCCCGGCCGGTGCTGCGCTGCGTCAACGACCTGGTGGCGCGCGAGTAGCGCACGCCGCGGCGGTCGTGGTGGCGGCGGGCACCGGACCTCGTTCCGGCACCGCTGATCTGCGGAAGGACCACCACCCGATGAAACGCCGTGTCACCCTGCTGCTGGCCGTCGCCGGGCTGCTGCTCACCGCCCAGCCGGCCCCGTCCCTGGCCGCCCCGACGCCCGACTCCACCACCACTACCGCCGCCGGGTTTGTTGTCCGGAAGGGCGACCAGCTGTACCTGGACGGCAAGCGGTTCCGGTTCGCCGGGACCAACAACTACTACCTGATGTACAAGTCCCGGACGATGGTCGACGACGTTGTCGCCGACGCGCGGGCGGCCGGCTTCACCGTGCTGCGGCACTGGGGATTCCTCGACATCGGCACCCCGGGCGGCACGGACTCGGTCGCCGGCCCGGCCGACGGGGTCTACTTCCAGTACTGGGACGGTGAGAAGCCGGCCTACCACGACGGACCGGACGGTCTGGAACGGCTCGACTATGTGCTCTTCGCCGCCCGGCAGGCCGGGATCAAGCTGGTCATCCCGCTGACCAACAACTGGCGGGACTTCGGCGGCATGGACCAGTACGTCCGCTGGCGCGGCGGGCAGTACCACGACGAGTTCTACACCGACCCGGTGATCCGGGGCTGGTACCGGGACTGGATCTCGCACGTACTCAACCGGACCAACACCCTGACCGGGGTGAAATACAAGGACGACCCGACGGTGATGACCTGGGAACTCGGCAACGAGCCCCGGTGCAAGGGTTCCGGGGTCTATCCGACGTCACCGGACTGCACGACGGAGACCCTGACCGCCTGGGCCGACGAGATGACCCGGCACATCAAGTCGATCGACCGCAGGCACCTGGCCAGCGTCGGTGACGAGGGCTTCTACTGCGACGACCCGGCAAGCGCGGACTGGACGACCAACTGTGGCGAGGGCGTCGACTCGCTGGCCCTGACCCGGCTGCCGGCGGTCGACGTGGTGTCGTACCACCTCTATCCCGACCACTGGGGCAAGGACGCGACCTGGGGCGCCGAGTGGATCAAGCGACACAACCGGGACGCGCGGCGGCTCGGCAAGCCGGTGCTGCTCGGCGAGTTCGGCTGGCACGACAAAGCCACCCGCAACCCGGTCTTCCAACGCTGGACGGACGCCTTCACCGGCACCGGCGGCAGCGGCTTCCTGTACTGGATCCTCTCCGGCGTGCAGGACGACGGTTCGCCCTATCCGGACTACGACGGCTTCACCGTCTACTGCCCGAGCCCGGTCTGCACCACGATCAGCAACGCGGGCGAGGAGATCCGGCACGGGCAGCGGTCCCGGCCGCCGGTCGCCGACCACGACAGCGCGGTCACCGAAACCGGTACGCCGGTCACCCTCACCCCGGCCGGCAACGACATCGCGTACCGGACACAGGTCCGGCCGGCCAGCATCGACCTGGACCCGAGCATCGCCGGGCAGCAGGTGAACGCTGTTGTTACCGGGGGTGGCTTCACGCTCGACCCGGTGACCGGGACCGTCGCCTTCACCCCGGACGAGGGTTTCCAGGGCCGGGCCACCGCCGCCTACACCATCCGTGACCAGGCCGGTCGTACCTCCAATGTGGCAGAGCTGGTGGTGACGGTGAAGCCGGCCGCCGGCGACCCGATCCTGCTCGCCTCCTGGGAGACCGGGGTGGAGGGCTGGGCACCCGGCGACTGGCAGGCCGACGCCGGCACACTCAGCCAGACCACCGAGTACGCCACCCAGGGCGCCGCCGGGCTGCGGGTCGCCGCCACCGGCGGTGGCTGGTTCGGGGTGACCCTGCCGGAGCCGGTGGACCTGTCGGCGAAGGCGACGCTCCGCTACGACCTGCGGGCCGGAGCGGGCGGCACCTCCAGTGCGATCGCGGTGCAGACCGGTGCCGGCTGGGCGTGGTGCCAGTCGACGTTCGGCTGGGTGCCGGAGAACACCGAGACGACGGTGGTGGTCGACCTGCTCAGCGAAATGTCCTGTGACGGGGCGGCGCTGGCCGACGTACGGGTGATCTGGCTCTGGGGCAGCCCCGGTACGCACGACGTCGACCACCTGCGCGCCGAGTGACCTGACGGGTTTGCAGGTACGGGCTCCCGCCGGGGTGGCCGGTGGGAGCCCGTACACGGTGTCGGGACGGAGCCAGATGACACGACGCGGCCGACCCGAGCATGATCACCTTGATCATCAGGACGTCATCGCGGTGCGACGCCGGGGCGTGACCATTGCGCGGTGGGGCGGCCGTCGAGACGCCACGGGTGCCCGGTGCCCCGCGGCCAGCCTTCAGGCGAGTTTTCCCAGTTCTCTTGCCGGCCGTACACCGTGAGGTCCAGGGCGTGGTAGGTGGTCATCAACGCCTCCACGCCCCGCCCGGTGGTCCAGTAGGTTTCGTAGAC
>NZ_JBDPLT010000019.1:0-120039 GCF_039871775.1 Plantactinospora sp. B5E13
CCCCCCCCCCCCGCCACAGGGGTCAGCGCCGGGTCAGCGGGCCCGGCACGAGGCCAGCGCCCCGACCACCCCGACGCCCGGCCGGCGCAACGGCAGCCGGGTCGACGCCCCGGAACACCGGGGCACCGTGACGTCGTAGACGCCCCGACCGAAGGTGGCCGCGGTCAACTGCCGGGTCGGCTCGTGGTAGCGCAGGTACATCACCGCCGCCATCGGCAGGTTCGCCCCGAGCGCGGCCCACTCGCCGCCGTTCCACGCCGAGACGTACACCCCGACGTCGGTGCCGACCAGCAGCAGGCCGTCGGAGGTGGGGATGATCGAGTTCACCGGCGCGTCCGGCAGCCCCCGGCCGATGTCGGTCCAGGTACGGCCACCGTCCTGGGTCACCATGACGTGCGGCCGGTCGCTGCCGGAGCGGAATCCGGAGAACGTGGCGTACGCGATGTCGGCGTCGCGCGGGTGCACCGCGACCCGGGTGACCCAGGTGCCCGGCAGCTGCGCCGGATCGACCTGGTGCCAGTTCGCCCCGAGGTCGTCGGTCCACCAGAGCCGGCCGTCGTCGGTACCGACGTACAACGTGTTGCCGTCGGTCGGCGCGGCGGCGAGCGTGGTGACCGTGCCCCACGGATAGCCGTTCGGGTCGTTCGGGCCGCCGCCGGTCAGGTCCGGGCTGATCGCGGTCCAGGTACGGCCGTTGTCGGTCGACCGGTTGACGATGTTGCCGGCGTAGTACATGACGTTCGGGTCGGTCGGGTCGAACTGCAGCGGCGTCTGCCAGTTGCGCCGCTGTGAGACGGTCTGCCCGGTGCCGATGGTCTGCCGCGGGGTGCCGCCGCTGTTCTCCGACCGGTAGCAGGAGCCGTACTGGCTGCACCCGAAGACGATGTTCGACGCCTGCGGGTGGATGACCACCTGGAGCCCGTCGCCGCAGCCGATCGCCTCCCACGGGCCGCCCCGACCCTGGTAGCCCCGGTTGCAACCGTTGTCCTGGGCGCCGGCCACCTTCAACGCCGGGTCGGTCTGTGCCACGTCGACCGTGTAGAACTGCGTGTACGGCTCGTACGTCGCCTTGGTCCAGCCGCCGACCCCGTTGGTGTCCGAGCGGTACATGCCGCCGTCGTTGCCGAGGTAGGCCCGGTCGGGCACCTTCGGATCCCAGCGCATCACGTGCTGGTCGGCGTGCACGCCGCTGACCGACGAGAAGCTCTGCGCCCCGTCGGTGGAACGCATCAGGTTCACCCCGGCGAGGAAGACGTGGTCGGCGTCGTCCGGGTCGACCCAGAGCTTGCCGAACCACCAACTGAACGTCGACTGCGACGCCTGGTTCGCGGTGACCGGAGTCTGGGTCCAGGTGTCACCGCCGTCGTCGGAACGGTAGAACGCCCGGAACGGGCCGAGCGCGGTGCCGACGTACGCGTAGAGCCGGCGCGGATCGCCCGGGGCCAGCGCGATGCCCCACCGACCCTGGTCGGCGTCGGTCGGCAGCCCGTTGGTCATCCGCTGCCAGCTCCGGCCGGCGTTGTCGGAACGCCAGAGGCTGGAGCCGGGGCCGCCGTACGTCCGCTGGTGCGGCTCCCGCAGGTGGTCCCAGAGCGCCGCGTACATCCGGTTCGGGTTGACCGGATCGATCACCACCTCGGTCGCCCCGGTGGTGGCGTTCGGCGGGGTCAGCACCCGGCGCCAGCTGTCGCCGCCGTTCTCGGAGAGGTAGACGCCGCGCTGCCCGCCGGGGACGAAGAGGTTGCCGGCCGCCGCGGCGAAGATCCGCCGTTCGTCGCGCGGGTCGATCGCGAACCGGGCGATGGCGTGGCTGTCCGTCAGCCCGACCCGTTTCCAGCTCTTTCCCCGGTCCTTCGAGCGGTAGATCCCGTCACCGCCGAAGGTGATCGAGCCGCCGCCGGGCTGTGCCTCGCCGGTGCCGGCGAAGAGTACGCCGCGTGGGGTGATCGCCACCGCGCCCATGCTCTGCACCCAGTCGTGCGGCCACACCGACTCGTACGTCATTCCGGCGTCCCGGGACCGCCACACCCCGCCGGAGGCGGCGGCGACGAAGATCTGGTCGTCGACCTTCGGGTCGATGGCGATGTCCACGACCCGGCCGCCGATGTTGGTCGGCCCGAAGAAGTCCCACCGCTGGTCGGCCAGCACCCGGTAGGCGCCCCGGGTCCGGCCGAAGAGGCCGTTCGCCTCGCCCCGGGCCCGGACGTACTTGGCGGCGGAGAGTTCCCGGCTGCCGTCGCTGAGCCGCTGGGAGGTCATCCACTCGGCGGGCAGTTCCATCGGGCCGGTCGGCATGCTGGTCGCCAGCGACAACCGGTCGCCGGAGGTCTGGTCGCGGGACGGGGCGGCCGAGGCCGCCAACGCGCCGGTGGCGAGCAGTGCCAGGGTCGCTGTCACCGCACTGCCCCGACGATGTCGGACGAGCGAAGCCTTCATACGGTTTCTCTCCTGTCCACACTGGAGTGCGACCTGTCATCGGGTCGACGTGTGGCCAGGCTAGACAGCAGCACCGATCATGGTCAATGAACCTTTCTCAACCTGAACCACGCGGCGCACGCGCCCCCATCTCCACCTGCGGCGCCACGACGGACCGCAGGGGAGATGGAAGAGGGTTCGATGAGAGGATCGACGACGGGTCGGCCCGGACCGCCGACAACGGCCGGTGCGCCGGGCCGGCCACGACACTCAGTCGCAGGCGGCCGCCCGGTCGAGCAGCAGAATCCGTTCGCGCTCGTTGCGGGTCAGCTCCGCCGCCCGCTCGAACTCGGCCTTCGCCTCCGGGGCCCGGCCGAGTCTCGCCAGCAGGTCGCCGCGCACGCTCGGCAGCAGGTGGTAGTGGCGCAACGCCGGCTCGGCGAGCAACGGTTCCAGCACCGCCAGGCCGGCGACCGGTCCCTCGGCCATCGACACCGCCACCGCCCGGTTCAACTCCACCACCGGTGACGGGGCCCGTTCGGCCAGCCGGGCGTAGAGCGCGGCGATCTCGGCCCAGTCGGTCTCCTCCGCCGTCCGGGCCCGGGCGTGGCAGGCGGCGATGGCGGCCTGCAGGGTGTACGTCCCGCCGCCCAGCGCCTCGGCCTTCTGCAGGGCGGCCAGCCCTCGGCTGATCAGCAGGCGGTCCCAGCGCCGCCGGTCCTGTTCGAGCAACAGGATCGGCTCGCCGGACGGGCCGGTCCGGGCCGGGGTCCGGGACGCCTGGATCTCCAGCAGCGCGACCAGGCCGTGTACCTCCGGCTCGGCCGGCATCAGACCGGCCAGGATCCGGCCGAGCCGCAGCGCCTCCTCGCACAGCGCCGGACGCAGCCAGTCGTCGCCGGCCGTCGCCGAGTACCCCTCGTTGAAGATCAGGTAGATGACCTCCAGCACCGAGTCCAGCCGCTCGGTCCGGTCCGCGCCGACCGGCAGTTCGAACGGCACCCGCGCCTCGGCCAGGGTCTTCTTCGCCCGGCTGATCCGCTGCCCGATGGTCGGCGACGGCACCAGGAACGCCCGGGCGATCTCGTCGGTGGTGAGGCCGCCGAGCAGCCGCAGGGTCAGCGCGACCCGGGCCTCGGCGGAGAGCACCGGATGGCAGGCGGTGAAGATGAGTCGCAGCAGGTCGTCGGGGATCGGCTCCTCCTGCAGCACCGCGTCGAAGTCGGTGGTCTCCGCGGTCTCCGGCACGACCAGGTCGGGGAGGCTGCGTTCGAACCGTTCCCGGCGCCGGATCTGGTCGATGGCCCGGCGCTTGGCAGTGGTGGTCAGCCAGGCGCCGGGGTTGCGGGGTACGCCCTCGGACGGCCACTGCTCCAGGGCCGCGACCAGGGCGTCCTGGGCCAGTTCCTCGGCCAGGCCGAGGTCACCGACCAACCGGGCGACACCGGCGATGACCCGGGCCGCCTCGATCCGCCACACCGCCTCGATCGTCTGATTCGTCTCCGTGGCCGCCACCGGCCCACGATAGCGCTCGGCGCGGGTACACAATTCGTGACGTATCCCCTGGGCACGGCGGCGGCCCCGGGCGCCGGTCCACACCGGCGCCCGGGCTCTCGTCCGGGTCCCCGGGAATGGGGGTGGGACGGCGTCCCTAGGCGAAATCGGAGAATTCGGCGACCCGCCGGATCTCGATCTCCACCGTGTCGAACATCTCCCCGAAACGGGTCGCCCACTCGACCGCCTCGGCCCGGTCCCGTACCTGGAGGATGGCGAACCCGGCGATGACCTCCTTCGCCTCGGCGAACGGGCCGTCGACCACCGTCGCCTTGCCCTCCTTGACGTCGACCTTGGCGGCGCCCTCCGCGGTCGGCCGCAGGCCCTCCCCGGCGAGCAGCACCCCGGCCTTGTTGGCCTCCTCCATGAAGGCACCCATCCGGCCCATGAACTCCGGGGTCGGCGACCAGGCGGCCGGGTCCTTGTCGTCGAGCTTGTGCACCAGCATGTACCGCATGTTCTTCTCCCTTGGTCCTGCGCTCACCGGGTCGGGCCGTTGACCAGCCTTCACCAACGCGTCGAACGGCCGGCGCCGGTTTCGACAGCGCCGCCCAGAATTTTTCCGGACCGGCTCCGCCGGCCCCGGGAAACCCGGGACATCGCTGGTCAGGGCCCTGTCCGGTCCGGGAACGGAGCGACAGCGGCAGAGCGCCGCCCTCGTCGGCGGCGGGAGGATCAGCCGGCACTGCGGAACTCCGGCAGTCCGGCGTCGTCGGAGTCCGGTCCGACGACGGCGGTCAGCGCGGTGCCGTCCGCACAGAGGGCGGTGGCCCGCAGGTACATCCGCCGTTGCCCGGCCCGCAGCAGCACCTCCGACTCGAAGATCTCGTCCTCGACGTTCAGCACCTCGACGTCGGTACGCCCCTGGTAGTGGGCCCGGACGTCCAGCGGGGTCATCCGGACCGTCGCCTCGACCGTGGTCAGCGCGCCCTGCGGCACGGTCGAGGTGACCCGGGCCCCCGCCGGCAGCACCAGGCCGGTGACCTCGCCGCTCACCTCGCGACCCGCGTCCATCGGCACCCGGTCACAGCTCGGCAGGTTGGCCAGCATCGCCTGCCCCCGGTCCCCCGCCGTCGGGGTCTGCGCCGACCCACCACCGCAGCCGGCGAGTCCGAGCAGGGCGACGGCGACCAGACAGACCCGGGCTCTCATCCGAGCAGGATGGCACGCCCCACGCGGCAGCCGCCAGTAGCACCGGACCGCCCGGCGCGGCACCCGCCGGCACCGGAAGCCGGTCAGCGCAGCACCCGCCAGCGTCGGACCGCGAGCAACTGCACCGTGATGATCGCCGCAGTGATCACCATCAGGACGATCGTGATCAACGCGCCGTACGCGAAACCGGAGAACTCGAAGGCCTGGTCGAAGATGTAGACCGGCAGGTACTGGGTGGCGTTCGCCGGACGACCGTCGGTGAGCACGTACGCCGGCACGAAGTTGACCTGCAGGGTGAGGATGGTGTCCCGGACCGCGAGCAGCACCAGCACCGGGGCGAGCAGCGGCAGGGTCAGCCGGCGAAGCTGGCCGAACGGTCCGCAGCCCTCGAGCGTGGCGGCCTCGTACAGCCGCCCGTCCAGCATCCGGCGGGCCGCCAGGACCACCAGGAATCCCTCCCCGATCGGGAAGAGCAGCATGATCACCACGGCGACCCGGGCCGTGGTCGGTTCGGCGAGCCAGGTGAAACCGGGGTGGCCGACCAGATTGAGGAGCTGGTTCAACGGCCCGTACAACGGGTTGAGCACCCAGAGGAAGAGCACCGCCAGAGCCACGTCCGGGATCACCGTCGGCAGGTAGACGGCGGCCCGGAACCAGCGCCCGCCCGGCCTCGGCGCGGCGAGCAGCAGCCCGAGCCCGATCGCGGCCAGCAACCGCAGCGGCACCGAGACCGCCACGTGGAACAGCGACGCCTCCAGGCTGTCCAGGAAGAAGTCGTCGGCGAACAGCCGACGGACGTTCGCCAGGCCGGTGAACCGGGGGTCGCGGGTCAACCCGGTGTGGTCGGTGACCGCGTACCCGAGGTTGAGCAGGGCCGGGACCGCGATCAGCAGGACGACCGCCACCCCGTACGGGGCGAGGAAGGCCCAGCCGGTGAGCGGGCGGCGTACCCGTCCCGGGGTCACCGGCGACGCCCGGTCGTGGTGTCGAAGCGGTGCAGCCGGTCCGGGTCGGGACGCAGCCGCAGCCGGTCACCGGTGCCGACGCCCGGGCGGGGGCCGGTCCGGACCGCCAGCCGGGTGCCGTCGTCACACCGGGTCAGCAGGATCGCCTCGCTGCCCAACGACTCCACCGCCTCGACCGTCACCTCGACCGGCCCCTCCGGGTCACGGACCAGGTCCTCCGGCCGCACCCCGACGGTGGTGTCCGGCGACCCGCCCAGCACCCCGCCGCCGGGGACCAGGTTCATCGGCGGGCTGCCGAGGAACCGGGCGACGACCAGGTCGACCGGATGGTCGTACACCTGCTGGGGTACGCCGACCTGGCGTACCCGGCCGCCGTCGAGCACCGCCACCCGGTCGCCGAGGGTCATCGCCTCCGCCTGGTCGTGGGTGACGTGCACCATCGTGGTGCCGAGGGTCCGGTGCACGGCGAGCAGATCCGCCCGGGTGGTGACCCGCAACTGGGCGTCGAGGCTGGCCAGCGGCTCGTCGAGCAGATAGACGCTCGGCCGCCGGACCAGCGCGCGGGCCAGCGCGACCCGCTGCCGCTGCCCCCCGGACATCTGGTCCGGATACCGGTCGAGCAGGTCGGTGATGCCGAGCCGCTCGGCGGCGTCCCGGATCTGCCGGTCCGCCTCCGCCCGGGGTACCCGCCGGACCTGCGGCCCGAAGAGCAGGTTGCCGCGTACGGTCAGGTGCGGATAGAGCGCGTAGTCCTGGAAGACCATCGCCACCGCCCGCCGGTGCGGCGGTACCCGGGCGACGTCCGCGCCGTCGAGCAGGACCCGCCCCCGGTCCGGCCGGTCCAGCCCGGCGACCAGTCGCAGCACCGTCGACTTGCCCGAACCGGAGGGGCCGACCAGGGTCAGCAGTTCACCGGGGCGGACCACCAGGTCCAGGCCGTCGAGGGCGGTGATCCGGCCGTACGTCTTCGTCAGCGACTCGATCCGGATCTCACCCGCCGCCCCCGCCCGCACCGCTTCCGGATCTGCCGCATCCGTCCCAGCCCGGCGGGCGGTCACCGGACAGGTTCCTGGAACAGCGGCCGGATCCGCTCCTCGATCTGCCGCAGCCCCTCCTCCCGGCCGACCCGGCCGTAGAAGACCTCCTCCAGCAGCGCGTCGGTCTCCTTCTCCACCCGCGACCAGCCGGCGGTGCGGGGGGTGGCCCGCAGGTGCGGCTCGGCGTCGAGATAGACCTGCGCGGACCGGGGCGGAAGGCTCGGGGAGAGGAAGACGTCGGAGCGGGCGACGTCGAGCCGGGACGGCACGGTACGTCCGGACTCGGCGAGGATCCGCTGTCCCCGCTCCCCCATCGCGAACTCGATGAACCGCCAGGCACCGGTGTGGTCCGGCCGGCCGGCGCTCATGCAGTACGCGTCACTGTGCAGGATCGAGGCAGGTACGCCGCCCGGCGCGACCGGCAACGGCGCCACGTCCCACTCGAATCCGGAGATGGTCCGCAGGGTGGGGACCGCGACCCGGCTGTTCAGGTACATGCCGAGCGTGCCGCGCAGGAACCGGGCCTCGCTCGACTCGCTCTGCTCCTGCGCGTCCGGCGGCACCACGTGGTGGGTGAGCTGCAGGTCCAGAAACCAGTCGACGGCCTGCCGGGTGGCCGGCGGCGCCGTCAGGGTGAGGGTGCCGGGCCGGTCCGGATGGTCCACGAGGTCGCCACGGTTGGACCAGACGAACGGCGCGAGCCGGGGCACCGACGGCTCCACCCCGACCCCGTACGTCCCGTCGCCGGTCAGCGCCTTCGCCGTGGCGAGGAAGTCGTCCCAGGTCCAGCCGGCCTTCGGCGGCGCGAGGCCCCTGGCCCGGAACATCGTGGCGTTGTAGTAGACGACCAGCGAGGAGAGGTTCTGCGGCAGGCAGGTCAGGGACTTCCCGTCGAACCGGAACGCGTCCAGGGCGCGCGGGCTGAAGTCGGCCTCGTCGAGCACGGTGCTGGCGTCGAGATGGGACTGGGCGGGTTCGATCACCCCCTGGGCGGCGAACTGCCCGTACCGGCGGTAGTTGAGCAGGAAGACGTCCGGCGGGGTTCCGCCGGCGAACGAGGTGGTGAGCCGGGCCATCAGTTCGTCCTGGGTCGCCACGGGGGAGAGCGTGACGTCGACCTCGGGGCTGGCCCGTTCGAACTCCTCGACCATGGTGCGGTAGCCGGCGATCTCCTCGGCGTCGCCGAAGAGCACCACGGTGATCGCGCCTGCTCCGTCCGGATCGTCGTCCCCGCCGCAGCCGGCGAGTGCCCCGGCGGCGAGTACGGCGGCGAGCAGGCCGGCGCCCCACCGTCGCCATGGCCGGGTTGCCGTCGCCCTGCTCCGGCCTGTCGTCCGCGTGCTCCGGGTCGTCATCGGCGTCCTCCCTGTCGCAGTGCCACCAACGGGTTGTCGCTGAGCAGGATCCGCTGCGCCAGCAGGAACACCAGCACGCACGGCAGGGTGGCGAGCACACAGCCGGCCATCAGCAGCGGCCAGTCGGTGGGGTTCAGCAGTCGCAGGAACTGCAGGCCGAGCGCGTACGTGTACCGGTCCCCGCTGTGCAGGTAGAGCAGCGGGTCGATGAAGTTCGCCCAGTGGTAGGTGAAGGCGAGCACCGCGACCGCCAGCGTCGCCGGCCGGACCTGGGGCAACGCCACCCGCCGCCAGACCGACCACCACCGGGCGCCCTCCAGCCGGGCGGCCTCCAGCTGGGACTCTGGTACGCCGCCGAAGCTCCAGGCGTAGAGCAGCACCAGGAACGGGCTCACCGCGAGCAGTGCCGGCGCCAGCAGCGGCAGGTAGGTGTCGACCACGCCGAGCAGCCGGAACACCTCGAACCGGGTCGCCCAGACCGCGGTGACCGGCACCAGCAGCACCACAAGCAGTCCGGTGACCACCCGACGCCGGGCGACCGGCCCGAGCAGTCGGATGCCGAACCCGGTCAGCGAGGCGACCACCACGGTCAGCGGTACGGCGAGCGCCACCACCAGCGCCGAGTTCGCCAGGTAGCGAAAGAGCGGCAACAGTTCCGGCAGCCGCGCGTACGCGTTCAGGGTCGGTTCGGGCGGCAGGACCTCAAGCGTCCGAGGCGGCGGCAGCCCGGTGGGCCGGAGCGAGCCGACCACCATGAACCACAGTGGAGCGGCGAAGACGGCGGCGAAGAGCGCCGGCACCAGGTACCGCCCGATCCACCGGGGGATCGTGGCACGGAGCTGGGCGCCCGGCACGTCGGCGTCCTCCTCGACTCCGCACCCGTGGCACGGCGACGCGTCCGTCCGACGGCGGTTCCCACCCGTACCGGGAAGTTTCCGCCCGTCGCCGCCCGGGGGCCCATCCTACGTCGAAGATCGACCGGTTCCGCCAGTACCGGCCGCGGTACCGCCGTGCCTCGCGGCACGGCGACCCACCGAATATGATCGACTGCCATCGTTCGAGACGATCACGGGAGTCGTCATGTCCGAACAGGATCTCGCGTTGACCGGAATCGACACCACCCAGATGAGCCACGCCCGCGCGTACGACTACGTGCTGGGCGGCAAGGACAACTTCGCGGTGGACCGGGAGGCCGCGGCGCAGGTCATCGCGCTCGCCCCGGACCTGCCGGCGCTCGGCCGCGCGCAGCGGCGGTTCCTGCTCCGGGTCACGCAGATGTGCGCCGAGGCCGGGATCCGGCAGTTCCTGGACATCGGTGCCGGCATCCCGACCCGGCCCAACGTGCACGAGAGCGCCCGGGCGATCGCCCCCGACTCCCGGGTGGTGTACGTCGACAACGACCCGATCGTCTTCATGCACAACCGGGCGCTGCTGGCCGACGACAACGGGGTGGCGTCGATCCAGGCGGACGTCCGCCAGCCCCGGCGACTCCTCGACGACGACCGGATACGGCAACTGATCAACTTTGACGAGCCGGTGCTGCTGCTCTTCATCGGCCTGTTCCACCTTGTCACCGACCAGGAGGATCCGGCGGCACTGGTCGCCGAGTTCCGTGAGCGGCTGGCCCCGGGCAGCTACGTCTGCATCTCCCAGTTCTGCAGCGACGGCAGTGATCCGGCGGCCCGGGCGAAGCTGGAGGAGATCTCGGTGAACTCGCCGGCGCCGATGACGTTCCGCTCCCGGGACGCGATCGAGCGGTTCTTCGACGGTTTCGAACTGCTGCCCCCCGGCGTGGTCGACGTACAGCAGTGGTGGCCGGACGAGACGGCGCCGCCGACCATGTTGAAAGTGGCGGCCGGCGTCGGCCTGAAGCGTTAGTCCCCCGCGCCGTCCGTCCATCATGGCCGACCCGGCCCGCCGGCCGACGCACGCAAAGTGTCGGAGGCGGCTCCTATGGTCGGCGGCCATGAGCGGCGAGACAGAGACGTACGGCTATCGGAGCGCCTCCACGTTGCTGGACCAACGGCTGGTCCTGCAGACCGCCGGCGGGCGGACCGCACGGGGGCCGGCGGCGCACCCGCGCTTCTTCACCGGGTTCGCGGTCGACCCCCGGGCGACCGCCGCCGGGCTGGTTGTCCTCGCCGACCTTGCCCGGACGGACTTCCGTCGGTCCCGGCAGTCCCTCGACGGGACCTGGCGGAGCTACCGGGACCCGGTGGTCACCGGCGACGGCGAGCGGCTGCGGTTCGAGGCGTTCTCCGGCTGCTGCGGCGGGTACGCCCGGCTCGACGTGCTCGCGCCCGGACTGGACGGAGAGTGGCTCGGCCGGGGCACCACCAACGTCGACATCAACCCGCCGCTCCACACCGCGCTGACCCGGGTCGGCGCCGGTGACCCACTGCGCCTCTCGGTCGGCCCGGACGACCTGACCGTCACCACCCTGGACGGCGCCGTGGTGGAGAAGCGGGTCCCGTTGCCGCAGCGGTGGCTGCGCGGGCTGGCCGAGGTGCCCGCCGTGGCCGCCGGCTTCGAGCCGCGGGCCGAACTGTCCGCCGCCGAGGCGCACGCGTTCCTGCAGCGGCTGCCGATCCGGGGCGGCACCGAGGTCCGTTGGCTGATGCCGGCCGGTCGCTCGCTGCGCACCTGCGCCGCCCCGCTGCCCGGCGCGGTGTGCCTGGCCGCACCGCACCGGCTCGCCGTGCTCCGGCCACTGCTGCGGTTCACCCGGGCGCTGCGGCTCTACGGCCCGACGGCCCGGGCCGGCAGTTCCGCGCTGTGCAGCGGCTGGGAGCTGGATCTCGGCGTCGCGCGGTTCTGGCTGATGCTCTCCCCGGCCACCAACCGGGGGTTCTCCGGTGAGGGGCGGCTGCTCGACGCACTGTCCGGCGGTGCCGGGGACGTCGACGGCCCGGCGCGCGCCGTCGGCGACGCCGACCTGGTCGGCGGGCTGCTCGGCTGGGCGCCCACCGTCGACGTGCCGGAGGTCGCGGCCCGGTCCGGGCTCACCGTCGACCGGGTACGCGCCGCGCTCGCCGTGCTGGCCAGCTCCGGTCGGGTCGGGTACGACTGCGCCGAGGTCGGCCACTTCCACCGCGAGCTGCCGTACGCCCCTGAGCGGGTCGACACGTTGCATCCCCGGCTGACCGCCGCCCGGCTGCTCGCCGGTGCCGACTCCGTGCGGCGGCTCGGCGACGACGTGGAGGTGAGCTCCGGCGGCCGCCGCTACCTCGTGCACCGGACCGCCGACGGCCGGTTGGGCTGCACCTGCCCCTGGTGGGCCGAGCACCAGGGCGGACGGGGTCCCTGCAAGCACGTACTGGCCGCGACCGTCACCGACCCGGCCGTTACCGGAGGAGCACGATGACCCTCGACGCCGACCAGCTCCGCAAGCTGATCTCCTACGCGGATCCGTACCGGGTCGCCGACGCACTGGTCGGACTGCCCGAGCCGGCCCGACGTGAGCTGGCCGGCGCGGTCCGGGAGCACCTGGCGGGGTTGGACCGGCGCTACGACGAGCTGCGGCACGAGGGACCCGCCCTGCTGGTCGCCGGTGCCGGCTGTCTGCCCACCGCCGCCGACGTGGTGACCTGGCTACGCCGTCCCGAGCTGACCTGGGCGTGGCACCAGCACTCGCCGTTCGACCACGTGGTCCGGGTGCTCCGCGCTCCCGGCCGTCCGGCGATCGCCACGGTCGCCCGACGGTTCGCCGACCGGGTACGGATGTCCACCCTGGCCCGTCAGTGGCCGCTGGCGTACGCGCTGCTGAACGCCTCCGGTGTGGGTCCCCGGGTCAGCGATCCACTGGTCCGGGGCTGGGTCCGGTACGCCCTCCCGTCCGACCGGCCGGACGTCCGGTGGTCCGACGAGTGGCTGCCGGTGATGGTGCCGCAGGTGTTCGAGGTGGAGGGGGTCGGCGCCGACCTGCGGGAGGAGGGTGGCACGGTCCTGCTCGACCTGTCTCGCCAGGGGCGGATCGACCGGGCCGACCTGCTCGCCGGCTGCCTGCGCCGGATGCGGTCCGGCGACCGGGTCACCCCGATGCGGCACATCCTCTCCCTGCACCACCGACTCGAACCGGACCTGGACGAGATCGCCGCGCACCACCAGGAGTACCTGGGGGTGCTGTCCAGCGCGCACGCGCAGGTGGTGGAGACGGCGCAGCGGGCGCTGCGCGCCCTCGACGACGTCGGGCGACTGCCACCGGCCGCCCTGGTCGAGGCGGGCAGGGTGATCCTGCTCCGGCCGGAGAAGAAACTGGTCCGGGCCCAGCTCGGCTGGCTGGACCGGGCGGCCGGGCGGGATCCCGGTCAGCTGCCCGAACTCGTCGACGCGCTGGCGGTCGGGCTGGGCAATCCGGCCGTCGACCTCGCCGAGCGGGCGTTGACCGTGCTGGCCCGGCACCTGCCGGCCGCCGGCCCGGCCGGAGGGCGGACCCTGCGTGCGGCGGCCGCCGGGCTCACCGGCGACCTGGCACGGCAGGCGTACGCGCTGCTCGGCATGGCACCGCCCGCAGCGGTGAGCGGCGTCGACCCGGTGGCCGCCGACCCCGGCGGCTGGGTCGACGAGCCGGCCCCACCACCGGTCGGCTCGATCGGTGAGCTGGCCGGCGAGGTGAGCCGGCTGCGTCGGGAGGGGAACGACCCGGTGCTGCTGGAGCGGGTGCTGGCCGGACTGACCCACTGGTTCCGGATCGACCGGGCCGGCCTCGTCGCCGCCCTGGAGCCAGACGCTCCCCCGTGGAGCGGCCAGGTCTGGAGCGTGCTGCGCGCGGTGGTCGGCCGCGAGGATCCCGAGATCCACCCCGCTCACCTGCCCGTCCGGTCCACACCGGAGCCGGCGCCGAGGGCGTTCCTCCATCGCCGGCTGGCCGAACTCGCCGCTGGTTTCCGGGCCGACACCGCGCCGCCGGCGCTGCTCGCCACCCCGGCGACCGTCAGCGGGCAGGTCGATCCCGAACGGCTGCTCGGGCTGCTGGTCGCGGCCGAGCGGGACGGCTGGCAGCCGGGCGGGGCCGACCTGACCCAGGCGCTGCTGCGGTTGCCCCGGGACGCGGCGCGCCCCGGGCTGCGTACGGCCGCCGCCGCGCTCCGCTCCCCCGCCGGCCGGCGGCTGCACCACTGGCTCGACCGGGGCGGCCTGCCCGACCCGCTCGTCGACATACTGGCGGTGCTCCGCAGACCCTGCACCCACGGCGGCGGCTCCTACCACGGGTACCGCTGCTGGTGCCTGGACCAGCCCGACGGCCGGCTGGTCACCACGGTCCGACCGGCCGCTGCGGACTGGCCGGTGCCGCCGGACCTGCTCACGCTGCCGGCCGGTGCGGCGGCCCGGTCCCGGGCCTACGGCGTGTACTGGGCGCCGGACGATCTTATGCTCTGGCCCGGTGTGCTGCCCTCGCACCGGGAGGTCGTCGCCGCGCACATCCAGCCGTACGTGACAGCGGCCGCCGACCGCGATCGCAGCGGGGGCACCGAAGCCCTGCCCGCGCTGGCCCGGTGCGACGGCCCGTTCGGCCCCGCGATGGCCCTCTGTCTGGCGTACGGCCTGGCCGCCCGCCGCGACGCCGACCGGCTCCACACGGTGGACGCCACGGTGCTGCTCGTCGGGCGTGGTCAGTTCGACGGTGAGCTGCTCGGCCGGCTGCTCGGCGAGCTGGCCGGCGGCGGTCGGGTGGTGTTGCGTCGGGCGGTCGGGGCGCTCGAGGAGGTGTCGCGGTCCGGCGCCGCCGCCGTCTGGGCGGTCGCGGCCGCCGCCCTGCCGACGCTGCTGGCGCTGTCGGAGCCCCGTCCCGGCACGGCCGACCTGCTGGCGCTGGCCGCCGGCACGGCCGCCGGGACCGGGATCCGCCGGGAGATCCCCGGGCTGGCCGAGGTGGCCGCCCGGACCGGCGGCTCGCGCCTGGTCACCGAGGCCAGGCGGCTCTCCCGGACGCTCTCCGGCTCGTGACGGCGGCCAGGGCCCGGACCGGCTCGCGGATCAGCCCTGGCCGCTCAGCCCGGACCGGCTCGCGGATCAGTCCGGGGTCGGAAACCCGTAACGGGCGACGTGCTCCGGGTCGGTCGGGTCGATCTGTCGAATCCCCTCGTCGGCGAGGCGCTTGTTGACCTCGTCGAGGTGCTCGCGGACCAGCCGGGCCTCCTCCTCGGTGACCCGTCCCCGGTGCGGCTTGCCGGCGTGCTCCAGGGTGCCGTAGTCGACCCGCTCGGACTTCCGGCTCGTCTTCGCCGGCCGGACCCGCTCGGCCGTCCGCAACAGCTGCGCCATCGGTACGTCGACGGCCAGCGCGTCGAACTCGCTGGCGTTGAGCACCACCCGCCGGGGTTCGTCCTCCCCGTTCTCGTGGATCTCCACGACCGCGACGTCCAGTGCCGCGTCGTCGATGCTCTCGATCTCGGTCGGCTCGGCCTCCAGCTGCACCGGCCCGGCGACCAGGTCCGGGTGCTCGAGCACCACGACGCGCACCACCTCGTCGGCGCTCCGCAGCACCTTGCCACTGAAGTCGGAGACGTGAACTGTCCGCTTACCCATGCCTGAGTTTCTCCTGTCCGGGCGGTACGACCAGAGCCAGAAATTACCGGACAGGTGTGCGAACCGACCGTTGGGGCCTCCTCGCGTGTCCGCTACCGGCATTGCCCCATCAGTACGAACGATAGGTGCTCATCACTGCGAGTCCGGCGGGCTAGTGCGAGAGCGGACAGACCGGTAGGGTTGCCCACACATCGGCGATGGAAGCAGCAAACGCCCGCCGGTTCTCTCGGTTTGCCCATGATTGGATGGAAGTTGGCGCAGAATCAGGCCGACCGCGCGAGCCGGCTCCCCGCCTCTGACCAGCCCGAACCAACGTCAGGCAAGCGACGCGGTCGACAGCGGTCCATCAAGCGGCGGGTCGTCCGGCTGGTGCTGATCCCCAGTGTCGTCGCCATGGTGATCTGGCTGATCGCCTCCGGTTACCTGGTCTTCCAGGGCTTCTACAACCGCGAGGTGGCCAACGGGGTCCGGCAGGTGTCGATCCCCGCGGTGCCCGCACTGGGCTCGATCCAGCAGGAACGACGGTTGAGCGTCGCCTACCTCGCCCAGCCCACGAACGACCTGCAGGCCCTGCTCGACCAGCGGCGACGCACCGACGAGCTGCTCTCCGCGCTGCGGTCGGCCGCCAACTCGGCGCTCGCCAACGCGCCCGGGTCCATCACCACCCGGTGGCAGACGCTCACCGAGCAGCTCGACCAGCTGCCGAACGTACGGAGCACGATCGACTCCCGGTCGGCCGGCGGTGCGCAGGTCTACGCCTTCTACAACCAACTCCTCGACGCCGCGACCAGCCTCTTCGACACCCAGGCCCGGGTGGTTCCCGACGTCACGGCGGCACAGGGCGGCATCGCGGCCACCGAGACGTTCCGGGCCAGCGACCTGATGTCCCGGTCCGCCTCGATCATCGACGGCGCCTTCGGCTCCCGGGCGCTGGGCCAGGAGAGCCACCTCGACTTCGTCCGCCTGATCGGGGCGTACCACTCGGCGTTGGAGAACGTGGCCCCGCACCTGCAGCCGGACGCACGCCGACAGTACGAGGCGATCACCGCGAGCGAGGCGTGGCAGCGGCTCGTCGCCGCGGAGAACGAACTTGTCGGGGCCGGGGCATGGCGCGACGGCACGCCCCGGGGTCTGTTGGCGAACCGGTCCCGCTGGGAGTCGCTGACCCGGCAGGTCTCCGACGACCTGATCGCACTCACCGTCGCCCAGGCCGACCAGGTGTCGGCGCGGGCGCTGCGTACCGGTAACAACCAGTTGCTGACCGCCTCGCTCGGTAGTCTGATGGCGCTCGCCATCGCCGTCGCCGCGATCCTCTGGGCAATCCGCCAGTCACAGGTCCTGGTGGACCGGGCCCTCTCGGTCCGGCTGGCGCAGTTGGGCAGGGACGCCGCCGTCGTCGTCGACGAACGACTCCCGGCGATCATGGAGCGGCTGCGCCGGCACGAGAAGGTGGACCTCGACGCCGAACTGCCGAGCCAGAACTACGGCAGTGACGAGATCGGCCAGGTCGCGGACGTCATCAACCGGTCGTTGCAGGCCGCGGCGGCCGCGGCGGTGGACGAGGCGAAGACCCGGGCGGCCGGTGTCGCCATGCTGATGGGCGTCGCCCGTCGTCCGCAGCGTCCGTTGCAGCGAGGCCTGAAGGTCATCGAGGACCTGCAGAACCGGATCGGCGACGAGAAGCTGCTGACCGAACTGTTCGACATCAACCACCAGCTCACCCAGACCCGGCGGTTCCTGGAGAACCTGGTCATCCTGGCCGGTGGCCAGATCGGGCGGCGGTTCCAGAATCCGGTACCGGTCCGTCGGGTCATGCTGGCGGCGTTCGCGGAGGCACAGCACTACCAGCGGATCACCCTGCGCAGCGCGCCCGACGTGGCGCTGCTGGGACACTCGGTGGCCGGGACCATCCACCTGCTCGCCGAACTGCTCGACAACGCGCTCGCCTTCTCCCCACCGGGCACCACCGTCTGGGTCACCTGCAACGAGGTCAAGCGCGGCGTCGCGGTGGAGATCGAGGACGCCGGCGTGGGGATGAAGGGGGACGCCCTGGAAGAGGCGAACCACCTGCTGGCCACCGCGCCCACCCCGGACGTGACGGCGCTCAACGACGGCGCGCAGATCGGTCTGCACGTCGTGGCGGAGCTGGCGAAGCGCGACGGTATCCAGGTCAGCCTCCGTACCTCGGCGTACGGCGGGTTGCTGGCGATCGTGCTGCTGCCGGACCGGATCATCACCGCGCTCCCGGCCGACGGTGGCGGTCGTGGTGACATGGGCGCCCGGCGGTCCGGTACACCGTCGCCCGGCGCCGGCGACGCCGGGCGACCCGGTCCGCGTCTCGCCGCCGCCGTCGGGGGGTACGCACCGGCCGTGAACGGTTCGGGCCCGGTATCGGGCGTCCAGACTGTCGAAGGACGACGACCTGACCGCGCGGGCGGCATGATGAACGACAATCGACCGATCAACCAGCAGGCCGGTAACGGGTCCGGTGTTCCTCGACAGCGGGAGTCGGCCGAGGGCCGCACGGTCGACGCTGGCCGGCCCGGCCAGCGGTCGGGCCCCGGTGCGCCGGCCGTCTCCGGACCGTCCCCGGCCGGCACACCGGCCGCCGGGACGCGCGTCACCGGCGGCGCACCACCGGCGGCCGCACCGCAGACCCGTCCACCGGCGGCGGCCGGGCAGCCGGGAGCGCGGCAGACCGCGGTTCCGCCGGCCAACCGGCCGCAGGAGGCCGGCCGACCGGCCACCGGAGCAGGCACGGGGCCGCGACCCACCGGGTCGGAGGCCGGCACGGACGCGCCCGTCGCCAACCGGCCTCCGCTGCCGCACCGGCAGCCGCAGCAGCACCTTGTCCCCCAGCTCCGCGACGAGCGTCCGGCGGGTACCGGCTCACCCGGTACGGGCCCGGCCAGGACCCCCGAAGAGGCCCGGAGCCGGTTCACGCAGTATCAACGGGCGTGGGCCGCCGGACAGACCGCGGACACCACGGAAACCGCGGAAACCGCAACCATTGATGATCAAGGCAGGAACGCGTGACCAACGGCACATCGCACAATGACCTGACCTGGATGTTGGACGGTCTTGTAGAGATTCCCGATGTCGTTTATGCGGTTGTCCTCTCCACCGACGGACTCGTCGTGCAGAAGTCCTCGTCGCTGCCGCGTGACGATGCGGAACTGCTGGCCGCCGGCGCCTCGTCGCTGCACAGCGTCGCCGCCGGCATGGGCCGGCGCTTCGACAGCGGCCCGGTCCAGCAGGTCATCATCGAATACCAGGGACAGACCCTGTTCGTCGCCGCCGCCGGCAAGAACGCCCGGCTCGCCGTGGTCTGCGAACAGAGCGTCGACATGGGCACGGTCGCCTACGAGATGAGCCGGCTGGTGACCCGGATCGGCGAGTACCTCGGCTCCGAGGTGCGATCGGTCGCCTCGATGGTCAACGGTCAACCCGGGCATCTACCGTGACCCACGACGCCTGGGACGGCGACGACGAGGCGGAGGCGGGGCGGCTCGTCCCGCTGTACATCCTCGTCAACGGTCGGACGAGTCCCCGGAACACCAACCTCGACCTGGCCACCCAGGTGATCGCCCGGCCGGCCGACACGAGCCGGCTGGAGCCGGAGTACCGGGACATCGTCGGCCGGTGCCTGAACTGGATCTCGATCGCCGAGATCGGCGCCTACCTGCACCGCCCGCTCACCATCACCAAGGTGATGGTCGACGTGCTGCTCGACCAGGGCTACCTGGGCATCGGGTCGCCGGCCCAGCACCGGATCGCGGACCGCCGGCTGCTGGAGACAGTTCTCGCTGGTCTCGAAAGACTCTAGACAAGAGGGACTGATAGAACGTGGATCGCACATCGGTCAAGGTCGTCGTGGCGGGCGGCTTCGGCACCGGCAAGACCACCCTGGTCGGATCGGTCAGCGAGATCCCACCCCTGACCACGGAAGAGGTCCTGACCCAGGCCAGCGTCGGGGTCGACGACATGACCGGTGTCGAGGACAAGACGAACACCACCGTCGCGCTGGACTTCGGACGAATCACGATCGCGGACGACGTGGTGCTCTACCTCTTCGGCACGCCGGGACAGGACCGGTTCTGGTTCATCTGGGACGAGTTGGCCCAGGGCGCGGTGGGCGCCATCGTCCTGGTCGACACCCGGCGACTCGGTACGAGTTTCCCGGCCATCGACTACTTCGAGCGGCGGGGCATCCCGTTCGTCGCCGCGGTGAACCGGTTCTACGGCGAGTGCCTGTACACCGAGGAGGAGATCCGTTCGGCGCTGGAACTGGATCCGGCCGTACCGCTGCTCTGGTGTGACGCCCGGGACCGCGCGTCCAGCAAGCAGGCGCTGATCGAACTGGTCCGGCACGCGCTGTCCCGACTGCCGGTCGCCGGCTGACCACGACACGCCTCACCCCGTGTCGGCACGGTGCTGACCGCGCCGACACGGGTCCCGGGTGGCGCGTGCGGACTATCCGGCGACCCGCTCCGCCGCCGGGGCCAGCCGTACCTTGAAGTGGCGCAGCAGGGGCGGCGACGAGACGATCCGGTATCCCTGGACACGTTCGGGATCCTTGGCGATGTCGGCCAGGATCGCGGCGACGTACTCGAAGTGCTCGTCGGTGTAGACCCGGCGCGGGATGGCCAGCCGGACGAGTTCGAAGGGAGCCGGGCTGACCAGCTGGTGCCGCTCGTCCATCCGGCCGAGGTAGAGCGAGCCGAGTTCGGCGCAACGGATCCCGCCGTCGAGATAGAGCTGGCAGCCGAGGGAGTGTCCGGGGAACTCGTGCGGCGCCAGGTGCGGCAGGAGCCGGCCGGCGTTGAGGTACAGGGCGTGGATGCCGGGCGGCTGGACGGTGTCCACCCCCGCATCGTTGATCATCTGGGCGAGTCGGGCGGTCGCCGCCGCCCGCGCCCCCAGGTACGCCGGGTCGACCACCTCGCGTAGGCCCTGGGCCAGCCGCTCCAGGTCGTGGCCGGCCAGTCCGCCGTACGTGGAGAAGCCCTCGGTGGCGATCAGGTTCGCCTCGCAGGCCGCGTGCAGGATGTCGTCGCGCAGCCCGATGAAGCCGCCGATCGCCGACAGGCCGTCCTTCTTCAGACTGACCACGCAGCCGTCGGCGAGCGCGAAGGCCCGGGCGGCGATCTGTCGGGGCGTCCAGTCCCGGTACGCCGGCTCCCGCTGCCCGACCAGCCAGGCGTTCTCGGCGAACCGCGCGGCGTCCAGGAAGAACGGCACCCGGTGCCGACGGCACAGTTCCCGGACAGCCTCCAGGTTCGCCATCGAGACCGGCTGGGCACCGAGGCCGTTGTTGGTGATGGTCATCAGGACCAGCCCGACCCGGGGCGCCTCGGGCCCGGTCAGCAGCGATTCCAGCGCGACGAGGTCGATGTTGCCCTTGAACGGGGCGGGGTCGTCCAGGTCGGCGGCCTCCGGGCACGGCAGGTCGCGGGGCTCGGCGCCGGCCAGTGTCACGTTGGCGTGGGTGGTGTCGAAGTGGGTGTTGCTGACGCAGAGCTGCCCGGGTCTCAGCAGGCTGCCGAAGAGCACCCGCTCGCCGGCCCGGCCCTGGTGCACCGGCAGGATGTGCGGGTATCCGGTGAGGTCCCGTACCTCGTCGAGGAAGCGGAACCAGGAGCGGGCACCCGCGTACGACTCGTCGCCGAGCGCGGCGGCGGCCTCCTGGGCGGCCGAGGTCGCCCCGGTGCCCGAGTCGGAGAGCAGGTCGATGGTGATCTGGTCGGCGCGCAGGTTGAACGGGTTGTAGCCGGCGTCGGCGAGGGCCTGGCGACGCTGCTCCGCGGTGAGAAAGGGGATCGGTTCGACAACCTTGATCCGGTACGGCGGCAACGTCACTCGCGGATGGACGGACACAACTCGCTCCTCGTATCTCAGGTGTTGTCCGGGCCGGGATCGGCCGTCCGGAACGGTCAGCGGGTCACCGGGCGTCCGCAGGTGGCGGGGGCGCGGTGGCGAGACCCGGTACGCCTCGGCGGAGAGGTAGACCGTCACCCCGGGTCGGGGCGGTCCCAGCCGTAGCGACACGTGTGCGATCAGCCCGACGCCGTCGCGCAGCGACCGCGGCGTCACCGCCGCGATCGCCCGGTCGAGCTGCGCGCTGTCGAAGCCGTACCGGGTGAGCAGGGCCGCCACCCGGTCGCGGGCCTCCTCGTCGTCGCTGACGTAGCTACGGATCGGCACGTAGAGGCTGTAGCCCACGGGCCGGTCGGCGTCGCCGGTGAAGGTGTAGCTGCCCACCAGTGGCCGGCCGTCGAAGGGGCCGGTGCGGCCGCCGGCGACGGCGCAGAAGTCGGCGAGTTCCGCCCCGTCGACACCGTCCACCACGCCGGCCGACCGGATGACGTCCCGCACCTCGGCGCCGTGGTGGCTCAGGTAGAGCTTGACCCGGGTGTGCGGCCCGTCGTGCAGGTCGAGCGCGAAGAAGGTGAGCCGGTCCCGGCGGCCGAGTTCACCCGGGCGTACCCCGTGGTCCAGCAGGTTCCGGTACGACCTGCCGAGGCCGAGCCGGTGCAGTGCCTCGGCGACCAGCCCGGGTGCCCGGTCGACGCCGTGGATCTCGGGATTGAGGTAGACCTTGAACTCCGGTGGCCGCCGGTGGCGGAACACCAGCGAGTGCCAGAGTGCGAACTCGCCCTGCGGTCGGTCTGTGCTGAACAGGTCGCGGACCTGCTCCAGTCGGGACGTCGGGAGTCCGAACCGGCGGGCCTGCTCGTCGAGGAACCGGTGGCCGGCGGCGAGGTTCGTCCGGGCGTCGGGGGGCGAGCCCAGTGCCTCCGCCAGGATCCGCAGGGTCGGTGGCTCGCCCCGGTTGAACGCGAGGGAGTACTCGACCGGGGTGTGGTCGTCGGCCACGTCGGACGGCCACACCGGTGGCTCGGTGAGCGGCCGGGGACCGGCGGTTCCGAGGATCCGGGTCAGCAGGTCGAGGGGGGTGCCCGGGTCGAGCCCGGCGACCTCGGACAGGCGGGCCAACTGGCCGCTCAGGTGCTCGACAAGGGACAAGTCCACCATTACCTCTCCCTCTCGGTCGAACCGGTTCGTGGCAGCGTCAAGCGACGGGCCGTCCGGACGCCACCGGCGTCGGGACGGCCCGTTCCCCATCTCGTCGTCGCCGAGCCGCGCCCGATCGGTACGGAACATGCTGTTCCCGTCAGGTACGACATTGCCGGCAGAACGGTCGGTCAAGGTGACGACGCCTCATTTCTCACACATCGTGTGTGTCCCGTTAGGACATGTCGAGTGAGACAATGATCACGAATGCGGTTACACCATCTCGGACAGTGACGACGCGCCGCCTGGATCACCCACCGTGGCAGACCATGATCGTTTCAGGGTGCGCAGACACGATCTTGGGTGTACGCAGCGCAATCGCCCACCCGGTTCGGCCGCTCACTGAGCGCAGTCCCGGGCGAGCTCCGACGAAACAGCGGATATTGACAGCAAGCGCCACATGATCTAAAACGCCGACGGCGGGCGCCCGGCGCGAGCGATCAGTCCGGCTGGCGCCGACGCGCCCGGTGGGCACGCAGGTTCGTCGGGTACCCACAGACGCGTACCGAGTGCCACACCCCGCTGTTGTTACGCGAACGGTCGAAGAAGGCCACCCGGCAGCGGGGATTTCGGCAGGTCTTGAGCCGACGCCGGACGTCGCCGAGCTGCGCCTCGAACAGCGCCGCCAGGACGACCGACATCAGCAGGTCGGCCCCGGTCCCGGCTGGTTCGAGATGGACGGCTCCGGTCCCGTCGAGCCGGAGCACGGCACCGGCTCGGCGGGGACCGGTCGGGACGGCGTCAGCGGGTCCGGACACCGGGGGCCCGGGGTCCGACTCGGCACGGAGCCGGGAGTCGATCTCCTGCCACAGTCGGTCACGGAAGGCCCGCAGGTCCCGGAGCCCGGCGGAATCGAGCACGATCCCGGAGACCGGCCGCCCGGTGACCGCCGACCACCGGGCCGTCGCGTCGTTGGCCCACCGTGCGGCACTCGCCAGGTCGCCGAGGAGGTCCGGTTGCCTCGGTACCCCGGCGTCCACCGTGTTGAGCAGATCCTGGACGAGCCCGAGGCCGTCCGGAGCCGGTTCGAGGTCGTAGCGCGCGGTGGCGGGCCACGGTGCCGGAACCGCGGCTGGCGTGGGCGGGGGCGTCATCGGGTCACTTCCCGATCAGGCCGAGCGCCCCGTACCACGCCGGTCCCCGGTTCACCCAGTCCGGGTAGAGCCGGATCATCTCGTCGAAGAACTCCCGGGCGGTCGACTTCTCCGTCAGCAACCGCTCCACGTCCAGCAGGTACTTCCGGGTCAGGTCGACGCAGACCGGGTCGTCCGAGCGGTCCCGGTTCTTGTGTCCGGCGACGACGGCGCGGGGTGCGAGTTCTTCGACACGGTCGAGGGCTTCGAGCCATTCCCGCAGGCCACCATCGACGGTTTCCAGGAGGTACTGGTGGACGCCGTTGTAGACGACGTCACCGGCCACCACGAGGCCGATCGAGGGCACGTGCAGGACGGTGGTCTGGTCGGTGTCGGTGTGTCCGGTCTCGACCGCCCGGACGGGGTTGCCCTCGAGCAGGAACCCTTCGGCGGGGACCGGCACGGCGACGACCGGTGACTCCGGGATCAGTCCCGGGAAGACCCGGTCGAACAACTGCTCGCGTCCGACGGTGGCCTGCTGGTGCATGACCTCGATGGTGCCGGGCGTCGCGTAGGCGACGGCGCCGGGGAAGCGCTTGAGCAGCTCGTTGGTGCCGAACCAGTGGTCCCCGTGTCCGTGCGTGGCGTAGACGTACGCGAGACGCCGTCCGGAAGCCTCGACCCAGTCACCCACCTGCGCGATCTGCTCCCGGGTGAACGGCGGGTCCACCAGGAGCGCCTCCTCGGCGCCGTAGATCAGCGTGGACGAGAGCGGATTCCAGTAGATCGGTGATCCGTCCGGCATGCGCTGCTCACCGGCCCGGGCCGGACCGTCGGAGACGAACACCTCGTAGGACAGGACAGCTGCGGCCATGGCTCCCCCTCGATGACGGCTGCGGTCGCCGGGTCGGTCCGAGCCGCGCTCGGACGTCCCTGGCCAATGAAATAACCGTAGCCCGGTCACCTATTACAAAGCCCGTTTTCGCAGGTGTTCCGCGTCACCCACGGCAAGAACGGCACACGCCCCGGGCGACCGGCCCGGGCAGGGGACCACTTCCAGGATCGGGCACGACCGGCGGGAAGAGGTCCGTTCCGCGCAGAACGAGGCCGTCGAGGGGGACGTGGGCGAGGGTGTCGGGCCGCCAGCGTGCCGCTGCCGCCGGCGAACCTAGAACCGGCCGTTGTCGGCCACCGGCATCGGCTGGTGGTAGTGCTGGTGGTGGTGATGCGCACCGACCTCGGCGGCGACCGGCTCGGCAACCGGTTCGGCGGCCGGCTCAGCGGCCGGCTCGGCCGACGCGGCAGCCTCCAACTCGGCGACGGTCTCCTCGGCGGCGGCACGGGCGGCGTCCGCCCGGACCGCCACCATCCGGTACTCGCCGGTCTCGGCACTGATCGCCGCCGCCGCCATCACCGCCGCCGCGGCCCGGTCGGCCACCCGCTTCGCCTCACGCTGCACCCGGGCCCGGACCTCCTGGGCGTGCCGTTCGGCGGTGTCCGCCGCCCGCCGCGCCTCCTCCAGCCGGTTGAGTTCGGCGGTGAGGTCCTGCCGCACCTCGCCGAGACGCTGCTGCAACTGGGCGATCTCGTGTTCCGCCGTGGCCCGCTCCTGACGCGACTGTCCGAGCCGCTGCTGCGCGGTCTCCTGGGCCGCCTGGAGCTGGGCCAGCGCCTGCTGCCGGGACTCGATCTCCTCCTGGACCGTGGTCAGCTGCTGTTGGGCGGCGGCAGCCTGCTCCTCGGCGTGCCGACGCAGGTCGGTCACGTACTGCTGGGTCTCCGCCTGACGTGCGGCGTTCTCCTGCTCGACGACGCTCTGCTGGCGGGCCAGCTCCGCCTCGGCGGCGGCCCGCCGTTCGTTCAGTTCCCGCTCGACGTTGGCCTTCCACTGGGCCAACTCCTGCTGGGTCTGGCCACGGGCCGCCTCGATCTCCTGGTGGACCCGCATCCGCGCGGCCTCCACCATCGCCTCGGCCTCGCTGCGCGCCTGTTCGATCTGCTGGGCGCTCTGCTCGTTGATCCGCAACGCCTCCTGCTCGGCCCGGGCCTGGGCGGCCTCGCCGTCGGCGATCAGCTTCTCGGCCCGCTCACGGCTCTCGGCGAGCAGCCGCTCGGCCTCGTTCTGATGCTCGGAGGCCCGCTGCGCGGCGGTGTTCACGATCGCCTCGGCCTGCTTCTCGGCCAGCGCCAGGATCTGGTCGACCATCGGGCCGAGATCCCGGAAGGAGGCCCGGTCCACCTGCGCCGGCCGCTGGCTCAGCTCGCTCAGCTCCGCCTGCACCTGCTGCAGCTGCGCGGTCACGTGCTGGAGCTGATTGTACGCCTGCCCGCGTTCGGCGGTCAGCTTCGACACCTCGGCGGAGACCTGGGCGACGTACTGCTCGACCTGTCGCTTGTCGAAACCGCGCAGTACGGACTCGAAGTTCGGCCGTGAGATCATGTCCTCGGTTAGGCCGAAGAAGTCCTGCCCTTGGGACATGCGTCATCCTCCATACGATCGCGGACCCGGTCCCGACGGCTCGGCTACGGGCGGGGTAGGGCGCAACCGGCGGATCATATCTGTCAACGGCACCCGGTTGCGGATCCGGCTCGGATTTTTTCCCGCACCGCGGATCGCCGGTCCGGCACCGGTACCTCAGGTGCCGACGATCCGGATGCCCTGTTCGCTGGCCAGCCGCTCCTCGAACCCGCGCGCCTCCTCGGCGTACCGGGCCTGCGCCTCGGGCGACAGCGCGTCCGGGTCCTCGCCGACCTTCTCCAGCAACCCACCGAGCGCCTCCCCGTACGCCCGGCTGGTCAACGCCTCCCGGAGCGTGACGTGCCCGGACAGTACGGCGTCGGCGACCTCCCGCAGCACCTCGTCCGCGGACGTGCGTTGGAGGTTGCGGAGCAGCCCGTGCCGCAGGTAGTCGACGACCTCGTCCTGGCGGAGTTCCTCCACGTCAGTCCCGCTCCCCTAGCCTGTCGGCGCGACCGGTCCGGCCTTGTCCTGTGTGAACCTGTACGGCGCCGTCGGCAGCGGAAGGGCACAGATCCGGACTCCGTTGCTGCCGTTGACGTTGGTCAGGCCGTAGTTGATGGACTTGATGATGGTGTCGAGTTTCGCGAAGATGCCGTTGAACTCGGTCCAGAGGTCGTACGCCTGCTTGATGAGGTAGGCGGCGACGCCGTACCCGATGACTCCGCCGACCACCGTCTCGATGGTCGCGGTGCCGGCCACGATCGCGACGCCGATCTCGATGAGCTTGTCCAGCAACAGGCCCAGCACGGCGCCGGCCAGTTCGAACTCCTGGTACGCCAACTTGGCCGCCTGGTGGTACTCCGCGCCGACCGATCGGTAGACACCTTCCTGCGCGCTGATCGCCTGCCCCAGTCGCAGCAGGTAGTCCCGGCACCCGTCGGCCGCATTGCCCCGCCACACCGCCGGCAGGTCGTTGGCGAAGGCAACGACGTTGTTGCCGAGACACTCGACGGCCGCTCCGGCGTTCTGGAACTCGCTGCCCGCTCTCCACAGCCCGTTCCAGTCACCAGCGATCCACTCCAGGAAGAACTCGAAGATGTCGTAGTTGAAGAGCTGGTAGATGATGTTGCGGATGTGCGCGCTGGCGCTCAACGTGTCGGCCAGATGGTTGAACTGGTATTCGAAGTTCGGCGCCTCCCGCATGTGGTTGCCCGGCTCGAGGTACCACTCCACCCCGTGGACGCCGCTGTCCTTGAAGAGCCGGCCGGTACGAGGCGGTGGAAGCTCCCTGAACCGGCCCTCGTCCTGTCCCACGAAAAAGCTGTCCAGGGCCCGGGCCGCCCGGTCGTCGGACTCCCGGTAGCGTTTGCCCGCCGCCTCCACCGCCCGGCCGGTGTCGCTGAGCAGCAGCGCGATCCGCTGCGTGTGCTCCTGTCCCCACCGGTACGTGTGCTGCACACCGCCCCGTACGGCGTTGAGGAGTCCCTCTCGGCCGGGTGGCAACTCCGCGTGGTGGGTCAGTCGGTACTGGATCTGGGAGGCATCGAGAAACGCCTCCTCGAGAGCCTTGGCCAACTGCTCGAGGCCGGCGTCGTCGACATGGAATTCGGCCAACCTCTGTCCTTCCCCCCGCACATCGGTCGAAGGAAACGCACCTGGAACCACCGAACCATCACGCGTGACGTTCCGACAACACTCACCGTGTTCGGAACAGTTCCGAACGCCTGTTCCGGGCCACCCTCGCCGGACCGTCCGGCGGTCCGTCGGCCGGTGCCGGCCGCTCGGCTCCGGCGTGATCGACAGTTATGATTGGTCGGTCCCCGGCGGGCTGGCCGGGAGGAGACGTGGCGCGGTGGTGGAGCGGCGGACCGGCGGCAACCGGGAGCGACCCGCACGCCGACCCGCACGCCGGGCTCGACCGACGGTCGGTTCTGTTACCGCTCACAGCAACGCTTCGACCAGCCGGCGGTTGCCTGTCAGCTGGCGCGGCCGATCGACGACTGACGAGGCGAACTGCACGTTACGGCAACCTGACCAACGTTACCCAAGCGTTACCTGCCCCGGTTGACCGGGCAAAATGTTAGCGATAACAATGTGCCTCACGACACGGCTGTCGCCGTACGCCCCCAGCACACCGAGGTGCCGCAGATGACGCATGACCAGTCGGAAGCTCTTGTCGTCGGGATCGACTTCGGCACGCTCTCCGGACGCGCCGTGGTCGTCCGGGTCTCCGACGGTGCCGAACTCGGTTCCGCGGTGCACGAATACCCCCACGCGGTGGTCACCGAGGCGCTGCCGGGCAGCGGCACGCCCCTCGGCCCCGACTGGGCTCTCCAGGTCCCCGGCGACTACGTCGACGTACTGCGCAAGGCGGTCCCCGCCGCGATCGCCGCCGCCGGGGTCGACCCCGGCCGGGTGGTCGGGATCGGCACCGACTTCACCGCCTGCACGATGGTCCCCACCCTGGCCGACGGCACCCCCCTGTCCGAACTGCCCGCCTTCGCCGACCGGCCGCACGCCTACGTCAAGCTCTGGCGCCACCACGCCGCGCAACCGCAGGCCGACCGGATCAACCAGCTCGCCGCCGATCGCGGCGAATGGTGGCTGCCCCGCTACGGTGGGTTCATCTCCTCGGAGTGGGAGTTCGCCAAGGGGCTGCAGGTCCTGGAAGAGGACCCCGAGGTCTACGCCGCGATCGTGCACTGGGTCGAGGCCGCCGACTGGATCGTCTGGCAGCTCACCGGCAGCTACGTCCGCAACGTCTGCAGCGCCGGCTACAAGGGCATCCGCCAGGACGGTCGCTATCCCGACCCGGAGTTCCTGGCCGCGCTCAACCCCGACTTCGCCGACTTCGTCAGCAAGATCGACCAGCCGACCGGCGAGCTCGGCGCCCGCGCCGGCACCCTCTCCGCCCAGGCCGCCGAGTGGACCGGCCTGCCGGCCGGGATCGCGGTCGCGGTCGGCAACGTCGACGCGCACGTCACCGCCGCCGCCGGCCAGGCCCTCGACCCCGGCCAGATGGTGGCGATCATGGGCACCTCGACCTGCCACGTGATGAACGGCGCCGAACTGCGCGAGGTCCCGGGCATGTGCGGCGTGGTGGACGGCGGCATCGTCCCGGGACTGTGGGGCTACGAGGCCGGGCAGAGCGGCGTCGGCGACATCTTCGCCCACTTCGTACGCCGGCACGTTCCCCCGGACTACGTCGACGCGGCCCGCGCCGGCGGCATCTCGGTACACGAGCACCTGACCCGGCTGGCCGCCCGGCAGCGGATCGGCGAACACGGCCTGATCGCGCTGGACTGGCACAGCGGCAACCGTTCGGTGCTGGTCGACCACGAGCTCTCCGGCCTGCTCGTCGGGGAGACCCTGGCCACCCGCCCGGAGGACATCTACCGCGCCCTGATCGAGGCCACCGCGTTCGGCACCCGGACCATCATCGAGACGTTCACCGCCGCCGGGGTGCCGGTCACCGAACTGGTGGTCAGCGGCGGACTGGTCCGCAACAGACTGCTGATGCAGATCTACAGCGACGTCACCCGGCTGCCGCTGGCCCGGATCGTCTCCGACCAGGGACCGGCGCTCGGGTCGGCGATCCACGCGGCGGTCGCCGCCGGGGCGTACCCGGACATCCGGGCCGCCGCCGCCCGGATGGGCGGGGTCGAACGGGGCGTCTACCAGCCCGACGAGGCCGCCGCCGCCCGGTACGACGAGCTGTACCGCGAGTACCGGGAACTGCACGACCACTTCGGACGGGGAGGGAACACCGTGATGCGCAGACTGCGGGCCATCCAACGGCGGGCGCTTACCGAACCGGCACCTGCCGGTGACGAGCTGGTGACCCGGTGACCCGGACCGTGGCGGCGGTCGCCGAGACCATCGCCGTACTCCGTCGTGAGGTCGCCGCGCTGCACGCCGAGCTGCCCCGTAACCAACTGGTGGTCTGGACCGCCGGCAACGTGTCGGCCCGGGTGCCGGGCGCCGACCTGCTGGTGATCAAACCCTCCGGTGTCGCGTACGACGAGATCAGCCCGGCGAACATGGTGGTCACCGACCTGACCGGCACGCTCGTCGACGGCGACCTCGCGCCCTCCTCGGACACCGCCGCGCACGCGTACGTCTACCAGCACATGCCTCAGGTCGGCGGGGTGGTGCACACCCACTCGACGTACGCCACCGCCTGGGCCGCCCGGGGTGAGCCGATCCCCTGCGTCCTCACGATGATCGCCGACGAGTTCGGCGGTGAGATCCCGGTCGGGCCGTTCGCGCTGATCGGTGACGACTCGATCGGCCGGGGCATCGTGCAGACCCTCGCCGGACACCGCTCGCCGGCGGTGCTGATGCGCAACCACGGCGTCTTCACCATCGGCGCCACCGCGAAGGCCGCGGTGAAGGCGGCCGTGATGTGCGAGGACGTGGCCCGCACCGTACACATCGCCCGCCAGCTCGGCACCCCGCTGCCGATCGCCGAGCGGGACATCGACGCGCTGTACGCGCGCTACCAGAACGTCTACGGGCAGTGAATCTGCCACCGACCGGAGGGTCCGTCATGCCGAGCAGCAGCAAGCCACAGGTCTGGTTCCTCACCGGGAGCCAGCACCTGTACGGTCCGGAAACGCTGGCGCAGGTCGCCGACCAGTCCCAGCGCATCCAGCGTGAGCTGGTCTCCTCCGGCCGGCTCTCCGTCGAGCTGGTGTGGCAGCCGGTCCTCACCGACGCGGCGGCGATCCGCCAGGTGATGCTCGCGGCCAACGCCGACCCGGCCTGCCTCGGGGTGATCGCCTGGATGCACACGTTCTCCCCGGCCAAGATGTGGATCACCGGTCTGGACGCGCTCCGCAAGCCGCTGCTGCACCTGCACACCCAGCTCAACCTGAGCCTGCCCTGGCAGTCCATCGACATGGACTTCATGAACCTCAACCAGGCCGCGCACGGCGACCGGGAGTTCGGTTTCGTGCAGACCCGGCTCGGGGTGGCTCGCAAGACCATTGCCGGACACGTCTCGGATCCGCGTACCGTCGAGCGGGTCGACGGTTGGGCCCGGGCCGCGGCCGGCGTCGCCCACCTGCGCGGACTGCGGCTGGCCCGGTTCGGCGACAACATGCGGGACGTGGCGGTCACCGAGGGCGACAAGGTCGAGGCCGAGCTGCGGTTCGGCTTCTCGGTCAACACGTACGGGGTCAACGACCTGGTCGCCGCGGTCGACGCGGTCGAGGACAAGGCGGTCGACGCGCTGGTCGCCGAGTACGCCGACGTCTACCGGCTGGCGCCGGAACTGGTCCGGGGCGGTGACCGGCACGACTCGCTGCGCTACGCGGCGCGGATCGAGGCGGGGCTGCGCCAGTTCCTGACCGCCGGGGACTTCGGCGCCTTCACCACCAACTTCGAGGACCTGGGCGGGCTGCGCCAGTTGCCCGGCCTGGCCGTGCAGCGGCTGATGGCCGACGGCTACGGCTTCGGCGGCGAGGGCGACTGGAAGACGTCGGCGCTGCTGGCCGGGGTGAAGGCGATGGGCGCCGGCACCGGCCGGGGCACCTCGTTCATGGAGGACTACACCTACCACTTCGGACCGGGCGAGCCGAAGATCCTCGGCGCGCACATGCTGGAGGTCTGCCCGAGCATCGCCGGCGGGCAGCCGTCGTGTGAGATCCACCCGCTGAGCATCGGCGGCCGGGAGGACCCGGTGCGGCTGGTCTTCGACGCCGCCCCCGGCCCGGGCGTGGTGATCGGCATGGTCGACCTCGGCGACCGGTTCCGGCTGGTGGCCAACGAGGTCGAGGTGGTCACCCCGGACGAGCCCCTGCCGAACCTGCCGGTCGCCCGGGCGGTGTGGAAGCCGGCGCCGAGCCTCTCCACCTCGGCCGAGGCGTGGCTCACCGCCGGCGGACCGCACCACACCGTACTGACCCAGGCGGTCGGTGCCGAACCGCTGCGGGACTTCGCCGACATGCTGCACACCGAACTGCTGCTGATCGACGAGCACACCACCGCCGTCGACTTCCGGGACCGGATGCGCTGGAACCAGGCATACCACCGGCTCGCCCAGGGCATTCCGACCAACCGTTGAGCACCGCCGGTCGTCGGCCGGCACACCACGGACGGGTCCACCGAATCCGCCACCGATGAAGGAGAGAACAATGAAGTTCACCCGGCTCGTGACGGCGGCCACCGCCGTCACGCTGGCCGCCGCCCTGTCCGCCTGCGGCTCGAGCACCAAGACGGTGGACGAGAAGCCGCAGGCCGGTGACAACGCCGGCGCGCTGATCGGGGTCACCATGCCCACCAAGCGATCCGAGCGCTGGGTCGCCGACGGCGACAACGTCAAGAAGCAGCTCGAGGCGCTCGGCTACAAGGTCGACCTGCAGTACGCGGAGGACGACATCCCGACGCAGGTCAACCAGCTGGAGAACCAGATCACCAAGGGCGCCAAGCTGCTGATCATCGCGTCCATCGACGGCACCGCGCTGACCAGCCAGCTGGAGCAGGCCAAGGCGGCCAACATCCCGGTCATCGCCTACGACCGGCTGATCCGCAACAGCCCCAACGTCGACTACTACGCCACCTTCGACAACTTCAAGGTCGGGGTGCAGCAGGCGACCTCGCTGCTGGTCGGCCTGAAGCTGCTGAAGGAGGACGGCACCCCGGGCGAGGCGAAGGGGCCGTTCAACGTCGAGCTGTTCGCCGGCTCGCCGGACGACAACAACGCCACGTTCTTCTTCAACGGGGCGATGAGCGTGCTGCAGCCGTACATCGACAAGGGCACCCTCAAGGTGGCCAGCGGCCAGACCGACTTCAAGACCGTGGCGATCCTGCGCTGGGACCCGGGTACCGCGCAGAAGCGGATGGAGGACGTGCTCACCTCCACGTACCGCAGTGGGGCGAAGGTCGACGGCGTGCTGTCGCCGTACGACGGCCTGTCGATCGGCATCCTGTCCGCACTGAAGAGCGCCGGCTACGGGGTGGCCGGGCAGCCGTACCCGGTGGTGACCGGTCAGGACGCGGAGAAGGCGTCGGTGAAGTCGATCATCGCCAACGAGCAGTTCTCCACCATCTACAAGGACACCCGTAAGCTCGCCGAGGTGACCGTGAAGATGGCCGACGCGCTGCTCAAGGGCGGCACGCCCGAGGTCAACAACACCAAGGACTACGACAACGGCAACAAGGTGGTGCCGTCGTACCTGCTCGACCCGGTGATCGTCGACAAGAGCAACTACAAGCAGGCGCTGATCGACAGCGGCTACTACACCCAGGCCGACCTGAGCTGACCCGGCGGTCCCGCCCCGTGGCCGTCGGCCACGGGGCGGGTCCCGTCATGGGCACCCGCGGAAAGCAGTGAGGACCATGAGCGACCACATCCTGCAGATGCGCGGCATCACCAAGTCGTTTCCCGGAGTCAAGGCGTTGCAGGACGTCAACCTGTCGGTGCGCCGGGGACAGATCCACGCCATCTGCGGCGAGAACGGCGCGGGCAAGTCCACGCTGATGAAGGTGCTGTCCGGGGTCTACCGGCACGGGACGTACGAGGGTGAGATCGTCTTCGACGGCGAGCCGTGCCGGTTCTCCGGGATCCGGGACAGCGAGCAGCGCGGCATCGTCATCATCCACCAGGAACTGGCGCTCGCCCCGCAGCTGTCGATCGCGGAGAACATCTTTCTCGGCAACGAGCGGGCCCGGCGGGGCCTGATCGACTGGAACCGGACCAACCACGAGGCCGCGCTGCTGCTCAAGCGAGTCGGCCTGGTCGAGAACCCGACCACCGTCGTCTCCGACGTCGGGGTGGGCAAGCAGCAGCTCGTGGAGATCGCCAAGGCGCTCTCCAAGGAGGTACGGCTGCTGATCCTCGACGAGCCGACGGCCGCGCTCAACGACGAGGACTCGGCGCACCTGCTCGACCTGCTCCGGGGGCTGCGCGACGAGGGCATCACCTGCGTGATCATCTCGCACAAGCTGAACGAGGTGATCTCGATCGCCGACGCGATCACCATCCTCCGGGACGGTCGGACCATCGAAACCCTCGACATGGCCACCGACCAGGTGACCGAGGACCGGATCATCTCCGGCATGGTCGGGCGCGACCTCGACCACCGGTTCCCGCCGCGCGAGCCGAAGATCGGCACGGAGGTGCTGCGGATCGAGGACTGGACCGTCTACTCCCCCGTCCAGCACGACCGGCGGGTGGTCAGCGGCGCCAACCTGACCCTGCGCCGGGGTGAGATCGTCGGGCTGGCCGGGCTGATGGGCGCCGGCCGCACCGAGCTGGCGATGAGTGTCTTCGGGCGGTCGTACGGGCACCGGATCTCCGGGCGGATCGTCAAGGACGGTCAGCCGATCGAGCTGCGCAGCGTCCAGGACGCGATCCGGCACGGCATCGCGTACGCCACCGAGGACCGGAAGCGGTACGGACTGAACCTGATCGAGGACATCAAGCGGAACGTCTCCGCCTCGGGGTTGGGCAAGCTGGCCCGGCGGGGCTGGGTGGACGACAACCGGGAGTACCAGGTCGCCGACGGCTTCCGCCGGGACCTGAACATCAAGGCGCCGAACGTGCTCAGCGTGACCGGCAACCTCTCCGGCGGAAACCAGCAGAAGGTCGTACTGTCCAAGTGGATCTTCACGGATCCGGACGTGCTGATCCTCGACGAGCCGACCCGGGGCATCGACGTCGGTGCCAAGTACGAGATTTACACGATCATCAACCGGTTGGCCGACGAGGGGAAGGCGATCCTGCTGATCTCCTCCGAGCTGCCCGAACTGCTCGGTCTGTCGGACCGGATCTACACGCTCTCGGCCGGCCGGATCACCGGCGAGGTGCCCCGGGCGGAGGCCACCCAGGAGCGCCTCATGACATACATGACCAAGGGACAGGAGTAGACCGCGATGACCAGCGTCGCACCAACCAACGCCGACCTCGCGGTCGACAGCACCCCGGCCGCGCCGGGCAGCCCCGACGGCGCTCCCCGCCGGTTCACGATCAACCTGCGGCAGAGCGGCATCTACATCGCCTTCGCCTTCATCGTCGTGCTGTTCTCGGTGCTGACCGGTGGCGACATGCTGCAGCCGCAGAACATCAGCAACATCGTGGTGCAGAACTCCTACATCCTGATCCTGGCGATCGGGATGATCATGATCATCATCGCCGGGCACATCGACCTGTCGGTCGGCTCGGTGGTCGCGGTCTGTGGCGCGGTCACCGCCGTACTGACCGTCAACCACGGCGTACCGTGGCCGCTGGCGCTGCTGATCACCCTGGTCGTCGGTGGTCTGATCGGCGCCTGGCAGGGTTTCTGGATCGCCTACTTCGGCATCCCGGCGTTCATCGTCACCCTCGCCGGCATGCTGCTGTTCCGCGCGCTGACCCTGACCACGCTCGGCAACCAGGGCATCGGCCCGTTCCCGGACGAACTGCGGACCCTCTCCAACGGGTTCACCGAGGGCTACCTCGGCAACGTCGGCCTCGGGCCGCTCGGCGGCGCGGACCTGTTCAGCCTGCTGATCGGCCTGGTCGCGGTCGCCGGCATCGCGACCACCCAGTGGCGGTCCCGGGCCGCGCGGATCCGCTACCAGCAGACCGTCGACCCGATGCCGGTCTTCCTGCTCCGGATCATCATGCCGTCGATCGTGCTGCTCTTCGTGGTGGTGCAGTTGGCCCGGTTCCGCAACCTGCCGTGGGTGCTGGTGCTGTTGACCGGACTGGTGATCGGCTACTCGGTGCTGACCAACCGGTCCGTCTTCGGCCGGCAGATCTACGCGGTGGGCGGCAACCTGCACGCCGCCACGCTCTCCGGCGTGAAGGTCAAGTCGGTGATCTTCTGGATCTTCGTCAACATGGGCGTGCTCGCCGCCCTCGCCGGGGTCATCTTCGCCGGCCGGCTCAACCAGGCCAACCCGGTCGCCGGCAACCAGTTCGAACTGGACGCGATCGCGGCGGCGTTCATCGGCGGCGCCGCGGTCCAGGGCGGGGTCGGCCGGATCGTCGGGGCGATCACCGGCGGCCTGATCATGGGTGTGATCAACAATGGGATGTCCCTGCTGAACGCACCCTCGGAGCGGGTCATGCTGGTCAAGGGCCTGGTCCTGCTGGCCGCCGTCGCGTTCGACGTCTGGACCAAGCGCCGCGCCGGCGCCGCCCGCTGACCCCGGTCCACCACCGGGTACGACCACACGGGTCCGGCCGCCCCTCGCCGGTGGCCGGACCCGTCGTCGCGGCAGCGCGTGAGAGCGGCAGCCACCCGCGCACCGGCCCGGCGGGTCGCAGCTCAGGTCAGAAAGTGGCGATCGGGTTGACCGGGCTGCCGGACGTACCGGCGAAGCGGACCGGCGCGACCGCGAGCTGGAAGTCCCACTGGCCGAGCTCGGCAGCCGTCGTCGCGCACCCCTCCAGGTCGCAGTTGTCGAGCAGCCACAGACCCATCGCGACGAGACCCACGGCGTGCACCGGCATCAACACGTCCTCGTACCCCGACGGCTGCACGTCCTGGGGGGTGTCGGCGCCGATCAGCGCGACCTCCCGTTCCTGGAGCCACGGCAGGCAGGACGCGTGCCAGCCGGCCTGCGTGACACCGCCGGCCGCACCGGCCTCGTGGCGGAAGCGGCCATAGCCGGTCCGCAGCAGCACCGCGTCGCCGGACCGGACCCGCACACCCTGGCGCCGCTCGGCCTCCTCGAGATCCTCGGGAAACACGGCCTGCCCCGGCTCCAACCACGGCACCTCGCGGACCCGCGCGATGTCCAGCAGGATCCCACGCGTGACGATCCCGTTCGCCGCCGCCGTGACGGCCGCCCACCCCGATCCCGTCCCGGCGTCGACCAACGAGTGCGACCGCCCGTTGTACATCGTGCCGTCCCAGAAGATGTGGCACGGCGAGTCGACGTGCGTGACCGTGTTGCCGTGGAAGGTGATGCCGAGCCGTTCGGACGAGAAGCCCCAACGCCGGTCGGCATGGAAGGCGGGCGGCATCTGCTCGGCACCCGGCATGTCGGCGGCGCACGGACACGTCGTCGTCGCCCGCTCCATCTCCTCCGGTACGGCAACCTCCCACGCGCACGACACGCTCCTGCCGTGGCGCACAGCCCGGGCCGCCGCCAGCCGGACGTCGTCGGTGATGTGGTTCAGCGTCCCGAGCTGGTCGTCGTCGCCCCACCGTCCCCAGTTCGACAGCGTGCGGAAATACCCGAGCACGTCGTCCTGTGTGGGCATCGGTCGCCCTGCCGTCATCTCCGCATCGACTCCTCCGGTCACGCGCCTCGAGGCACCGCAGGCAGGTTATCCCGGCTCTGCCCGACGTACGGGGACCCGCCGAGCCGGTATGACACCAGATCACGACCTACGGCGCCCGGATCACACGGATTGCGACCAGCCCGACCGGCCCGTTCCTCGACCGCAACGGGGTGCCGTTGACCTCCGGCGACGGCACCGAGATCCTGCCCGGACACGGCGGCGTGCACGGCCCCGGCCACCAGGCGGTCCTCGCCGACGTCGACGGCGACGTCCTCTTCCACCACTACTACGCCGACAACGGCACGGCCCTGCTCGGCATCAACCTGCTCAACTACGACGCCGCCGGCTGGCCGTACGTCCACTGACCGCCGTACGTCCACTGACCGCCGGCCGTGAACCGTCGCCGACGGTACGGGAGTCCGGGCGGCCGCCCGCCCGGACTCCCCCGGTCAACGGCGCGTCCGGTGGGTGACCAGCCGCTGCAGCAGGATGAACGCGAGCAGCAGCACCCCGATCACGATCCGGGTCCACCACGAACTGAGATCCCCCTGGAACGTGATGATCGTCTGGATCAGCCCGTAGACCAGCACCCCGAGCACCGTGCCGAAAAGGTAACCGGAGCCGCCGGTGAGCAGGGTTCCGCCGATCACCACGGCGGCGATCGCGTCGAGTTCCATGCCCTGGGCGTGCAGGCTGTAACCGGAGAGCATGTAGAAACTGAGCAGTACGCCACCGAGCGCCGAGCAGAACCCGCTGATCGTGTAGACCACGATCCGGGTACGACCCACCGGCAGTCCCATCAGCCCGGCCGACTGCGGATTGCCGCCGACGGCGTACACGGTCCGGCCGAACCGGGTGTACGCGAGGACGTACGCGGCGACCAGCACCACCAGCACGGCGACGACCGCGCTGATCGAGACGAAGAACCCGCCGAACGCGAGCCGCTGCTGCGCGACGCCGGTCCAGAACGGGTCGGCGATCGGCACCGACGCGTCGCTGATCAGGAAGCACAGGCCCCGGGCCAGGAACATCCCGGCCAGGGTGGCGATGAACGGCTGCACCTCGAAGAAGTGGATGATGCAGCCCATGCCGAGGCCGATGGTGGTACCGACGAGCAGGACCAGGGGCAGCACCACGGCGGCCGGCCAGCCGGCGTTGAGCAGTTCCGCCGCGATCAGGGTGGTGAGCGCGACGACCGCCCCCACCGACAGGTCGATGCCGCCGGTGAGGATCACGAAGGTCATGCCGACCGCGACCACGAGCAGGAACGCGTTGTCGACGAAGATGTTCAGCACGATCTGGGTGTCGGAGAAGCCCTCGTAGTTGACCACCCCGACGCCGTACATCAGGACCAGCAACCCCAGGGTGGCGAGCACCGGGACGTGCCGCTGGTTCGGTCGGTAGCCGCGGCCACGGACGCCGGCGGCGGTGGCCGCCGGCGGCGTCCGGGTCTCCAGGTCGGTCATCGCGCCTCCTCGCTCTGCACGTGCTCCCGCCGGCTCACACCGGCACCTCTGTCCGCGCCGTGGGCGGGGCCGGATCGGGTACGTCCGGTCCGCGCCGTCGCCGGCCGAGGACCCGGGCCCGGAAGGCGGGTGACTGGGCGAGACAGAGCACCACCACCACGATCGCCTTGAACAGCAGGGTGGTGTTGGTCGGTACGCCGATCGTGTAGATGGTGATGTCCAGCGTCTTGATCACCAGGGCGCCGATCACACTGCCGAGGACGGAGAACCGGCCGCCGGCCAGCGCGGTGCCGCCGATCACCACCGCGAGGATCGCGTCGAGTTCGATGAGGTTGCCGGCGTTGTTGCCGTCCGCGCTGGAGACGTTCGAGCTGACGATCAGGCCGGCCAGACCGGCGCAGAAACCGGCGAAGACGTACACCAGCACGGTGAGCCGGCGGGCGTTGACGCCGGCCAGTCGGCTCGCCGTGGGATTGCCGCCGACCGACTCGATCAGCAGGCCGAGCGCGGTACGCCGGGTGAGCACCAGGGTGCCGGCGACCATCACCGCGACGATGAGGACCGAGACCGGGAAGGTGAGCCAGTAGTCTTTTCCGATCACCTCGTAGGGGCCGGAGTTCACCGTGATGATCTGTCCGTCGGTGACGAGCTGGGCGACCCCGCGACCGGCGACCATGAGGATCAGCGTCGCGATGATCGGCTGGATGCCGACGGCGGCGACGAGCAGTCCGTTTCCGGCGCCGAGCAACAGGGACAGGCCGAGCGCGAGGGCGACCGCGCCGAGCACTCCGCCGAGGCTGTTCTGGTCGCCGAGTCCGACGATCCACCAGCAGGCGACCGCTCCGGAGATGGCGACGACCGAGCCGACCGACAGGTCGATGCCGCCGGTGGCGATGACCAGGGTCATGCCGAGGGCGACCAGGGCGAGCGGGGCGGCGGAGCGCAGGATGTCGATCAGCGAGCCGTAGAGGTGGCCTTCACGTACCTCGATCGACAGGAAGCTGGGCGTGAAGACGAGGTTGCCGACGATGAGCAGCACGAGTACGCCGACCGGCCAGACCAGCCGGTGGCGGAGCAGGGCAGACAGGGTGGCCGGGGATGTCATGCCGCACCTCCACTGGCGATGGTCCGCATGATCCGGTCGGCGTCGACGTCCTCGGAGTTCTCCACCTGCTCGACCATCCGCCGGTCGCGAAGTACCGCGATCTTGTGGCTCAGCCGTAGCACCTCCTCGAGTTCGGCGCTGATGAACAGCACCGCCATCCCGCCGTCGGAGAGTTCGACGACAAGCCGCTGGATCTCCGCCTTGGCGCCGACGTCGATTCCCCGGGTCGGCTCGTCCACGATCAGCAACCGGGGCTCGGTGATCAGCCAGCGGGCGAGCAGCACCTTCTGCTGGTTTCCGCCGCTGAGGTGCCCGACCCGGGCCTCCGGGTCCGCCGGTCGGATGTCCAGTGCGCGGACGTACCGGTCGACAAGCTCGTCCTGGCGGCGTCGCGGAATCGGCCGTGACCAGCCGCGGGCCGCCTGGAGGGCGAGGATGATGTTCTCCCGGACGGTCAGCTCCTCGACCAGCCCCTCGGTACGCCGGTTCTCGGAGCAGAAGGCGATCCGGTGTCCCATCGCGTTCCGGGGGTTGCGGAGGCTGACCTCGGCACCGTCGATCCGGAGGCTGCCGTGGTCGGCCCGGTCCGCGCCGAAGAGCAGCCGGGCCACCTCGGTACGCCCCGAGCCGAGCAGGCCGGCGAGGCCCACCACCTCCCCGGCGTGGATGGTGAGGCTGAACGGGGCCACCGCCCCGTCGCGTCCCAGTTCCCGGGCGTCGACGACCGGTTCGCCCCGTTCGACGGTGGCGAGTGGACGTCGGGAGTGTTCGGCCAGTTCGTCCAGGGTGGCGAGCTCCTTGCCGATCATCCGACCGACGAGTTCCAGCGGGGAGAGTTCGGCGACCCGGTACTCGCCGATCAGTCGCCCGTTGCGCAGCACGGTCATCCGGTCGGCGATCTCGTAGACCTGGTCGAGGAAGTGCGAGACGAACAGGATCGCCACCCCCTCGCTCTTGAGTTGGCGCATGACCCGGAACAGCTGGGCGACCTCACCGGCGTCCAGGCTGGACGTCGGCTCGTCGAGGATGAGCACCTTGGCGGAGACGTCCACCGCCCGGGCGATCGCCACCATCTGCTGCACGGCCAGCGAGTACGTGCCGAGCGGCGCGGTGACGTCGATGTCGAGCCCGAGCCGACCGACCAGTTCACTGGAGTGGCGCCGCAGTTCGGCCCAGCGGATGGCGCCGAGGCGCCGGGGTTCGCGGCCGAGTTGGATGTTCTCCGCCACCGAGAGGTTGGGGCAGAGGTTGACCTCCTGGTACACGGTGCTGATGCCGGCCTGTTGGGCCTGCGGCGGGCCGGTGAACCGGACCGGTTCGCCGGCCAGTCGGATGTCGCCCTCGTCGATGTCGTAGACCCCGGTCAACACCTTGATCAGGGTCGACTTCCCGGCGCCGTTCTCGCCCATCAGGGCGTGCACCTCGCCGGGCAGCATCCGGAAGTCCACCCCGGCCAGGGCGACCACGCCGGGGAACCGCTTGCTGATGCCGGTCATCGTGAGGATCGGTGCTGCCTCGGCCATGTCCTCCCCGTCCCGAGCCCGCCGCCCCGGCCTGGTTCGGCCGGGGCGGTCGGTGTCCCGTCGTCGCTGATCGTGCTCAGTACTGGCGCTGCGGGAGCACGGCCTTCGCCTGCTCCTGGGTGAAGGTGGTCTCCTCGGTCACCACCCGGTCCGGGACGGTCTCCCCGGCCACGACCTTCTTGGCGAGGTCCATCAGCTGTGGCCCGAGCAACGGGCTGCACTCGACGATGAAGTTGATTTTGCCGTCGGCGAGGGCCTGCATGCCGTCGCGCACCGCGTCGACGGTGATGATTGTGATGTCGACGCCGGGCTTCTTGCCGGCCGCCTCGATGGCCTCGATCGCGCCCAGGCCCATGTCGTCGTTGTGCGCGTAGAGCACGTCGATGTCGGTGTGCGCCTTGAGGAACGCGTCCATCACCTCCTTGCCCTTCGCCCGGGTGAACTCACCGGTCTGCGAGGCGATGACCTTGAACTTCGGGTCAGCCTTGATCACCTCCGCGAAACCGTCGCGACGGTCGTTGGCCGGGGCGGAACCGGTGCTGCCCTGCAGCTCGACGATGTTCACCTGCTCCGACTTGCCCTGGTACGCCTCGACCAGCCACTGACCGGCCTTCTTGCCCTCCTCGACGAAGTCCGAGCCGAGGAAGGTCTTGTACAGCGACTTGTCCGGCGAGTCGATGGCCCGGTCGGTGAGGATCACCGGAATGCCGGCGTCCTTCGCCTCCTTGAGGACCGTGTCCCAACCGGACTCGACCACGGGCGAGAAGGCGATCACGTCGACCTTCTGCTGGACGAAGCTGCGGATCGCCTTGATCTGGTTCTCCTGCTTCTGCTGGGCGTCGGAGAACTTCAGTTCGATGCCCGCCTCCTCGGCGGCCTTCCGTACCGAGTCGGTGTTCGCGGTACGCCACCCGCTCTCCGCACCCACCTGCGAGAAACCCATGGTGATCCGGCCGTCGTCGGCGCCGCCGGACCCGTTACCGCCACCGCAGGCGGAGAGCGTCGCGGCGACCAGCACGCCGCCGAGCACCGCCACGGACCATCTCTTGAACACTGCGCCCTCCTGTCGTCTGCCGCCGGCAGGGCGGCGGATCGGTCCGCGCCCCCGGCGCGGCTCGCCGGCCTGCCGGCCGGTCGAGGTGAACGATCACATTTCTGATCTTGAGGTGCTGACTGACGATCGACGGTGATGGAGCTGCCACCGGGACAGTCCCGGCGCGGACGACAGATCAGAGCGGAGCCACGTCCACCACGGAGCGGTCGGTGTCCTTCATCACATGCCGCGTGCGAGAATGTTACCGTTCTCTATCTCGGCGTCAAGACCGACTGCGAGAACGTTTCCGGCGCGTTACCCACCGCACCGACGAGCGCTCGACCGAGGCGGTGTCGGCCGAACACCGCTCACGGCCGGTAGAGTGTGATCGGTAACATCAAGATCAGGAGGATCACGTGCGGTTGAATCCCCCGCCCGGAGACGGAGACACCGGACCGGCTGAGGCGGCGCGGATCCGCCAACGCGGCTCGGTCATGCGGGACGTCGCCCGGCTGGCCGGCGTGTCCCACCAGACCGTGTCGCGGGTGCTCAACGACCACCCGAACGTCCGCCAGGAGACCCGGCTACGGGTCCTGGAGGCGATGCGGGCGCTGAACTACCGGCGCAACCTCGCCGCTCGTACGCTGGTCACCCGCCGGTCGCGCACGCTGGGCATCATCGGTTTCGAGACCACGCTGTTCGGGCCCGCCTCGATGCTCTACGGCATCGAGGACGCCGCCCGGCGGGCCGGCTACTTCGTCAGTGTCGCGACGGTGCCGAACCTCGACCGTCAGTCGATACTCGACGCCATCGACCGGCTCTGCCAACAGTCGGTGGAGGGAATCGTCGCGATCGCACCGAAGCCCACGGTCACCAACGCGCTGCTGCAGGTCCCGGCCGGGCTGGCCAGCGTCGGAGTGGGCGGCGCGGTCGACGACGACGCCGTGCCCACCGTACGGATCGACAACGCCGACGGAGCCCGGCTGGCCACCCAGCACCTGCTCGACCTCGGCCACGCCACGGTCCACCACGTGGCCGGTCCGCCGGACTGGCCCGAGGCACACGAACGGATCGAGGGCTGGCGACGTACCCTTTACGCCGCCGGGGCGATCGTGCCCCCCGTCGAGCCGGGCGCGTGGACCGCCCGCTCCGGCTACGAACAGGGCAGGTTGTTGGCCGCCGACCCCTCGGTGACCGCGATCTTCTGTGGCAACGACCAGATCGCGCTCGGGGTGCTGCGTGCCCTGCACGAGGCCGGCCGCCGGGTGCCCGAGCAGGTCAGCGTGGTCGGCTTCGACGACACGCCCGACTCGGAGTACTTCATCCCGCCGCTGACCACGGTCCGGCAGGACTTCGCCGAACTCGGTCGGCGCAGTCTCACGGTGCTGCTCCACCAGATCGACCAGCAGCACGACGCGGCACCGCCCGACCACGTGGTGCTCGCGCCGGAACTGGTGGCCCGGGCCAGTACGGCCAGTCCGGGCCGAGCCCGCCGCCGCACCCGCGCACCGCTGTCGGATTGAGCCGCCCGGTCGACACGGTTCAGCCGGGCGGTGCCGCGACGCTGGCCCGGCGGACCAGGGTCGGCGCGACGGTCCGACGCAGAGTGCCGGGATCACCGGGTCCGAGCTGGGCCAGCAGCAGGTCGAGACTCGCCTCGGCCACCGCGGCGAAGTCGGGGCGCACCGTGGTCAACGGCGGCATAAAGTACGCCGCCTCCGGCACGTCGTCGAAGCCGACCAGGCTGACCTCGTCGGGCACCCGGCGGCCGGACTCACTCAGCGCCCGCAGCACACCGAGCGCGAGGTGGTCGTTCGCGGTGAAGACGGCGGTGACCTCCGGCATCCGGGCCAGCAGCTGACCGCACCGGTAGCCGGAGGCGGCGGACCAGTCCGCCGGCATCACCGGCGGTACCTCGGCACCCGCCGCCAGCAACTCGTCCCGCCAGCCCTCGATCCGGCCCGCGCTGTCGAACCAGTCCGCCGGCCCCGAGACGTGCCACACCGTACGGTGGCCCGCGTCCAGCAGATGCCGGGTCGCCGCCCTGGCACCGGCGATCTGGTCGACGGTGACCAGCGGCACCGGCCGGCACGGATCGCCGTCGACGGTGACCAGGGGCACGTCCTTGGGCAACCGCTCCAGCGCCTCTCCGGCCGACTCGACCGGCGCGATCACCACGATGCCGGCGACCCGGTGGGTCAGGTGCCGCTCGACGACCGCCGAGATGGAACGGTGGTCCAGGTTGCGGACGCTGCCGACACTGACCGCGAAGCCCGCCTCGGCGGCCGCCTGTTCGAAGGCGGCCAGCAGGGACGCCGGGCCGTAGAGGGTGGTGTTCTGCGCCACCACACCGATCACCTGCGAGCGGCCGGTGACCAGGGCACGGGCCGCGCGGTTGGGTCGGTAGCCGAGTTCGGCGATGGCGGCCTGGACCCGCAACCGGGTCTGCTCCCGGACGTTCGGGTGCCCGTTGAGCACTCGCGACACCGTCTGGTGGGATACCCCGGCGAGGCGGGCCACGTCGGTCATCGCGGGATCGCGCATCACCATCTCGCTCCCCCGCCTTCCCGCCGCCTACGTCCGTCTCCCGCCGGCCCTGCCGGGGTCGCGTCCTCTCGGGCGCGACGGCCACGGCGGCACCGCAACGGTGACGGGCGGGTGCGGGGATCTCCGCCAGTGTAGGTGAGTGACTCCCGAGCAACCGGCCCGAGGTGGCCCGGCCACCAACGGTGGCCGGGCCACGGGTGCCGCCGGCCTCAACGTCGGGGCCGACCGGCGTCAGTCCGCCCGACGGCGCAGCCGGACCGCGTTCCAGGAGACCCGGGGAAGCTCCACTGTGGCGGTGCCGGCCTCGACCGGGCCAGCGTCGGCCGGACGCAGGGTGACCCGGTCGGGAGCCTCGGCCGTGTTCGTCGCGGTCAGGTCGTCGTCGGTGAGCGTCCACGCCTCCGCGACGTCCCACTCGCCACCGAACCGGCTCAGGTCGACCGTCAGCCGGACCGGCTGGTGCTGGTCGCGGTTGACCGCGAAGAGGACCACGTCCCGGTTGGCCGGGTCGTGGGTGGCGACCGCGTCCACCACCGGCACCTCGCCGTACCGCTCGGTGACGTAGGTCGGCGAGTCGAGCCGGGTGGCGAGCACGTCGCCCCGGGCCAGCGCGGCGGTCCGGGCGAACGGGTGGAAGATCGTCTGTCGCCAGGCCGGACCACCCGGTTCGGTCCGGATCGGCGCGATCACGTTGACCAGCTGGGCCAGGCAGGCCGCGGTGACCCGGTCGCTGTGCCGGAGCAGGGAGATCAGCAGGTTGCCCACCACCACGGCGTCGGTGACGTTGTACTCGTCCTCGATCACCCGGGGCGCCACCCCCCACTCCGCCGACGTCGGCTGCCCCAGCTGGCCCTGCTGCTCCTGGAAGCGGGTCAGGTACCAGACGTTCCACTCGTCGAACGAGATCATGATCTTTTTCTTGCTGCGCAGCCGGGCGCCCACACTGTCGGCGGTGGCGACGACGCTGTCCACGAAGTGGTCCATGTCCACGGCGCTGGCCAGGAACGAACCCCGGTCGCCGTCACGCTCCTCGTAGTAGGCGTGGCAGGAGATGTAGTCGACAAGGTCGTAGGTGTGCTCCAGGACCGTGGCCTCCCAGGCGCCGAAGGTCGGCATCGACGACCCGGAACTGCCACAGACGACCAGTTCCAGGTCCGGCTCGGCGGCCCGGAGCGCCCGGGCGGTGTTGGCGGCGAGCAGCCCGTACTCCTGGGCCGTCTTGTGGCCGATCTGCCACGGCCCGTCCAGCTCGTTGCCGAGACACCACATCCGGATCCCGTACGGCTCCTTCGCGCCGTTGGCCCGACGCAGGTCGGACAGGTACGTCCCGCCGCCGTGGTTGACGTACTCGTGCACGTCGAGCGCCTCCTGCACGCCCCGGGTGCCGAGGTTGACCGCGTACATGATCTCGAGGTCGGCCCGGGACGCCCAGCGGGCGAACTCGTCGACGCCGACCTCGTTGGTTTCGACGCTGTGCCAGGCCAGGTCCCGGCGGCGCGGCCGGTCCGCGACCGGTCCGATGCCGTCCTCCCACCGGTAGCCGGAGACGAAGTTGCCACCCGGATACCGCACCACGCTCACCCCCAGTTCCCGGACCAGCGCCAGTACGTCGGTGCGGAAGCCGTCCCCGTCGGCCAGCGGGTGTCCCGGCTCGTAGATGCCGGTGTAGACGCACCGTCCCATGTGTTCCACGAACGATCCGAAGGTACGGCGGTTGACCGGGGCCACCACGGTGGCGGGGTCCAGGGCGACAGCGGCGTTGAGCATGAACGATCCTTCCGGGGGTGCTGGTGTCACAGGGGCGGCCACCGGGCGCCCGGGGCGGGGGGGGTACGCCACGGCAACCCTCGGGCCGCACCGTGACGGTAACGCCGGCCGGGACCGGCACGTCCGGCGGGCGGTGTCTGTCGACGGATGGGGAAGGGTAGGCGATGCCGGGCACTCGGACAGCCGGGGGGCCGGCGGTACAGCGGGGACGCCGTCCGTTCCCCCGCCGAGCACCGGTCGAGCCGCGGCTGACCGTCGTACGTCCGCTCTTCCCGGCCGGTGCAGGTGTTCAGGCCGACTGCCGGACGACCAGGGTCGGGGCGAAGATGACCGAGCGCGCCGCCCGCTGCGGGTCACGCAGTTGGGCGAGCAGCAACTGCGCCATCTCCCCGGCCATCTCCTCGACCGGCTGGCGGACCGTGGTGAGCTGCGGATGCGACTCCCGGGCGGCGATGCTGTCGTCGAAGCCGACCACCGCGACGTCCTCCGGCACCCGGTGGCCGCGCTCCTGGAGGGCCCGCACCGCACCCTCGGCCATCAGGTCGTTGGCGACGAAGAGGCCGTCGATGTCCGGGTGCCGGTCCACCAGCCGGTGGGTCGCCGCCTCGCCACTGCCCCGGGTGAAGTCGCCCCGGACGAACGGCACCTCGACCCCGAGGCGGGCCGTGACCGCTGCTCGGAAGCCGGCAAGCCGGTCCTGCCCGGCCGGCATGTCCTGCGGACCGCAGACGGTGGCCAGCCGGCGCCGACCCCGGTCGACCAGATGCTCGGCGGCCAGCCGGGCACCGGCCTGCTGGTCGACGTCGACGTAGCTGACCGGCACCGGACGGCCGGGTCGGGCCGACAGGACGGCCGGGATGCCGAGGTCGACCAGGTGTTGGGACAGTGGGTCGGCGCCGTGACTCGAGATGAGCAGCACCCCGTCGACGTGCCCCTGCCGCAGGTAGCGGGTGACCATGTGGTGGGCCGGCGGGTCCGCCGGAATGATGACGAGGTGGATGCCCCGGGGGCGGAGCACCTCCTGCGCCCCGGCGGTGACCCGACCGATGTACGGATCCGTGAAGATCCGTTGCAGGAACGGCGCCTCGTAGCCGTTGTGCCCGGGCGCCTCCGAGACGATCAGGGCCATCGAGTCGGTCCGTCGGGTGACGAGGGAACGGGCGGCGAGGTTCGGAACGTACCCGGTCTCGGCTATCGCCCGCTCGACCGCGGCCCGGATGCGCGGGTCCACGGTGGGCACCTCGTTGATGACCCGGGAGACGGTGGCCCTGGACACCCCGGCCGCCTCGGCGACCTGCTCGAGCGTGGGGCGTCCCGTCGCGTCCGCCTGGCGGGCCGTCATGGCACAGTTATAGCACCAGCGGTCACCGCGCCCGGCCCCGTCGCCGGGCCCCCTGGGCACCGGCCGGACGCCCCGCCGGCCCGGGTGACCGGGCCGGCGGGAGTGGTGTCGGTCACGGACGGCCGTCGGTCCCGCACTTGATGATCGGCCGGATGCAGTCCCGGACCCGACGGGCCAGTTCCTCCTCCGGCCAGGCGTTGAAGAAGTCGCCGTGCATGGTGAACCCTCCGCCGGAGGCCAGTCGGAAGCGTGACGCCGGGCCGTTGACCGGGTACCGCAGCACCTGGCGCAGCTTCGGCACCGGCACCGGGTGGGTGGCCGGGCAGTCGCCGCCGACCGGGTACGCCATGTGGCTCTTGTGGTCCGGCGAGTCGAGGTCGCGGCCGTTCCAGCACTGTGGGAAGTCGAGGTAGGACTCCAGCATGCTGTCGGCCGGGCAGGTGATGAAGTCCTTCGACGCCCCGACCTCGTTGTGGTGCAGGCACGACCACCGGGAGATGGTGGTCTCGTCCGGTCCGGTGGCACGGGCGTTGCCCGCGACGATCCGCAGGCCCAGCGGGAACGGCTGGATCCGGGCGATCACGTCGTCCCGGACCCCCTCGCCCAGGTAGTAGAAGATCCCGGTGACCGGCTCCACCGGCTGGTTGTCGGCGTAGAGGGTGGGAACCCAGTACGACGACGTGTCGACCACCGGGTTGCAGTTGGTGGCACCGGCGAGCAGGTCACCGACGTTGGTGTACGCGTTGGTCACCCGGCTGCCGAAGAAGCTGTGCATGTGCGAGGCGCCCGGCAGGTTCGGGTAGATGATCGGGTCGTCCGGCAGCCGGTGGCTGAACGGGCAGTCGGCGAGGAACTCGGAGACCCGCACGATCGGCCCGCCCGGCGGCGGGTTGGTCGGCGGCGGGGTGCCCCCGGTGCCGTGCACCTCGAACTCCCAGAGTGAAACGCCGAACTGGGTGGCCCGCTGGGTGGCGTACAGCCGGACGTACCGGCCGGTGCCGGAGACGGCGAGGTCCTGGACGCCGCCGGTCCCGTTCGTGGTGGTGTGGATGGTGGTCCAGGTGTTGCCGTCCGACGACGTCTGGACGGTGAACGTCCGGGCGTACGCGGCCTCCCAGCGCAGCACGACCCGGTTGACCGTGGCGGTGGCGCCGAGGTCGACCCGCAACCACTGCGGGTCGGCGAAGGCGCTGGACCAGCGGGTGCCGGGGTTGCCGTCGACCGCGTTCGCGGCGGGGCTGCCGCCGTTCTCGGCGGAGGAGGCGGTGGCCGGGCGGCCCCGGGAGAGCAGGACGTCGGCGGCGGCGGCCGGTGCGGCGCCGGCCACCAGGTAGCCGCCGAGCAGGGCGAGCAGGGCGACGGCGAGCGAGAGGGTACGCGGCCGTCTGCGGAGGGTGGTCCGGTACATGACGACTCCTACTGGTAGACCCGGACGTGGTCGGCGTGCATCCGGGCGGGGACGGCGTGCTGCCGCCGGGCGGTGGACGACCCGGTCCATCGGTAGTCCCGGGGTGGACGGTGGAGGGGAGAGAGCGACAGAGAGAGCGCTCTCTCATCTTTTTACTTTGACCGACACATGGCCATGTGTCAATGTAGATCCATCCCCCTGCTGATCAACCTGCCCCAGAGCGGTCCGCCGGCTCCCGATCGGCCCGGAACCTCGACGGACATCACCGGATGGCGGAGAACAGCCCAGGGAGCGCTCCCCTAACCCCTCGGGAGGATCCGTGCGATCGCGCCGTCACCGCACCCCGACCCTCATCCTTCTGCTGGCCGTCCTGGTCGCCCTGGCCGGCTGCGGTGGCGGCGGTGGCGGTCCGCCCGCCACGGAGGTCAGCCCGCCGACCGTCGGCACCGGCCCTCCGGGCGCCGGGTCCGGCGCACCCGTCACCGGATCCCGCTCTCCGGCCGCCGGGACCGTGCCGACCGACACCGTCACGGCCTCCGAGGCGCCGAGCGGGTTCGGCGCCACCGACCGGGCCTGGCTGCAGCTGACCATCGCGATGGACGAACGGATCATCCCGGTCTTCGACCAACTACCCGAACGGGTCGACGACCCGCGACTGCGCGCGCTGATTCGCCGGTTCGAGGCATCCCACCACGACACGCTGCCCCGGCTACGTGCCCTGTACGGACAATCCGGCGGCCCCGCGCGGAACCCGCACGAGGGCCATGACATGCCGGGGATGGCGACCCCGGCACAGCTCGCGGCGGCACGCCGGGCCACCGGCCGGGCCGCCGCCGAGCTCTTCGCCGAACTGGTGCGCGCCCACCTGGACCAGTCGGTCCGGCTCGCCCGGGCCGAGCGGGAGCACGGTGTCGAACCGGCCACCCGGGCCGTCGCCGCCGAGATCGAACGAACCCGCGCCGACCAGCGCGCGCAACTGGACCGGCTGCTGCCGGCCGCTGGCACCACCACCGGTTGACCCGGCCGGCCGTTCACGTCGACGGCCGGCCGGGTGACTCCGGTCAGGGAACCGGATACTCCGTCAGATGGACCGGCGCACCGGTCCGGGTGGTGTCGGCCGGGTCACCCAGGCCGTTGACCACGTGGTCGATCGTGCCGGCGCTCAGGTTCACCGTCATCACGTGGTGCAACCGGACCCCCGGCGTCACCGGCACCTCGAAGCCGTTCTCGGTGTGGATCGACGGGTTGTTCTGGTTGAAGACGTACACGCCACCGCCGTACAGGGTGTGGTGGCGTACCCGGTCGCCGACCTTGTAGCCGGCGTACCGTTACCTTTCAGTGCACTTTAGTGAGCACACGATTGGTAGTCCGACCTTGCGGTGGGACGGTCCCGGTCTGACCGGCGGGTGCCGTGCCGGGTTCACGCTTCACAGCCGCCCGCCCGCGTACGCGGGGGTCTTCCGGTTGGCTCCACGTGCTGCGGTTGTAGACCTCGACCTTGCCGTTGATGACCACGTCGGTCGGCGAGGCGCCCAGCCCGGCGATCTCGGTGTAGTACCCGACCCTGATCTGCAGGGGCCGCTCGGCGCTCCCGTAGGTGCCGGGCCGGAACAGGAAGGCGTACCGGTTGGTTCCCATCTCGTTGTCGATCTGCGCGGCGTGCGTCGCGTCGAGGGCCGCCCGGATCCGCTCGACGGACGCCGCCGGGTTCGTCAGGGTCAGCGCGGCGACCGTCACCAGCACGAGGCCGAGCGGTGCGGCCCGGTTGACCAGCCGGTGACGGACGGGCCGCCGTCGGGGTGGTTCTCGGTGGGTCGGGCACATCCGGTCCGTCGTCGCGGGCGGGGCGACCGCGGCGGCGGTTCCGTGGAGAAGTGATTCACCAGGGCGTCTCCCTGCTCGTGGCGGTACGGCCCGGGCGGCGGCCGCGGCGGTGAGAGCGCTCTCCCAGTCGGCCGGCCACGGCACGTCGGGCACAGTGGTGGATGGGGATGTTTCTACCCGGTGACCCGACGGTGCGCCATGCCCGAACGGCTCCTGATTCCGGCCCGGCCCGCCCCCGACGGTCCGGACAGGACAGCCTCGGACCGGTCGGCCCGATCCGCTCCGACGTGCCCGTGGGTGCCCCACCGGCGGGGCACCCACGGCCGCGTCAGAGGTCGCCGGTGTAGAGGAGGCGGTTCGGCGAGCCGAGTCCGGGACCGCCGACCGCGCCCGTGGTGGCGCTGTCGACGATCGCCGCGTGCACCTGGGCCGGCGACGCTCCCGGATGCGCGGAGAGGTAGAGAGCGGCGGCACCGGCGACGTGCGGCGCCGCCATCGAGGTACCGCTGATGGTGTTCGTCGCCCCGTCGGCGGTGTTCCACGCCGAGCTGATGTCGATCCCGGGGGCGAAGACGTCGACGCACCTGCCGTGGTTGGCCCAGAGCGGCTTGCGGTCGGTACGGTCGGTCGCGGACACCGTCATCGCCTCGGCCACCCGGGCCGGCGACTGCGTGCAGGCGTCGAGCGGGATGAGCCCGAGCAGTCCGTTGCCTGCCGCGATCGAGTAGCTGACCCCGGAGGCGATCGACCGGCGTACGGCGTCGTCGAGGGCGGGGTCGACGCCGCCGCCGAGGCTCATGTTCGCCACCGCCGGCTTGACCGCGTTCCTGGTGACCCAGTCGATCCCGGCGACGACCTGCTCGGTGGTGCCGCTTCCCGCGCAGTCGAGGACCCGTACCGCGATCAGGCGTACCGCCTTCGCCACCCCGTACGCGGATCCGCCGACCGTGCCGGCAACGTGGGTGCCGTGGCCGTTGCAGTCGTCGGCCGTACCACCGTCCACCGCGTCGAAGCCGCTGCTCGCCCGTCCGCCGAAGTCGGCATGACCGGTCCGGATGCCGGTGTCGATGACGTACGCGCGGACGTTCGACGCGGTCCGGTCGTAGGCGTACGTCGAACTGAGCGGCAGGTTCCGCTGGTCGATCCGGTCCAGCCCGTACGACGGCGGGTTGCTCTGGGTCGCGGAGATCCGGTGTACGACGTTGGGTTGCACGTAGGCAACGGACGGGTCGGCGGCGAGCCGGCGCGCCTGTCGGGCCGACATGGTGGCGGAGAAGCCCCGCAGAGCGTGCGAGAACGTGGTGCGCACCACGGCGTCGTGTCGGCCGGCGAGCGCCTTCGCCTTACCGTTCACCGCGGTGGCACCGGCCGTGGTGGTGGTCACCCTCAGCACCACGATGTAGCTGTCGGGCACCACCTCCGCGCCGGGCACAGCGACGATCCGGCCTTCGGGGACGGCCGCCGCGCCGACCGTCGGTGTTCCCACCGTACCGAGCAGCGTGACGACGCCGGCCGTGACGGCCAGTCGCAGGGTTCGAACCATCGGTTTCCTTCCCGGGCTGGTGGCCGAGTACGCCCTGGGACACCTGACGAGGTCAACCCGGCCGGATGATCGATGAGGGAGCACGCTAACAGCCATATACGCCCATGAAAAGCCCCTCATGCGACATTCCCTGGCGAAGTCGGCCGGTTTCCCGGTCGGGCTCCCGGTCGGGCTCCCGGTCGGGCTCCCGGTCGGGCGACGGAGGCCGCGCCGGTTGGCCTTGCCCGTTGGGCAACGGAGGCCGCGGCGGCCGGCCGGAGAAGCGCCGTTGCCTGATCCAGCACCCCCTCCCCTGTGCCGACAATCACCGGACATATTGGTTCGGACACGTCCCGCCGACAGTTCTCCAGTTTCACAGGGGCCTCCGGAAGGCAGGAACAACAATTACGCAGCCCACGACGGAGTGACGGTAGCGAGGTCAGAGATGTGACCGTAAACGCCCGCCCCACCATTTCTCAGCTCGTCGACGACGAACCGGGGTCAACCTTTTCGGGTGAATGAATGACCAGCCCACAGCCCCAGCGAACACTAAAGAAAATTGTGATCTTATTGCGATACATTCGCGTACCGGGGCGCGGTCCGTCCATATAGGATGATCGCGACCGCGCGTTCGGCCCACTCATTCGGCACCCTATCCGTCCGCATGTACATATTCTGCGGACCGGACGTACCCACGTGCTGACCGAGCCCGAAAGACGCATCCCGACAATCGGCATGGAGGAAAAACGTGGCCTGGTTCGTCAACCAGTCGCTCTTCATCATTCTGGCGGCGTTCCTTCTGGGGTTGCTCGTCGGCTGGCTGGTCTGGGGCACCAGAACCCAGTCACCGCCCCCGGCCGACACCGCCAGCCGGCCGGCGACCGGTGAACACGACCTTCCACCGGCTGCCGTCGAGTCGACCGCCCGACCGGCGACCAGGGAACACAGTGTTCCGCCGGTACCCGCCGGAGATCCGATCCGGATGACCACGGACCACGGCGTACCGCCGTCGGGCACGGACCACGGCGTCCCGCCCGCAACAGCCGACCAGGACGTCCCGACGTCATCCACGGACCAGGACGTCCGGACGGTCGCCACCGACCACGAGGCCCGACCGGTGGCCGCGGGGGTGGCCACGATGACCGAACCCGCCGCCGTACCCGACGACGACCTGGAACGGATCGAGGGCATCGGGCCGAAGATGGCCGCCGCGCTGCGGGCCGCCGGCATCCACACCTTCGGGCAGCTCGCCGAGACCGACGACAGCACCCGGCGGGCCGCCATCGAGGCCGCCGGGCTCAGTTTCGCCCCGAGTCTGGTGACCTGGGGCCGGCAGGCCCGCCTGCTCGCCGACGGTGACGAGGACGGCTTCGCCGAACTCACCCTGCGGCTGGTGGCCGGCCGCGACACGGAGGCAACCGGGCACGAGGCGGCCGGGCACGAGACCGAGGCGGGACAGCGTTGATGACCAGGGAGCTGAGGACCACCGCTTCGAGGACCACGCCGCTCACGCCCCCGCCGGCGACAACAGGGGGGACACGCCGGTTCCACCCGCTGGTCGGCCTGGTGGTCGCGCTCCTCGGCCTGGCCGTCCTGCTCACCGCCCAGCAGTTCCCGAACCGACACCGGATGGAGGCGGACCTCACCCAGCGCTCGACACAGGCGCTGCACACCGCCGGCCTCTCCGACGTCCGGGTCAGCTTCACCGGGCGCGACGGACGGCTGCGGGCCACCTCGCCGGGCGAGGCCCGACAGGCGCTCGACATCGTCCGGGCCCTGGAGGGCGTACGCGCGGCCAAGGCCGAGGTGCCACGCGAATCGGAGCCGGCCCCGGTGCCCGTACCGCCATCGGTGTTGCTGACCATGGCCGACGGCACGGTGTCGATCAGCGGCACCGTGCCCGGTGAAGGCTTTCGCACCGCGCTGGTCCGCGCCGCCGCCGACGTGGTCGGGACCGACGACGTCGACGAGCGGCTGACGGTCGACGACGGCGTGACCGACACGGGGCTGTCCAGCCTGCCCGGGGTGCTGGCCGCGCTCGGCCGCGACGCCGACGATGCGACGGTGGCCTTGGACGGCGGGACACTCACCCTGATCGGCACCGCCTCCTCGGAGGTACGGAAGGCCAGGGTGCTCGCGGCCGCCCGAGGCGGCGGCGTCGGGCTGGTCGACCGGCTCGGGGTCGCCGACGTACGCGAACAGATCGCCGGACTGCCGCCGCTCACCTTTGCCCTCGGTGGCGCCTCGCTCACCTCGGCGTCTCGGGCGAGCCTGGTCCGGCTGGGCCGGATCCTGCGGGACAACCCGAGTACCCGGATCCGCATCGAGGGCCACACCGACTCCAGCGGTTCGGCCGCGTCGAACCTGGTGCTCAGCCGGGTACGGGCCAAGGCGGTGCTCACCTTCCTGCTCGACCAGGGCGTCGCCGCCGACCGGTTGACCAGCCGGGGGTACGGCGAGGCCCGACTGAAGGTGCCCGACACCTCCCCCGCCAACCGGGCGGAGAACCGCCGGGTGGAGCTGGTGACCAGTACGTCCACCCCGGCGACGGGCAACAACGGGACATGACGCGGCGGGTCCGACGACCGGGCCCGCGCGGGCGTGCGGGGTGGAGTCCGGCGCTCTGCCCCGCCCCGGAACCGCAACCATCCGGGTCCGAGAGGGATTCATGTTCGGCCACGTACGATGTGCCGATCCCGTCGCCCTCTCGGTCCACACCCGACGATCCGCACAGAGGAGCACCACCATGGCCGAACCCGATCCCGACCTCGCCGCGCAACTGCAGTTCGACGTCCCGCACGCGGCGCGGATCTGGAACTACTGGATGGGCGGGAAGGACAATTTCCACGCCGACCGCACCGCCGGAGACGCCGTCGCCGAGGTGTATCCGGAGATCGTCGTCATGGCCCGCCAGTCCCGACAGTTCCTCATCCGCGCGGTACGGTCCCTGGCCGCCGAGGCGGGGATCCGGCAGTTCCTCGACATCGGAACCGGCCTGCCCACCATGCAGAACACCCACCAGGTCGCCCAGGAGGCCGCGCCGGAGTCCCGGATCGTCTACGTCGACCACGACCCGATGGTGCTGGTGCACGCCCGCGCCCTGCTCGCCGACTCCAGCACCGAGGGCGTGACCAGGTACGTACACGCCGACTACCACGACCCGGCCACGATCCTCGCCGAGGCCGGCGAAACCCTGGACCTCCAAAAACCGGTCGCGGTGATGTTCATGGGTGTGCTCGGCTACGAGCCGGACCTCGCGGTGGTGCGCTCGATCGTGGGCCGGGTGATGGACGCCGTCCCCAGCGGCAGCCACCTGGTGCTCTGGGACGGTACCGACACCAGCCCGTCGGTGGTCGCCGGCGCCGACCGGCTGGCGCAGAGCGGCGGCGTCCCGTACATCCTGCGCAGCCCCGACCAACTGGCCGAGTGCTTCGCGGGCCTGACCCTCCTGGAGCCGGGTCTGGTGCCGATCACCCTGTGGCGGCCGGACGACCCCGACGCCGAGGGAATCGACGCCTACGGCGCCGTGGCCCGCAACCCCTGACGGCCCACACGGTGCCGGCGAGGAGTGCCGTTCGGCGCTGGCGTCGGCGACGTCCCACGTCAGCGCCCGTCCGGGCGGTCCGGTCCCGGCCCCTCGTCGGGGCGCTGCTGCCGCTCGTCGGAGCACTGCTGCCCGTCGGGGCGTCGCTGGCCGCGTGCGGGCAGGGCCGGCCCGCACCACCGCCCACGACCGGACCACCCGCCGTCGCGGCGGAAACGCTGCCGGCGGTCCGGACGTTCTGCCCCGAGGCGGGTCGGAGTCCCTGCGCCGAACTGGGTGAGCCGACCGGGGGTTCGGTCGGCCGTCCCCTCGACCCGTCGGGCGTGGCGGCAGTCGACAGTTACTACGCCTGCACCACCCACCTGACGTACTCCGCCACCTCGATGGCGTTGCGGCAGTGCCGGCAGCTGCTGGAGGTGGAGATACCCGCGATGCGGGCGGCGGTCGGCTCCCCGGCCCCGGCGCTCGTCGCGGGCGACCTGAATCTGCGCCTCGACGGCACGCAGGGCGTGCGGGACTGCGTCCCCGCCGACCACCGGCACCTCGGGGACGGCAACGTCCAGCATCTGATCACCAACGGCGACGTCGGCCTCGGGCCGGCCCGGCGCTATCCGATGCGGCACACCGACCACCACGGCTGGTACGTCACCGTCCGTCCCTGACCGTGCCGACACCCGGTCAGAACTTGGGGATGACGGCGGCGATCGTGGTGGCCAGCAGCGGGCCGAGGATGACCAGACCGGACTGCAGCTCGCTGACCGAGGTGCGGTTGACCCCGAGGATCTCCTCCAACTTGATCCGGTCCTCGGCGGCGGTGATCAGGTCGGCCTTCGCCACGTGCGCGAGGTCCGAGAACTCGTCCACGTACACCTGGCAGCGGCGACGCAGCAGGGTGGCGGTGGGTACGTGCATCAGCGCGATCAGGATCGTGCCGGCCGCCCCGATCGCGAACGCGGTCGACTGGGGAATCCGCTCCGAGCCGCCCCAGCCCACCGCGGTCGCCCCGACCAGCACCATCATCAGCAGCAGCGAGCCCATCATCTGCAACACGCGGACCAGGATCCGCCGCAGTCGCATCAACGCGGCCAACTGCTCACCCGGGGTGCCGGTAAGCCCTCGCATCGAGACGATCCGCAGTCCCGCGATGGTGGCCCCGGCCGGCAACCCCCCGAGTACGACGAGCGACACGAACGTCATCGAACGCCAGCCGAAGTCACTGCCCAGGATCGCCTGCGTGGTGACCACGGCACCGGCCACCAGCACGAGGAAGGCGGCCAGCGACGGGACGACCCGGGATACCGGCACCGGCTGGATCCGCTGCAGGTCGTGCCAACGCGCCACCCCGGAGCCGATCGTCGATCCGCTGAGCGCGCCGAGCACCCCGGCGGCGGTCGCCCACAACAGCCACTTCGAGTGGTACGGGGGCAGCTGACGGTCCGGGTTCGTGTAGGCGACGCCGAACGCGACCGCCGCGCCGGCCAGCATCATCAGCGTACGCACCACACGCGGCCAGCCGACGAGACCCAGCGGACGCGGTGAGGTCGCCGGCGGAGCGGAGGGCGGAACGGGCGGTGCAGCGGTGTGCGTGGAAGGGGTGGGTGTCGACGCGGCGAGCGGCGTCTCCACGGCGGTCATGGCAGGGAACTTTAGAGGATTTCCCGGATCGGCCACGCTCCCGTGCCGACCCGGCGACACGCCGGGATCGACCTACCGGTCGGCTCCGCGCAGCTCGCGAATCAACGGATCGGCGCCGTCACCGAGGTTGTCGACGAGGGTGGCCGGTGCGCGCATGTGCCACGCGTCGGTGACGAGTTCCCGCAGCCGCGCGACATCGACCCGCGTCAGCCGCAGCATCACCAGCGGCAGGCCGTCGTAGGCCGGTGTGGTGAAGAAGAGGTCCGGCTCCCCGAGCAGCAGCGCCTGCTTCTCGGCCTCGTCGCCGACGTACAGCACCGCGATGTCGGTCCGGATCACCCGCGGCCCGTCGGGTCTGCGCTCCGGGTACGACCAGACGAAGCCCTTGTCCGCGACCCGGAAGTCGAAGCCGGCGCTGTCGATCTCGACCACGTGGGGCAGGGCGAGCGCCAGACGACGCACGTCCTCGGCGTCAGCCACCGCACCCACCCCCGGAACCCGACTCGCACATGGGCACAGGCTAGCCCGCCCCACCGACAGCAGAGTGTCCGCCAGGCCCGTCCGACGGCTCAGGGGCGCCGGCCGTCAGCCGGGTGGTGTGCCGGAACCCGACTCCGATCCGGCGAGGTTGGCGCTGTTCACGCGTGTCGAGTACTCCTGATCCGTCCGCCCTGCGGCCAGCCCACGCGGTTATCCGGCACGCGGCAGTAGCCGCGACGCCCCGGCCCGTCCACCGCCGATGCTCGCGTCCGGGAGCGCGCCGGTCCGGACGTACTGGCAGGATCTCCCGGATGGAGACCGTGCTGCCGCCCGGGGTCGCGGCCATCCTCGGCCGGGCCCGCCGGGTCGTCGTCTTCACCGGTGCCGGAATCTCGGCCGAGAGCGGTGTGCCGACATTCCGGGACGATCTGACCGGGTTGTGGGCCCGCTTCGACGCCGAACGGCTCGCCACGCCGGAGGCGTTCCACGCCGATCCGGATCTGGTCTGGGGCTGGTACGAGTGGCGGCGGGCCCGGGTCCGTCGAGCCGGGCCGAATGCCGGCCACCTGGCCGTGGCCACCATCGAAGCCCGTCTCCCCGGCAGCGTTGTGATCACCCAGAATGTCGACGACCTGCACGAACGGGCCGGCTCCCGGGCTCCGGTCCACCTGCACGGCAGTCTCTTCGCGCCGCGCTGTGTGGCGGAGGCCGGGCATCCGGCGGCCCTGCCGGAGGCCGGGGACGGCCAGGACACCGATCCGGGTGACGGTCGCCTGCTGCCGCCACCGCGGTGTGTCCACTGCGGAGCGCTCGTCCGTCCCGGCGTGGTGTGGTTCGGCGAGGCCCTGCCCGAGGCGGCGTTGACCGCGGCGGTCGAGGCGGCCGCCGCCTGCGACGTGCTGCTGACGGTGGGCACCTCCGGCGTCATCCATCCGGCGGCCGAGATCCCCCGGATCGCGGCGCGCCGCGGCGCCACGGTGATCCAGGTCAACCCGGAGCCGACTCCGCTCGATCCCGTCTGCGCCGTCAATCTGCGCGGGTCCGCCGCACAGGTGCTCCCCGCCCTGGTCGACGCCGCCTGGGGAGTCGACGAGCGGAGGTGAGGCGTGCCGGGCGGGGGCCCGTGGACGCTCCCGGTCGGCACGCGCGTCGGTCCACGCGGTGCCGGCGACCCGTACGGACGCGTCACCAAAGCACGTTCTCGACCGGTATGGCCGGTAGATCCGGGTTTTACGCGCTGGAGCCTGGGCAATCGGACGAAATCGACGAGGGGTGGGCGGTCCCTGACGGTGGTAGACCTTCGCGGAAGGAAGTGGCAGATGATCGGGCCGGTCCAATTGATGATCATTGGATTCGACGGGCGACAGATCCCCGCTCCCCTCCTGGAGAAGTTGCACACGTTGCGGGCCGAACCCGCCGTACACATCCTCGACGCCCTCGCCGCGCACAAGAACCGGGACGGCACCATCGAGACGGAGGGGGTCCCGGACCTGCTCCCCGACCCCGCGCACGAGCCCGGCGCCATCCTCGACCGGCTGATGGCCAGAGCGGGAGCCGCCGGGACCATGGGCCAGACCTCGAACACCGGGCCCAGCTACCTGTTCCGCAGCGACGCCCTACCCGATCCTCGGACGGCCGCCAGCGGCACCAGCTCCCTGGCCCTCCTCCTGGAGCACCGGTGGGCCGCCCCGCTGCGCGACGCCGCCACCGAGGTCGACGCCTATCCCATCGACACGGGGTGGCTCGGCCAGAACACGTTGACGGAGGTCGGGCTGTTGCCGGACCGTCAGGGATGGCGCCCCGGTAGCTCGGTCCGGTCTCCGGCGCCCGGCTGAGCGGCGGCGGCCAACCGGGCGAAACCCTCGCGCAGACTGACCCGGGGTGACCAGCCCAGCGCCTCCCGGGTCCGACGCTGGTCGAACCAGTGCGCGGTGGACAACTGCTCGGCAAGGAACCGGGTCATCGGCGGTTCGTCGGTGCGCCGCAACGCCGACCAGAGACGCTCGACGACCACACCGCCGGTCCGGGCCACCGCGACCGGCACCCGCAGCCGTGGTGACGGCGCCCCGGCGGCGGCGCAGATCCGGTCGACCAGTTCGGCCACCGTCCGCGGCTCCCCGTTCGACACCACGAAGGCCTGTCCGTGCACGCCGTCCTCGGCGGCCCGGTCGAGCGCGGCGACCAGGGCGTCGGCGGCGTTGTCGACGTACGTGGTGTCGATCAGGGCGGTGCCCTGGCCGACCAGGGCCAGCCGGCCGGACCGGGCGCGTTCGATGATCCGGGCGACCAGCTGGGTGTCGCCCGGTCCCCAGACGAGATGTGGGCGAACCGCCACGACGGCGAGATCGGGCGAGTCGGCAGCCAACGCGAGCAGTTCGGCCGAGGCCTTGCTGCGGGCGTAGTTGCCCCGGGCCCGGTCCGGGTCGGCCGGGTCGGCACCGACCCCGACCAGGCCGGCACCGTGGTGGGCGACCGACGGGGAGGAGACGTGCACGAACCGCGCCACGCCGGCCCCCCGGGCGGCCTCGAGCAGCACCGCGGTGCCGCCGATGTTGGCCCGCTCGAACAGCTCCCAGGCCCCGGTCATCGACACCTTCGCGGCCAGGTGGACCACCGCGTCGACCCCGCTGACGGCCGCCCGTACGACGGCCGGGTCGGTGATGTCGCCACGCCGTTCGTCAACACCGCCCAGCCCGGCGGACCGGCGTTGCAGGACCCGGACCTCGTCGCCCCGGCGCAGCAGGGCGGTCGCGACGGCGCGGCCGAGCATGCCGCTGGCACCGGTGACCAGGACCCTCACCATCCGCCGATCCTCCCACCGGCGAGTATCCGTTCCGCCCAGCGACTAAGCCGGGAGCGGTCGATCTTGGAGTTGTGCCGGATGTCGGTGGGCAGCGACGGCACGACGAGCACCGCCGCGACCGGTGGCGTGGTCACCGCGCGTACCGCGTCGGCGAGTTCGCGGCTCGCCAGTCCCGGCCGACGTACCGGGGGCCGGGTCTCGGCGACGACCACCACCTGCGCCACACCGCGTGGACCCACCCCGACCGCCGCCGCCCGGGCGATCTGCGGCAACGACTCCACCTGCTGCTCGATCCCCACCGGGGTGAGGACGCCGTCCGCGGTGACGATCACGTGCGCCAGCCGGCCCTGGACCCAGAGCCGGCCGTCCGGGTCGAGGTGTCCGACGTCGCCGGTGCGGTGCCAGCCCGGGTTCCGGGAGCTGGCCCGCTCGGTGAGCCAGAGATTGTCGTACCGGTCCTTGACGTGTGCGGCGCTGACCATGATCTCGCCGGTCCGTCCGGGTTCGGCGCCCGGCTCGGCGGCGGGCTCACCGGTGCCGTCGAGCGGGGCGACCGCCACCCGCACGCCGGGCAGCGGCCGCCCGACGCAGACCCCGTCACCCGGCCCGACGTCGACGATCTCGTCAAGGGTGATGTCGGTGACCGGCAGTGCCTCGGTCATCCCGTACGGGGTGTGCGGCTGGGCGGCGGGCATCAGCGTCCGCGCCTGGGCGAGCAGCGGGGCGGGCACCGGCGCACCGGCGCTGAACAGCAGCCGGACCCCCGCCAGCGCGGCACGGTGCCGGGGATCCAGCAGGTCGCCGGTGTCGACCACGTTGCGCAGCGCGGCCGGTGAGGCGAACACCGCGGAGGCGTCGACGGTGGCCGCGGCCTCGGCGAGCGCCGCGGCGGTCAACGTCCGGGGTGCGGTCACGGTCATGTCCGGGATCGCCGAAGGAACGCCGAGGGCCGGTCCGAAGAGCGCGAACGGCGCGAACGCCGCCACGATCCCGCCCTCGGCGGCCAGCCCGAGGCCGGCGAGCGCGTCCCGCATCGCGGCGAGCTGACGGTGGGTGTAGACGGCGCCCTTCGCCGGCCCGGTGGAGCCGGAGGTGAAGAGCACCGCCGCGTCGTCGTCCGGCTTCGGCGCGGATACGGGCACGAGCGACACTGCCCGCTCGTTCGCGCCGAGTCGGGCGAGTCTGCCCAGGGTCAACGCGCCGAGGGCGGCGGCGCCGGGCCCGGCCCCGAGACGGCGTCCCGGCCAGCGCAGGACCCGGGCGACGGCGAGTCCGGGGCCGATCGCGATGAGGTGCGCGGGAGCGGCCCCCCGGAGGGCCCGGTTCATGCCGGCCAGTCCCAGCCCCGGGTCGGCGACCACGATCACCGCGCCGATGCGCAGACAGGCGTAGACGGCGGCGGTCAGGTCGGCGCCGGGCGGCACCAGCAACGCCACCCGGTCGCCGGGGCGTACCCCGGAGGCGGACAGTCCGGCGGCGATCTCCCGGATCCGCCGCCACAGCAGCGACCAGCTCACCCGCCGGCCGCCCCGGGCCAGCTCGACCAGTGCGGTGGAACGGTCGTCGGCGCGCTCCTCCAGCGACGCCCACAGTGGACGCCACAACGGCGGCTCCGGTGCCGACTCCGGCGTCGGGTCCACGGTCGTCACCGGCGCCCACGGCGTGACCGGGCCGGGATCCGCCGACGGCGCGGACTGCCCCAGGTCGGTCACCCACTGTTCGACGGCGCCGGCGACGTCGGCATCCTCGGCGAGCAGGTGTCCCGCACCCTCGAACCGGTGCAGCCGGGCGTGCGGCAGCCGTTCGCGCAGATCGCGCAGGTGGGCGGCGCCGAAGACCGGGTCGCGTGGCCCCCACAGCAGCAGCGCCGGCACCTCGGCCAACCGGTCCAGGCCCTCCGCGACCGCCACCAGGGTGGACCAGCTCGGGTGCTCCGGGGTGAGCGGGATGTCCGCGACGAAACCGCCGATCGCCGCCCGACGGTCCGGCGATCGGTGCGGGGCGAGGTAGCCGTCACGGACCGGCGCCGGCAGCCACGGATTCGCCAACCCGAGCGTGGCCAGCAGGAAAGTCGGAGTCGCCACCGTCACCGCCGGCAGGATTCCGGGCAACCGGGCCAGCCGGATCAGCGCCGGGGCCGGGGAGCCGCTCGGCTGGTGCACCGCCGTGTTCGTCAGCACCACGCCACGGAGCTGGTCGCGGTGCCGCAGCGCCCAGCCGAGCGAGATGGCGCCGCCCCAGTCGTGCCCGACGGTCACGACCGGACCGGTCAGGCCCAGGGCGTCGGTGACCGTACCGAGGTCGGCGATCCGCTGCGCCAGTGGGCGTACGGTGCCGGTGCGCTCGGAGAACCCCATGTCCAGGTGGTCGACGGCGACCACCCGCCAGGGCGGCGCCCCGGGTCGGCCGAACCGGGCCAGCAGGTGTCGCCACAGGTACGACCAGGTGGGATTGCCGTGCACACAGAGCAACGTGCCCGCGTACCGACCGTGGTCACCGGTCTCCGCGCCGGCGCTGTCCAGGACATGCCAGGTACGGCGTACGCCCTGGCTGTCCGGTGCGGTGACCGACCGGGACCAGGCCGGGTCCAGACCAGGCAGCGGGCCCGGTCCCCACTGCTCCGGGCCGCTCACCACACGATCTCCAGGGCGCAGGTGTTGAGGCCGGAGCCGACGCCCATGCACAGCACCCGCTCGCCCGCGCTGAGCGAGTCGACGCTCTGCGCCAGAGTCAGCGGCAGCGACGCCGGCCCGACGTTGCCGAGCAGCGGGAACGTCACCGGCACCCGGGCCGGGTCGAGACCGAGCCGGTCGACGACACCACGGGTGTGGGCCACCGAGACCTGGTGCATCACGTACCGGTCCATGTCCTGCCAGTCCCATGCGCCGACGTGCGCCCAGGTCGCCTCCGCCAACTCCAGACCGGCGTCGAGCAGGCCCTTCGCGTCGGTACGCATCCTCGTGTTGTCCCCGACGCACAGCTCGTGGTGTTGGGTGGCCGCCCGACCCACGCCGCCGACCAGGCGGTGGCCGTCCGGGTGGGCGTCCGCGGCGGCCAGCACCATGGCCGCCGCGCCTGAGCCGAGGGTCAACGTGGCGAACTGGTCCCGGATGTCCCGCCGGGTCGTCTCCGGACGGCGTAGCCGCTCGATGGTCGCCTCCTGTGCCTGCCGGGAGCTCTCCCCGGCCACGACCAGCGCGTACCGGATCTGCCCGGCGTCGATCATGTTGGCGGCGACCTGCATGCCGTTGACGAACCCGAGGCAGGCGTTGGCGATGTCGAAGTTCAACGCCGTCTGCGGCAGACCCAGCGCGTGGTGGACGGCCACCGCCGTAGACGGTTCCAGATGCGCCCGGGACACCGAGGTGTTGATCAGCAGCCCGACGTCGCGCGGGTCGACGCCCGCCTCCGACAGCGCCTTCGCCCCCGCGGTCGCCGCCGCGTCGACGAAGCTGACGTCGTCCGACCACCAACGCCGTTCCCGGATGCCGGCGATTCGCTGGAGCATGCCCCGGCGCAGCCGCAGCCGTTCGAGGGTTCCGCTCAACTCGTCGTCGATCTGGTCGGAGGTCACCACCACCGGTGCCTCCAGCGCTGTCACCGACAGCACCGCCGTGTTGTCGTAGCGGTACTCAGCGTTACCGTCCGTCATCCAGCCCCCGTCCCTCGCCCACCCCGAAGGCTCGAAGTTATCCACTCCGGCCGTCACCCACCAATGATCATGGAGGTCAGCGGCGAGCATCACGGCACCCCCACATCCGCGACGGACGGCGTCGAGTGGGTCCGCAGGCCCCCGGATGGCCGGTACGAGCAGCCGAAAATCCACGTCCGCCACGTTTGCCCGGCAGCGATCCAGGTACTCGTCGAGGATGTCCGAGGTCGACATCGCCGACTACGGCCTCCTCTCCGACTGCGGCTCCGCCGCGCTGGTCAGCCGGGACGGGTCCATCGACTGGTGGTGTCCGGGCCGGTTCGACGCCCCGTCGGTCTTCGCCCGGCTGCTCGACGCCGACGGCGGGCACTGGTCGCTCGGCCCGGTGAGCCGGTCGGACCGGCGGACCGAGCGGGCGTACCTGGACGACTCACTGGTGCTACGGACCGTGCACCGCGGCGCCGACGGGGTCGTCGCGGTCAGCGAGGGACTCGTCACGGAACCCGGAGCACGCGGACACGGGGCTGCCGGGGCGGGCCCTCCGGCCGATACCATCGCCCGGTGACCGAGCCGACCCCGCCGACCCCGGCCGAGGTGGATTTCGCGCCGCCGTCCCTGGGCATCACCCCGCTGTCCCGGATCCGGCTCGACGAGCTGCTCCAGGAGATGCTGGACCGGGTCGGCGAGGTGCTCACCAGCCGGGAACGACTGCGTGCGCTCCTGGACGCGGTGGTCGGCATCAGCACCGACCTGGACCTGCACAGCACACTGGACCGGATCGTGGTCGCGGCCTGCCGGCTCGCCGGCGCCCGGTACGGCGCACTCGGCATCATCGGACCGGACCGCCAGCTGACCGACTTCATCACGCACGGCGTCGACGCCGAGGCCCGGCGCCGGATCGGCGACCTGCCGCACGGGCGAGGAGTGCTCGGCCTGCTGATCGCCGACCCCCGTCCGGTACGGATGCCCGACATCACCCGGCATCCGCAGTCGTACGGCTTCCCGCCCAACCACCCGCCGATGCACAGCTTCCTCGGCGTGCCGATCCGCATCCGGGACCAGGTGTTCGGCAACCTCTACCTGGCCGAGAAGCAGGGTGCGGCGGAGTTCACCGACGACGACGAGGAGATCGTCGTGGCCCTCGCCGCCGCCGCCGGAGTGATCATCGAGAACGCCCGCCTGTTCGCCGTCGCCCACCGGCGTGAACGGTGGCTGGCCGCCGCCGCCGAGATCACCGGCGTGCTGCTGGGTGAGGTACGCCGCACCGACGCACTGCGGCTGATCGCCCGCCGGGCCCGGGAGGTCGCCGAGGCCGAACTGGCCCTCGTGCTGCTCTACGACGACACGACCGGACAGCTCACGGTCGAGGTCGCGGACGGCCGGGGCGCCGACGACCTGGCCGGTACGGTGCTGGCCGCCGCCGACACCGACCTCGTCGAACCGGTGACCCGACGTCGACAGGCCGTGCTGGAGAGCCTGGCCAAGGCCGCCCCCTGGCCCGCCCCGGTCGGCACCGGTCCGGCGGTGATCTCACCACTGACCGCCGGCGACACCCTGCACGGCGTGCTCGTCATCGCCTACCCGTCCGGACAGCGGATCGGTACCGACGCCGAGGACACCCTGCTGGCGACGTTCGCCGGACAGGCGGCGCTGGCCCTGGAACGGGCCCGGGCGCAGGAGGAACGGGAACTGCTGGTGGTCCTGGAGGACCGTGAGCGGATCGCCCGCGACCTGCACGACGTGGTGATCCAGCGACTGTTCGCGATGGGTCTGCAGCTCCAGACGGTGGCACCACTGGCCGGCCGGCCGGACGTACGGCAGCGGCTCAGCGGCACCGTCGACGACCTCGACTCCACCATCCGGGACATCCGGCGGGCGATCTTCGAGCTGCGTACCCCGATGAGCGCCGCGCTCCGGACCGAGATCCGGGACCTGGTCGCCGGCTTCACCGAGGCGCTCGGGTTCCGGCCAGGGCTGGAGATGTCCGGCCCGGTGGACAGCGCGGTACCCGACCGGTTGCGGCCCGACCTGCTCGCGGTGCTCGGCGAGGCACTGTCGAACGTGGTCCGGCACGCCCGGGCGACCCGGGTCACGGTCTTCGTCGAGGCGCACGACGGCGAGCTGACCGTCCGGGTGGCCGACGACGGGGTGGGCACCGATCCGGCGGGGGCCCGGGGCGGCCTGGTCAACCTGCGGGAACGAGCCGAAACCCACGGCGGCACCTTCGACGTGGGACGGGGTGAGCCGACCGGGACGACGGTCGTCTGGCGGGTGCCACTGCGGGACTGAGTCCGCAGCCGTCCGTCCCGGGGAACGGACGGCTGCGCAACGGACCGGTGCCGGGCGGACGGTGAGGTCGGCCGGGTCAGTGCCGCTCGCCGAGCAGCCGGGTGGCCAGCACCGCCGCCTGGGTACGCCGTTCCAGGCCGAGCTTGGCGAGCAGGCTGGAGACGTAGTTCTTCACGGTCTTCTCGGCCAGGAACATCTTCCCGGCGATCTCACGGTTGGTGAGCCCCTCCGCGACGTACTCCAGGATCCGGCGCTCCTGTTCGGTCAGCGACTGGAACTCGGTGGGCTGCTCGACACCGTTACGGATCCGATCGAGCACCCGGGCGGTGACCGCCGGATCCAACAGCGACTGACCGGCCGCCACCCGGCGGACCGCGTCGACCAGGTCGGTACCGCGGATCTGCTTGAGCACGTATCCGGCCGCCCCGGCCATGATCGCCGCGAACAGCGCCTCGTCGTCCTCGTACGAGGTCAGGACCAGGCCCTTGATCGTGGAATCGACCGCCCGCACGTCCCGGCACACGTCGATGCCGTTGCCGTCCGGCAGGCGGGCGTCCAGGATCGCCACGTCCGGGCGCAGCGCCGGGATCCGCCGCGTCGCCTCCTGGGCGGAGCCGGACTCGCCGACCACCTCGATATCACCGTCGCTCTGCAGCAGCTCGGCCAGGCCGCGCCGGACCACCTCGTGGTCGTCGAGCAGGAACACACGAATCACCCCTCGTTCCTACCCGCCTTCGGCCCGGTCCGACAGGGCCGAAGGTCCCGAGTCGGAAATTCCGGCCTCCGTACGGCAGGCCCACGTCGGTGCCGATGACCTGGAACGGAAACATCGGGGATCCGCCCCGGACGACCACCGGACAGACCTGCGACCGGCCCCCACGGGATCGCCCGACGGAGCACGGATTCGCGTTGCTGGATATCTTTGGTAGCCTCGACGCGGGAGCCCCAGCCATCGGAGGGGGCGCGGCCGTACCGCCTGCAGTGCCTCACCGCCCTGCAGCGCCGTACCGCCTGCGCTTCCGAATTCCTTTTGTTGATCGGCGTATGTCTCCTCGCGGGGCCGGGCATCCCGTCGAGTGACCCGCGCCGGCAAAACGCTGGAGCGTAGATGAACGTCGCACGAACGGCCCGCCGTCTGATACTCGGTACGGTCGCCGTCCTGGTCACCGGGTTCACGATGGTCGTCGTCAACCACGCCGGCCCGGCCTCGGCGCACGGTTCCGTCACCAACCCGCCGTCCCGGAACTACGGGTGCTGGGAACGCTGGGGTGACGACCACCTCAACCCCAACATGGCGCAGACCGACCCGATGTGTGCCCAGGCCTGGCAGGCCAACCCGAACACGATGTGGAACTGGAACGGCCTGTTCCGCGAGAACGTCGGCGGCAACCACCAGGCCGCTGTCCCGGACGGGCAACTGTGCAGTGGCGGTCGCACCCAGGGCGGGCTGTACGCCTCGCTCGACGCGGTCGGCGCCTGGGTCGCCAAGCCGATGCCGAACAACTTCACCCTGACCCTCACCGACGGCGCCCGACACGGCGCCGACTACCTGCTGATCTACATCACCAAGCAGGGCTTCGACCCCACCCGCCAGCCGCTCACCTGGGGCAGCCTGGACCTGGTGCTACGTACCGGCAGCTACCCGACCACCGGTCTGTACGAGGCCCAGGTGAACGCGGGCAACCGCACCGGTCGGCACGTCATCTACACGATCTGGCAGGCGAGCCACCTCGACCAGCCGTACTACCTGTGCAGTGACGTCACCTTCGGCGGTGGCGGCGACCCGACGAACCCGCCGCCCACCACGCCGCCGCCGACGAACCCGCCGCCCACCACCCCGCCGCCCACCACTCCGCCCGCCGGTAACGGTGGCTGCTCCGCGACGTACGCGAAGACGAGCGAGTGGTCCGGAGGCTTCGGCGCCCAGGTCACCGTACGGGCCGGGAACGCCGCCATCTCCGGGTGGCGGGTGAGCTGGAGCTGGCCCAACGGCCAGACCATCACCAGTTCGTGGAACGCGTCGATCACCTCGAGCGGATCGTCGGTCACCGCCGCGAACGCCGGTCACAACGGCAGGCTGAGCGCCAACGCCTCGACCAGCTTCGGCTTCAACGGCTCCTGGAACGGCACGAACGCCGCACCGACGCTTACCTGTACGGCAAGCTGACAGTTGACCCGGACGGGGGTGGCACCCCGGGTGCCACCCCCGTCGACTGTCCCGGAGGACGGGGCCCGGAGACCGGAACCGCGGCCGGGTCTGGAGGCGGTCTCGCCACGGCGGCGCACCGCGGAGGGGGTCCGGAAGCGGCGTCGGCCCCACCGGCCCGAGGCCCAGGTCGTCGCGTCGCCGTTCGGCCGACCGGCGGGTCAGGGCCCGCCCCTGGTCGGCGGTGGCCGCAGTAGGCGGAACTCGTTGCCGTCGGGGCCGGCGAGCACGTGTCAGGCCCAGCCGTCCTCCTCGACGGGGCTGTCCGTCACGCACCGCGCCCCCAGGGACGTCAGCGGGCCACCTCCGCGTCCTGGTCCGGCACCCGCAGGTCGAGATGCATCCGGTTCTTGCGCGCCTTCGGCTCGGGGTCATAAAGGAATAATCGTGAGGACCGCCTGCCGGTAGCCCGCTCTCGATTCCGGTTGGGACGGCTACCGCAGGCGGGCCGAGCTTTTCAGGCTCCGTGCGGTGAGTTCGATGAGCGTTGTTTTTCTTGCAGGGGAGCCTCCCAGGTGGCGGTGATGTCGCGGGCGACATCACGTAGGAGGTCGATGAGCATGTCTGCGAGTGGCGTGAGGCTGGCGTCGGTTTTGGTCACGGCGTAGAGCTGGCGGTAGGGCCTGGGGTGGGCCAGTTCGCGATGGGTGGTGCCAGGTGCATGGGTTAGGGCCAGGCGCGAGACCAGGGCCACTGCGATACCTGTGCCGACGAGGGCCTGGGCGACGTCGTAGGACTCGGTCTCGAACCGCACGGTGGGAGTGAAGCCGGCCTCGCGGGCAGCGTCGTGGAACTGTTCGCGGGCGGCATGGCCGGCCAGGATCGAAACCCACGATTCGTCGCGCAGTTGTTCCAGGTGGAGTTCGGTGTCCGCGGGCTGCCCGGTGGCCAGTGGATGGTCATCGGGGAGAACCACGACCATCGGGTCCAACAGGAGCGAGTGGGCCCGTACGTGTGTGGGCGGCGCGAGCGGCGTGCCCCAGGACGCGACGATGGCCACGTCCAGGCGCCCCGCGCTGATCTCGTCCGCTCCGCGTCCGGACACCACGTCTATGACGGAGACGTCGGCGTCCGGATGGCGGTGTCGCAGAGTCGTCAGGGCCGGTGGCAGCAGGTGCACGGCGGCCGCCTGGAACGTCCCGATCCGCAGACGGAGCGAGAGGTGGCCGAGCAGCGCGGCCAGTTCCGCCTCGGCCCTGTCCGATGCCTCCTCCACAGTTCGACCGTGGGAGGCGAGCAGCGCACCGGCCGCAGTGAGCGTTGCTCCGCGAGGACCACGGATGACCAGGGGCACCTGCCAGTCGCGCTCGGCCTTGGCCACCTGCTGGGTGACCGCCGCGGGCGTGAGTTGGAGTGCGTGAGCCGCCGCCGTCAGGGAGCCGTGCCGCTCGATCAACGCGAGAAGCCGCAACTGTCCCGGATCCACCAGCATTCACTAATCCTAACGCTACACCCTTCTCTTTTAACTTCTCTTAGGGGCACGAGACAGGAAGCCTGGTGGTACACCCATCGGCGCAATCCCGGGAAGGGGTTCCTTTCCATGCCCACGCATGTGCCCGTTTTCATCACCACCACCTTGCTGCTGGCGATGCTGCCAGGCGCGAGCCAAGCCCTGATGATCCGGCAGGTTCTGGAAGGCGGCCAACGTACGCTCCGAGGCACGCTCGCGGGCAATGCCAGCGGCTTCCTGCTCTGGTCCACGGCCGCCGCGGCCGGGCTGTCCGCCGTCCTGCTGGCCAGCCCCACCGCGTACGCGGTGCTCCGGATCGCAGGCGGCATCGTGCTGATGGTTCTCGGGGTGAAGACGCTACGGACTGCGCTCACCACCGTCTCCACCCGCCCGCCCTACGAGGGCCGGCGCGGTACTGGCTTCGCGGGCGGATACCTCACCGGCCTGATCACCAACCTGGGCAACCCCAAGGCGGGCGTGTTCGCCGTCTCGGTGCTGCCCCAGTTCGTGACCGCGAAAGGCCCGGTGTTCCTGTCAACCGTCGCACTGGGGGCCCTGTGGGCGCTCGTCAGCGCCTCCTGGTACATGTTGCTCACCTGGGCCGTCAGCCGAGGGCGCGCCCTGGTATCGCAGCCGACCGTCCTACGGGGAATCAGCGTGACCACCGGCGTCGTCCTGCTGGGGTTGGGCGCTGCGGTGGCAGCAGGTGTCTGAATGCCGGTACTTCTTCCGGCGCCCGACCGCCCTAAACATTTCCCCGGCTTCGCCGTCCGCTCAGGCCCGGGGCCATGCGGGTATTCTGCCCGACGGCACGGGAGCGAGGAAGCCGATGACGTACGCCATGACACCGGACGGAACCCGCATCGCCTACCAGTTCCAGGGCCAGGGGGCGCCGCTGGTCCTGCTGGCGGGCCAGGCCAACAACCACCACTGGTGGGATGCGGTTCGTGCCGACTTCCATCCCGCTCGCAGCACCCTCACGCTCGACTATCGCGGCACCGGCGACAGCGACAAGCCCGACACCCCCTGCAGCACCGAACTGTTCGCCCAGGACGTCATCGCAGTCCTCGACGAACTCGGCATCGACCGGGCCGATGTCTACGGCACGTCCATGGGCGGACGAGTGGCCCAGCAGATCGCGGCCCGCCACCCCCACCGGGTAGGCGCCCTGGTTCTCGGCTGCACCTCACCCGGCGGCCCGCACAGCGTCGAACGCGGCAACGACGTCCGCCAAGCCCTGACACAACCTCAGCCTCGAGCCGCGCGACAGGCCCTGCTGGAGCTGATGTACACCCCTCGATGGCTCGCCGCCCATCCCGGCCCGTACCACACCCTCGGCGACCCTCACATGCCTGCCCACGCTCGGCGCCACCACCTCGCGGCCAGCAACCAGCACAACGCCTGGGACCTCCTGCCGGACATCAGCGCCCCCACCCTGGTCGTCCACGGAAGCGACGACCTGCTCAACCCCACCGCCAACGCACCCCTGCTCGCCGACCGCATCCCCGACGCCCGACTGCACCTGGTCCCGAATGGTCGGCACGCCTACTTCGAGGAGTGCCGCGCCCACGCCAGCCCTCTGGTCCTGGACTTCCTCACCACCGCGCACAAGCCGTAAGAACAGCGCAGCCGATACTCGGACTGAACCAGCGCGCTGACCTGCCAAGGCATCACGCGATCAACCGCGTGCCGGCCACCGCCGCAAACATGAAATTAGTTCTTGGTTCGTCACGTTTCCCCTCGGAAAACCGCGGCAACAGCAACTCGACGCCGTCCCCGTCGGCGGGTAGCAGGCGCCGGTAACGCCCCGACGAGAGTGGTTCGGCGACGTACCCGAGTACGACGGACCAGAACACCCCCGACCGGGCCAGGTCGGCACAGTCCAGAACCACCGCCAGGACAACGTCACTCCGCCCGCCGAAACGTGCCGGTCCGCCCGCCATGTCAGCAGGTTACGCGCGACCGTTAAGCGTGCCGTGCGGTCGTCGTCGCTTCCCCGCCGGTCAACCTCGGCACCACGATTGCCGGCGGTGTTTGCGGGTAGCCGTCGCCGGTGACCGGAGCGCGGAGGAAGGGGAACAACGGACGACACGGGTCGAAACAACGCGCCGGCCACGACGAGGAGCGGTTCGACGAGGCGCTGGAACGGCTGAACAAGCGGGGCCGGTCGGCGGGTCGGACCCGGCTCCAGCAGCTCCAGGTCAAATCCCTGATCGCCATCCGGGCCGGGGTGGCGGCGGCGCTGGCCTGGGCCGCCGCCCGCTGGTTCACCGACATGCCGAGTCCGATCTTCGCCCCGGCCGCCGCGGTCGCCGTGATCACGTCGTCCCTCGGGCAACGGCTGGCGAACACGATCGAGCTGCTCGCCGGGGTGACGCTGGGCATCTTCGTCTCGGACCTGCTGATCGAGGTCACCGGCGTCGGCGTGTGGCAGACCGGCGTGGTCGTCGCGGCGGCCATCCTGGTGGCGCTGGCGCTCAGCATCCGGCTCATCGGGTCGGTGTGGCGGTGACGCAGGTGAGCACCCGGCCCTGCCCGCGATCCTCGATCGAACTGGTGGTGTCGAACCCCTGGGACCGCAGCAGCCGCTCGGTGGAGGTGAGGTTCGCTGCGGGGTGTACGGACGTGGGCCGCTCGCCGAACACGTAGAGCCGGCCGCCCGGTGCCAGCAGGCTGCGCATCCGGTCGATCTGCCGCGCCCCGGCACCCAGCCAGAACAGGTTGACGTTCACCGCGAAGATCTTGGTGAAGTACCGGTGCGGAAGGTCGACCGACTCGAACTCGGCACACCGGATCTCGGCCCTACCCGACCTGATGTGCCTCGCGTTACGTTCGGTCGCGAGCCGGGTCATCGTCGTCGCGCGGTCGATCGCGACGATCCGGCCGGTGGTGAGCCGGTCGGCGATCAGGGAGACGGCCACTCCGCGGCCGCACCCGATCTCCAACAGGAGGTCGTGGGGCGCGACGGCCATCGTCTGCACCGCCCAACGCTGCCGGTAGGTGGCGATCGGGGCCTGCGCTGGCACCCCCGGGGGCACAACGGGGTCGTCAACGACGAGACCCGGGTCATAAGTCGGCAAAGCACATCCCACAACGTCACTCGCCGGGCCGGGTTCCGCTCACCCATCCATAACACCTCGCGGAGGAGCCGGACGCACCGTGCCCTCCGTCACCAGACGGAGCGGAGGGGAGATACCCGGCCGGCGAGTCGCTACTCGTGGTTCCGGGCCGTTGCGCCGCTGAGCAACCGTACTCGAATCGGACGTTCGGCGCTCCCCTCGCCCTGCGGTCGACACCTCGACCCCGCCCATGCGCCACCATCGACCTGACCGGAGGTCGCGCTCGGGGCGTACCCGGAGGTGGCCGGCAACCCGGCCGGTCAGGGCGGATGCCCGTTCGACGGAGCCCGCGCTGACGGATCGTCGCCGTGACCCCGCCCGTTGTCGGAAGCCCGTCCGCCCGCACCCGTGTGAGCCTTACAGTCACGTTCTTCGATGTCCCGGATCCCGGCTCGACGGGGAGCCGCCGTGCGCCGCGGACACCATCGGGAGGAGACCTCATGCGCGGACGCAGATGGGCCACGCTCGTAGCGGCGGCCACCCTCGCACTGGGCGGTGTGCTCGGAGCGAGCGCCGCTCCGGCCGCCGCCGACCCGCCGGGCGGCACGCTTCGCGGCGTCTACTACGACGGCCAGTTCTGCAACAGCTACGGCAGCGAGGGCGCCCAGACCGGCCTCTGGAGCTGGTACTACTGCGAGTACCGCCAGTACAGCCCCACCGCCCCCGGCTTCTACTTCCTCTGGACCTTCACCTACTGAGCAGGCCCGGAGCCGTTCGGCCACCGCCGGGTCGACCCGGCGGTGGCCCACCCGAGGTCTCCGGCGACGCAGCCCGCGGCGCATCCGCCACATCCGCTCGCACCGTCCCTGCTGCCCGCCGACTCAGTCGCCGACCCGGGCCACCGGCCGGGCCTCCCCGGCCCGGGTCGGCAACCGGACGACAAAGCTGGCGCCCTGGCCGGGACGCCCCCGGGCCTCGATCGTGCCGCCGTGGCCGGTGACGACCTCGCGGAGCAGCGCCAACCCGAGGCCGGTGTGCCGGCGCCCGCTGCCGACACTGTGGAACGGGTCGAAGATCCGGTCGGTGGGGTCGAACCCGTGTCCGGTGTCGGTGACGACCAGCTCGGCAGCGTCGCCGACCCGACGCACGACCACCTCGATCCGCCCACCTGCGGGCGTGTGGGTCAGGGCGTTGGTCAGCAGTTCGCTGACCACCCGGCGCAGCGCGGAGGCGACACCGAGTACCGGCAACGGCACGTCGGAACGGTCCAGGGTCACCGTCACCCCCTGCTCGCCGGCGCGGTCCGTCTCGGCGAGCACCGCCGTCTCGGCGAGCGCGGCCAGATCGACCGGATCGGCCGTGGGCCGGGCGTCCGGCAGTGCCGCCAGCCGCACCGAGAGCAGCAGGTCCTCGACAACCTCACCGAGCCGCCGGGTCGTACCGACCAGCCGGTCCAGCTCGTCGCGGTAGCCGGCCGGCACACCGGTGTTACCGGCCCGGCGGGCGAGCACCTGCGCCCGGGTGTGCACCTGGGCGATGGGCGTACGCAGTTCGTGGCTGACGTCGGCGATGAACCGGCGTTGCCGGGTGAGCGCCTCGGCCAGCGGCGCCACCGCGCGTCGGCCCAGCACCAGTCCACTGGCGACCGCGACCAGCAACCCGGCCGCCTCGGCCATGACGAGGGCGAGGAGCAGGTGCCGCCGGTCGGCGAGCTGGTAGCGGGCGTCGAAGATGGCCTGCACCACGTCGCCGTCCCGGGGCCGGGTCAGGACGAAGTAGACAGTGTTGTTGCGGGCGACCCTGGTCTCCCGGGCGGACCCGGTGGCGACGGTCGCGTCCAACTCCTCGGTCAGCGGAAAACCCGCCGGCGGGGGGACCCGGCCGGTGACCAGTTCGCCGTCGTGGAGGACGAAGAGCCAGGTACAGCCGGGCGGGCCGGACGGGTCGCTGTGATCGGCGCTGTAGGCCAGCTCACGCGTGATCTGACGTTCCTGACCGCGGACCAGCATCCCGTAGGCGACCACGCCGACCGCGGTCACCAGCACGGTCACCGCGACCGCGACCAGCAGCCCGATCCGCCGACGGGCCCGGGCCACCACCGCCCGTTCGGCGGCGGCCCAGGACGTATCGGTCCGCGATCCCGCCCGCCGGTCCGGTCTCACAATTCACCAAGCCGGTAGCCGAGGCCGTGCACGGTTCGGATCGAGGTCCGGCCGAGCTTGCGACGCAGGTAGTACACGTAGGTGTCGACGAGCGACGGTGCGGCCGCCTCGTCGAAGACCCGACGGCGCAGCTCGGCCCGGGAGTGCACCACCCGGGGGCGGACGGCGAGGACCCGGAGCAGTTCGAACTCCCGAGCCGACAGCGCCACCCTGGACCCGTCGGGCAGCACGACGTCGCGCAGCGCGAGATCGAGCCGACCGAGCCCGATCGGCAGCGCGTCGGCGCCGTCCGAGGCACGTCGACACAGGGCCCGCAGCCGCGCGATCAGCTCGTCCAGGTCGAACGGCTTGATCAGGTAGTCGTCGGCGCCCGCATCCAACCCGGCGACCCGGTCGTCGACCGTACCGAGGGCGGTGAGCATCAGGGCCCGGGCGCCGACCGCCCGGGACCGCAGCCGGGCCAGCAGGTTGAGTCCGTCGATGGCCGGCAGCAGCCGGTCGATCACCATGAGGTCGTACGGCCGGGTGAGCCCGAAGTGCAGGCCCCGCTGCCCGTCCCGGGCCACGTCGACCAGGTAACCCTCGTCGGTCAGCACCTCGCTGAGCATGTCCGCGAGGTCCGCGTCGTCCTCCACCAGGAGTAGTCGAGGCACGACGGGTGACGGCGCGATTGCCTTGAGCACACCTCGAGAATGGCACACTCACCCGCATAGATAGACTGTGATAGATGTCTCTATGTCATGTCGGCACTCCGTTGAACCACTACCATCGGTTCCTTCGTGTCAAGCAGAGCGGGGGTCCTCGCCTCCCGCCGCGCGATCCACCGCAGCACCGGTGTGGTCATCAGCGTCGTGACGAGCGCGACCAGCACCAGGGCCGTGAACAGGGTCGAGTTGACGATCCCCGCCGCCAGGCCGACGTTGATCGCGATGAGCTGCATCAGCCCGCGGGCGTTCATCAGGGCGCCGATCCGCAGGGCCACCCCCTTCGGCTCGCCCCGCACCCGGGCCACCGCGAAGCAGGCGCCGAACTTGCCGACGATGGCCAGAACGACGCAACCCAGCGCGAAGAGCAACACCGACGGTTCGCCGAGCAGCCCGAACTCGGTGTGCAGACCCGAGTAGGTGAAGAAGAGCGGTAGGAAGGCGATCTGGCAGACCGGCGTCACGGTGGCGACCATCCCGTCGGTGCGCTCGGTGTGCGGCATGATCGCACCGACCGCGAAGGCGCCGAAGACGGCGTACAGGCCGATCTCGTCGGTGTACCAGGCAACCGCGAAGAGGAGCGCGAACAGGCCGAGCAGCCGGGACTGGTCGCCGAGTCGGTCGCTGCCGACCAGCGCGGCCGCCAGCCGCCGGCCGACGAACCAGAGCAGCAGCCCGAACAGCACCGCCCCGCCGACCGTGACCAGCGCCGGCCCCGGCCGGCCCGAGGCGGTGGCGAGGACCACGGCCAGCAGGATCCAGGCGACGAGGTCGTCGAGCGCGCCGCTGGCCAGGGCGAGCGAGCCGTACCGCGTACCGGCGTGTCCGCCCTCGGTGATGATCCGGGCCAGCATCGGAAAGGCGGTGATGGCCAGCGCGACCCCGACGAAGGCTGCCGTCACGCCGAGGGAGGCGCCGTCGGCCACGACCGGGGCGTGCGCGGCGGTGGCGAGCACCAGCAGCACCCCGAGGCCGAGCGGTACCACGATGCCGGCCAGCGACACCGCTCCGGCGGTGCCGGCCAGCCCGGTCACCCGGTGCGCGGTGAACGCGTACCCGGCCTGGAACATGAAGATGACCAGGCCGACCTGACCGACGATGTAGAGCACCGGATAGAGCGGTTCCGGAAACAACGCGTCCTGGACGTCGGGCGCCAGCAGGCCCAGCAGGGACGGCCCGAGCAGCACCCCGGCCACCATCTCGCTCACCACCGCCGGCTGGCCGACCTTGCCGAGCAGCCACGCCATCAGGCGGCAGAAAAGCAGGATCACCGCGACGGCGAGGAAGAACCGCGGTGCCAGCTCCACCGGACTCATCGCGTCCCGCCTCTGCCGACGGCCGCCACCGGACCAGTCGTGATCACTTCCGTACCTCCTCGAAGTAGGTGGCGCAGAGCCGTTGGCGTCGCGCGTCGACCACCATCCAGGTGCCGAGCACGAGCTGGACGAGGCTGCGCCAGACGTCGGCCCAGCGGTCGCCCAGCCGCATCGCCCACAGCCGGATCCGCCCCGGGGGTCGTACGCCGGCCGGGACGAGGAAACAGGGTCCCCGGTTGGGCAGTGACCGGGTGTGCCGGACGCTGGAGACCGGCGTGTAGCGGCGCAGCACCTCACGGACGACCGCCCGCATCATCACCGGCGCCACCCCGCGTGCCGGGCAGGCCCGGTTGGCGGTGACCCCGAACGGGACGAAGTGCGCGTCGCCCCGCCGCAGCGTCCGCCACCGGGCCGGGTCGAAGGTGTCGTCGGCGGCTGCCCCGGTGCGCTGGAAGGCGAGGTAGTTGAAGAGCAGCACCGACCCGACCGGGATGGTGACCTCGGCGTCGACCTCGATCGGTCCCGTGGTGATCCGGTGCGCGACCCCGAACAGCGGGTGCACCCGCAGCGTCTCGTCGATGACCCGGTCCAGGGCCCGGTCCCCCTCGCCGCCGACGTCGTCGAGGGTGGCCAGCAGTTCGCGCCGCGTCGACGGATGCTGGGCGATGGCGAGCAGCAGGTGCGCCATCGCCTCCGACATCTGGACGACCGCGGTGTTGAAGTACGTCCCCTGCAGGTACCAGACCGTCTCCTCGGCGGTGAACGGCGCTGGCAGGGTCACCGGAGCCGTACCGGCATCGACCCGCGCCCGCAGGTAGCGGCTGAGCCGGTCCCGGCGCCCAAGGTGCCGCAGCCCGCAGCACTTGAGGGCGGTGACCACGTCGTCGGCGTTGGCCACGATCAGCGCCCGGGCCTCGGCCGGGCACGGCTCGGCGAAGACGAGTTCGAAGTAGACCTCGGCCCAGACCGGCATCATCAGGTCGCGCAGCCGTACCCGGCTGGGGCGGTCGGACGGCAGCTGGTCGAGCAGCCGGCGGGCCGCCGCCGCGGCCAGCTCGGTCGACCGGCGCGGGGGCACCGCGAGCACCTGTCGGGTCGTCCGGGCGACCGTACGGTAGCGCTCGCCCGGTTCGAGGTGTTCCTGGTGCAGCTGCGGGCCGGGCGCCAGCCAGTACCAGAAGAGGTCGGAGAGCCCGGCGCCCCGGCTGCGTCCGTTCGCCGCCGGATGGGCGTAGACCCGTTCGAAGTGTTCGGGGCCGACCAGCGGGCCCGGGATCGGGATCCCCTCGGTACCGTTCACCCGGGCGAAGATCCATTCCCGGAGCCGGACCACCGTCGGGGGCAGCCAGCGCGGCAGCAACCACCCCACCACCACGGCGGCGACGGCGACCAGACCCCACGGAAGAACGCTCGGCCCGGTCATCCGGCCACCCCCGTGCGGAGCAGGTCCGGGGTGAGGTCGCCGGGACGGGCCGCGCCGGCGAGGGTCATCGCCCGGGCCAGGTCGGCGCGCAGCCAGTCGAGTACCTGCCGTACCCCGGCCTCGCCCCGGGTGGTGAGCCCCCAGACGACCGGCCGGCCCACCCCGACCGCGACGGCGCCGAGGGCCAGCGCGGTGAGCACGTCGGTGCCCCGGCGGACACCACCGTCGAGCAGGACCGGGATCCGCCCCTCGACCGCGTCGACGACCGCTGGCAGCGCGTCGACGCTGGCCGGTACGCCGTCCAGCTGTCGCCCCCCGTGGTTGGAGACCAGGACGGCGTCGACCCCGTGCGCGACGGCCAGCCGGGCGTCGTCCGGGTGCAGGATGCCCTTCAGTACGACCGGCAGCCGGGTGATCCCGCGCAGCCAGTCGATCCGGGTCCAGTCGAGACGGTCGTCCATGACGATGTCCCGGACCCGTCCGGTCTCCGGATCGCGCATGTTCTCGCAGCACAGCCCGGGCGGCAGATCGAGGAACCCGTTGCGCAGGTCGCGCTCGCGCCGGCCGAACACCGGCGAGTCGACGCTGACCACCAGGGCCCGGCAGCCGGCGGCCTCGGCACGGCGGACCACCGACCGGGTGAACCCGAGGTCCGGCTGGGGGTAGAGCTGGAACCACAACCGGGCCCGCCGCCCGTCCGCGTCGGTCGCCGCGGCGACCGCCTCGATCGGCGTGGTGGCCGCCATGCTCACCACCATGACCGTGTCGGCGGCGGCGACCGCGCGGGCACATCCCGCCTCCCCGTCGGGATGTGCCAACCGGTGGAAGGCGGTCGGGGCGACCAGCACCGGCACGGCGAGGTCGTCGCCGAGCAGCCGGGTCCGCAGGTCGCGTGCGCCTCCGCCGCGCAACACCCGGGGCAGGATCCGGTACGCGTCGAAGGCGGCCTCGTTGGCCCGCAGGGTGCGCTCGTCCCCGGCCCCACCGGCGAAGAAGTCCCAGTGGGCCGGGTCGAGCCGGCGTTGCGCCTCGGCTCGCAGGTCGTTGAGGTTCACCAGGGGGCCCGCGCCGGCCGTGGGTGAATGACGCGGGCCCACCCGGTCCGCCACCGGGGGCACGACTCAGCCCACGGCGCCGTCTAGGCAGCGGTCCAGGAAGGCGACCAGTGGTGTCCGGTGCACGTCCGGCCGGTTCCACCGGTTCTCCAGGTTCTCCGCCAGGTGGTGGACCGCGACCACCCGGCCGTCGCGGTGGTACCGGACCACCGGGTGCAGGTACGCGGCGTCGTGCGCCTGGCCCGCCACGTCCTGGGCGACCCGGCGCACCGAGACGTCGAACGGGTCGACCCGGTCGTGCTCCGGGCCGTACTCCAGGGTGACGACGAAGGCGTGCTCGACCGGATGGTCCACGGTGGTCAGGCCGATCCCGGTGAGGTAGTCGACCGGCACCTCCTCGTGGTACCGGGCCTCCGACCCGGCCACCGTTAGGACGTCGGCGAGCACCCCGAACTGCTGCCACAGCCCGGAGCTGCGGTTGACCCGTTCGATGATCGCGTCGGCCATCGGCTCGCCGGCGACGTCGACCTTTCCGGCCGGCCACGGCTCGTCGTGGTACCGCCGTTCGAGGATGCGGTGCAGTGCGCGTACCCCGTACCGGAAGCCGTGGATGAAGCCGCTGGTCGAGCGTTTGAAGTCCCGCTGCTGGCTCAGTGTGCCGGCGAAGAAGAGGTCCGGTACGTTAACCGACTCCCACTCGGCCGTCTGGGCGGGGAACCGGTCGTTGATCGCCAGCGCCGGACGGCAGGTCCCGTCGAAGATCGACGCGTCGAACCGGAAGCCGGTGCAGAGCAGCACCCGGTCGTAGTGCAGTTCCCGGACGACCTCGTCGGCCCGGGAGAAGGCGAAGCTCACCCGGTAACCGTCCCCGTCGCGGACGATCTCGCGGACGTGCCCGTCGAGGATCGCGTTCGCCGACTTGAGCTGGTAGGTGTCGAGGAAGTTGTTGTTCACCGCCCGCAGGTGCCCGACGTAGTGGGTCCGCCAGGCCATCCGGACCGATCCCGGCCCCGCGACGTGAATCAGGGTGGTGGTCTCCATCAGGTTGTCGGCGGTCTCGAACGCCGAGTTGCCCTTGCCGATCACGAGGACCCGCTGGTCGAGGAAGTCCCGGGGGTCGACCGACATCTCGGTGTACCGTTCCGCGTGCCCGACGCCGGGAATCGGCGGGACGTAGGGCTGCCCGACTCCGGTCGCCACCACCACCCGCCGGGCCCGGTAAACCGTGCCGGTCCGGTCGGTGACCGCGAAGCCGCCGCCCGCCGCCCGACTGACCCGGGTCACCCGGGTGCCGTACCGGACCCGTACCCCGGTCGCGGCGGCGAAGTCGGCCAGGTAGCGGACCATCTCGTCGGCGGGCGGGAAGTACCGCTCGGTGTAGCGGGTGAACCGCAGCGCCGGGTCCTCGCTGAGCAGCGAGTTCCAGTCCAGCCGCAGGTTCAGCTCGGGGTCGTCCGAGCCGGTGTGCGGCTTGTTGATCGAGATCAGTTGCCGGTGTCGGGGAAACCGGGTGAAGAACGCGCCCGGGCCGTCGGCGGACTCCAGTACCAGGTAGTCGCGGCGGCCGTCGCGCTCGAGGAACGCCGCGAGCTGCAGGCCGGCCGGGCCCGCCCCGATGACGAGATAGTCGAGCATCTCTGCGTTCACGGAGCAGACCGTACGAGGGGGAACTCAGAGAAAACTCAGGCCGGCCGGGAGGAGTTCGTCGGCCCGGGACCGATGAGTTCCGGCGTGTCGACGGATCCCACCAGTAGTGCCCACAACCGGAAGGGAGCCGCCGTGCGCCAGGATCCCACGCCACCCGTTCTGGTCGTCGGCCCCACCGTCGGGCGGGCCGACACCCCGGTCCTCCGCGCCCGACTGGCCGACCTGCTGACCCGGCGGCCGGGCGAGGTCCGCGTCGTCGTCTGCGATGTCAGCCGGATCGTCGACCAGAACGTGGCGACCCTCGACACCCTCGCCCGGCTGCGGCTGACCGCACGCCGGCTCGGCGTCGACCTCCAGCTCCGCGGTGCGTCGCTGCGCCTGCGTCAGCTGCTCACGCTCACCGGCCTGGACGCGGTCATCCCGGTGGTGGACGGTTCAGGCGTCGAACCGCATCGGGAGGCCGAACAGCGGGAACAGCCGCTCCACGTCGAGGAAGTTGGTGATCCCGCGGATCCGCCCGGCTGAGATGTCCAGGACGATGAGCGCCCACGGCCCGGTCGGACGGTACTGGCCGAAGGCCGGCACCCCGTTCGCCACCGTGGGCACCAGCCGGGACCCTCGGCATCCGGAGCCGGTGCCGAGCATCCAGTCGCGGATGTCGGCGTGCCCGCGAAGCCAGAGCGGCAGTGGCGGCATGTTCAGCGTGACGTCCTCGTGCAGCAGTGACGTGAGCGCGGCGATGTCGTACCCCTCGAACGCCCTGACGTAGCGGTCCAGCAGCTCCGACTGGTCCGCGTCGAGCGGGCGCGCGGTGTCGCCGCCGAGGTCGGCGGCGGCCAGCGGGACGGCGGCTGGATGGGCGAGGGGCGACCGAAGGGCGGCCACGCGCTGGCCGCCCTGCCCGGTTGCACCCACTACGACATCTTCATGTCGCCGCTGTTCGCCGCGGCCACCCTCGCCTTCCTCGACCAGCCGAGGGGCTGACCGCGGGTGCTCCACCCCCGTACGCGTCAGGCGGTCGGCCCGGTCACCTCGTCCAGCAGGTCGGCGGCGCGGATCACGTCCGCGTCCAGGGGCCGGTCCGGGTCGATCGCCGGTACGACCTCGGCGAGCCGGTCGAACGCGGCGGCGCAGCCGGGCGCGGTCGGGGTGCGGGCGCCGACGTGACCGGCCTGCCGCAGCCCGACCGCCAACGAGCCGCAGAGCAGCCGGAGCAGTCCGGCCTGTTCCACGGCGCGCAGCGCCGCCTGGGTGCCGAACGGCACCACGTCCTGGTTGTGCAGGTTGGTCGGCAGGCTCTGCATGCTCGCCGGGGTGGCGGCCCGGCGCAGTTCCGCCACGATCGCCGTCGTCGCCAGTTGCACACCCTGCAGCCCGTGCTGGCGGCCGGGTCCGGCCGCCAGCATCGGCGGCAGTCCGCCGTTGCGCACCGGGTCGACAAGCAGGTCGAGCTGGCGTTCGACGAGGTTGCCGAGCTGCGCGGTGACCAGCGCCAGCATGTCGGCGGCGAAGGCGGCGGGCTGGCCGAAGAAGTTGCCGCCGTGCAGCACCAGGTCGTCGTCGGGGAAGAACAGCGGATTGTCACTCACCCCGCCCAGGTCCGCCGCGACCACCCCGTCGACGTACCGCAGCGCCTCCTCGGCCGCGCCGAGCAGTTGCGGGGCACAGCGGATGCTGTACGCCTCCTGCAGTGGCCGGTCGCCGGAGGGCACCGCCCCGGCGAGCAGCGCCCGCATCCGGGCGGCGACGTCGGCGGCGGCCGGGTGGCCGTACGCGGTCAGCAGCCGGGGGTGGAGGAACTGGTCGGGGTCGCAGCCGAGCAGGTCGACGAGCAGACAGGTCAGCAACTGGGCCGCCCGGTGCGAGGCCCGGACGGCGTCCCGGGCGAGCGCGGTGGCGGCGGTGGTCAGCGACGTGCCGTTGACCAGCGCCAACGCGTCCCGGCCGTCCAGCACGAGCGGGGTCAGGCCAGCCGCCTCCAGCGCCTGCGCCGCCGGCATCCGCTTCCCGTCCAGCCACGCCCAGCCCCGCCCGCGCAGCGACTGGGTGGCGTACGCGAGCGGGATCAGGTCGCCGCTGGCCCCGACCGAGCCGAGCCGTGGCATCGCCGGTACGAACGACGTCCCGAGCATCGCGGCGAGTCCCTCGACGACCCGTACCGAGACCCCGGAGACGCCCTGGGCCAGTGACCAGACCCGGACCAGCATGGTGGCCCGGACCACGGCCGGGTCGAGCTGCACGTCCTGGCCCGCCCCGAGGTGGGCGAGCGTGTTGTCACACTGGTCGGCCTCGTCGTCCCGGCCGGCGTAGCCGACCAGTGCCCCGAACCCGGTGGTGGCGCCGTACACCGGACGGTCGTCGCCGAGCACGGTCCGCAGGTGGTCGCGGGACCGTCGTACCCGGTCACGGACCGGGCCGGTGACCTCGACGCGCAGCGGCAGCGCCGCCCGCCGCAGGTCCTCCGACCGCAGCGGACGGGCCAGGTCGACGGTGTGGACGGCGGCGGTCCCGGTCCGGGAAGTCATCGGGCCGACGGTAGCCACGGATTCTCAGAGCGGTCTGAGTTATCTCTGATGACCGACCGCTACCGTCCGGGCGCATGACGCGCGAACGCCTGACCACGCACGATTACCTGATCATCGGCGCGGGACCGGCGGGCCTGCAACTCGCCGCCCTGCTGGAGTCCGACGGCCACGACTACGTCGTGCTGGAGGCGGGCGACGGGCCGGGCACCTTCTTCAGCACCTACCCACGGCACCGCACGCTGATCTCCATCAACAAGGTCTACACCGGTTCCACCGACGACGAGTTCAACCTGCGGATGGACTGGAACTCGCTGCTCAGCGACGACCCCGACCTGCGGTTCGGCCGGTACAGCCAGCGCTACTTCCCGGCCGCCGACGACCTGCGGCGCTACCTGACCGACTTCGCCGCCGCGACCGGCGTCCGGGTGTCCTACCGGACCCGGGTGGTCCGGCTCGGCCGCGACGCCGAGGGTTTCACCGCCGTCGACGCCGACGGCCGGACCTGGCGCGGCCGCCGCCTGGTGGTCGCGACCGGTGTCTCCCAGCTCCACGTGCCACCGATCCCCGGGATCGAGCACGCCGAACGGTACGACACGGTCAGCGTCGACCCGGCGGACTTCGTCAACCAGCGGGTCATGATCATCGGCAAGGGCAACTCGGCGTTCGAGACCGCCGACAACCTGGTGGAGACCGCCGCCGTGGTGCACGTCGCCGGGCCGCACTCGGTCCGGTTCGCCTGGCAGACGCACTATGTCGGCCACCTGCGGGCGGTGAACAACAACTTCCTCGACACGTACCAGCTCAAGTCGCAGAACGCCGTGCTGGACGGCACCGTCGAACAGATCGATCGCCGTCCCGACGGCGGCTACCGGGTCCGGTTCCGGTACGCCCGGACCGTGGAGGCGATCCGGGAGATCGAGTACGACCGGGTGATCGCCTGCACCGGCTTCCGCTTCGACGCGTCGGTCTTCGACGAAAGCTGCCGGCCGCGTCTGGTCATCAACGACCGGTTCCCGGAACAGAACCCGGCGTACGAGTCGACGACCGTCCCCGACCTGTACTTCGCCGGTACGTTGACCCAGCAGCGTGACTTCAAGAAGTCGACCAGCGGCTTCATCCACGGCTTCCGGTACGGCGTCCGGGCCCTGTACCGGATCCTCAACGCCCGCTACCACGGGGTCGCCTGGCCGGCCACTGCCTTGGAGGCGACCCCGGAGGCGATCGCCGACGCCATCGTCAACCGGGTCAACCGCTCGTCCGCGCTGTGGCAGCAGTTCGGCGTACTCGGTGACGCGGTGACGGTCCGGGGCGGTACCGCGTACCATCACGAGGAGGTTCCGGTGGCGTACCTCGCCGAGCGGGGGCTCGGCGGCGGCTCCGCCCTCGTCACCACCCTGGAGTACGGCGCCAACCACGACACGGTGGACCCGTTCGACATCTCGGTCCCCCGCCCCCGGGAGAACGACGCGCACGCGGCGCACGACGCCAGCTACCTGCACCCGGTCGTCCGCCACTACCGGGACGGAACGGTGGTCGCGGTGCACCACCTGGCGGAGAACCTGGAGAACGAGTGGAACCTGCCGGCCGTCCACCAGCAGCCGTTGGCGGGCTTCGTCAAGGAACGCCTGGGCGATGGCATCGGCTGAACCCGACCGTCCGCCGCGGGCTGACCGTCCACCCCGGACCCGATCCCGCTATCCGCAGGTGGTCCTCGACCTGCTCACCGCCGGCCGGGAGCGTCCGGTCGACCGTCCTGTCTTCGAACACGGTGACCGGACCGTCGGCGCCGACGAGATGCTCGACCTGATCGGCCGGCTCGCCGCCGGGCTGTGGGAGGCGGGAATCGGTCCCGGCGCCGGGCTGGCGCTGGCGCTCGGGGTGACGCCGGAGGCGTTCGCCGCCACCATCGCGGCACAGGTCGTGGGGGCCCGGGTCGCCGGGATCCGGCCGGGGCTCACCCCCGGCCAACTGCGGCACATCCTCGGTCAGCGGATCACGGCGGTGCTCGTCGACCCGTCGACCGCGACCGGCCCGCTGCGGTCGGCGGCCGCGGGCCTGCGACTGTTGGCGGTCGGCCCGGTCGCCGGGGCACCGGACCTGACCGTCGCCTCCGCGCCACCCGCTCCGCCGACGCCGGTCGGACGGCCGGACGACGTCGCCCGGGTGATCTACACCAGTGGCAGCACCGGTGACCCGAAGGGCTGCCTGCAGACGTACGCGGCGCTCGGCCGCGCCTGGACACCGTACCCGGACCGGTGGCCGCCGGCGGTCCGCGACCTCGCCGGCAACCTCGACCGGTATCTGGTCTTCGGTTCGCTCAGCAGTCAGGTGATGCTGGAGTACGGCGTCCTCACCCTGGCCGCCGGCGGCACCATGGTCGTCGCCGAACCACCCCGGGACGGAGAACCGTTCTTTCCCTCCGCGATCGCCCGGCACCGGGCCACCGCCAGCGTCATCACCGTGCCCCGGCTGGCGAAACTGGTGGCCGTCCAGCGCAGCGACCCGGTCGACCTCGGTACGCTGCGCGCCCTGCTGGTTTCGGGTTCCCCGCTCGATCCGGCCAGGCTCGTCGAGGCGATGGCCGTACTCGGGCCGGTCGTCTACCACGGCTACGGCCAGACCGAGACCGGCATGATCTCCATGGTCACCCCGGCGGAACTGACCGCCGCCCTGGCCGGCAGCCCTCCTGGCGGCACCGGCCGCCCGCCGGCCGTGCTCGCCTCGGTGGGTCGCCCGCCGGCCGTGCTCGCCTCGGTGGGTCGCCCGCCGGACGCGGTCGAGGTGCAGGTCCGCGACGCCGACGGCCGGCCGGTGCCGGTCGGTGCCGAGGGCGAGCTGTTCGTCCGCACCCCGGCCCAGGCGAGCGGCTACTGGGCCGACCCGACCGAGACCGCCGAGGTCTTCGTGGACGGGTGGGTCCGCACCCGCGACCTCGCCCGACTCGACCCCGACGGATACCTGTACCTGCTGGGCCGGACCCGGGACGTCATCATCGTCAACGCCAACCTGCAGTACGCGGGCCCGATCGAACGCGCCCTGGCCACCCATCCGGACGTGGCCGAGGCGTACGTGGTGGCCGCCCCGGACGAGGAGACCGGCGAGGCGGTGCACGCCTTCGTCGTACCCGCCCCCGGCCACCGACCGGACCCCGGTGTGTTGCGGGCCCTGGTCCGGGACCGGCTCGGCGAGGCGAGCGTGCCCCGGCTCGTCACCGTCGTCGACGAGGTGCCCGTCTCCCCCGCTGGCAAGCCCGACAAGCGACGCCTCCTGGCCGGCGGGTGAGGTACCCCGGGTCGGCTTCCCGCCACCGTTTCGGTCGTCGGGCCGACAGGCCGACGTCGGCGGGCCGGCGCAATCTGGTCATGCCGGCCATGCCCGGCATTCGGGGCATGGCGGCACACGCCAGGAGGCTGTCATGTCCAAAACCACACGTCGCGCCGTGGTGTCCCTGCTGACGGCGGCCCTCGCCGTACCCCTCTGGGCGGAGACGGCTCCGGCCGCAGCGGCCCTGCCGCCCGGCTTCACCGACCAGGTGGTGTTCTCCGGGCTGGTCGAGCCGACCAAGGTGGCCTTCGCTCAGGACGGCCGGGTCTTCGTCGCGGAGAAGCGCGGCATCGTCAAGGTCTTCGACAGTCTCACCGACCCGACCCCGACCGTCTTCGCCGATCTCCGCCGGCAGGTGTTCGACTACTCCGACCTGGGCATGGTCGGGCTGGCCCTGCCGCCCGGCTTCCCTACCAGCAACCCCTGGGTGTACGTCAGCTACACCTACGACGCCCCGATCGGCGGCACCGCCCCCCGGTACAACGACACCTGCCCGACACCGGACGGTTGTCTGGTCAGCGCCCGGGTGTCCCGGCTCGTGATCAGCAACAGGCAGCTCGTGGAGCGGGTGCTGCTCAACGACTGGTGCCAGCAGAGTGACACCCATTCGATCGGGGACGTCGTCTTCGCCCCGGACGGCACGTTGTTCGTGGGCGGCGGGGACGGCGCCTCCGGTCGGGTCGTCGACTACGGCCAGCTCGGCAGCCGGCCCAACCCGTGCGGCGACCCGCCGGCCCGGGTCGGCGGGCCGATGACCCCGCCGACCGCCGAGGGTGGGGCGCTGCGTGCCCAGGACCTCCGCACCCCGGCGGACCCGACCGGCCTCTCCGGCACCCTGGTGCGGGTGCACGAGACGACCGGCAAGGCGCCCCGGGACAATCCCCTGGTTGCCAGCCCCGACCCCAACACCCGGCGGATCGTCGCCTACGGGCTGCGTAACCCCTTCCGGCTCACCTTCCGGCCCGGTACCACCGAGGTCTGGCTCAGCGACGTCGGCTTCCGTACCTGGGAGGAGATCGACCGGGTCGTCGCCCCGCTCGCCGCGCCGGTACACAACCACGGCTGGCCGTGCTACGAGGGCGTCGGCCAGCAGCCCAACTACCGGGCCGCCGGGCTGAACCTCTGCCAGAGCCTGTACGCGGCACCGGCCGGCACGGTCACCGCCCCGTACTACGCCTACCAGCACAGCCAGGCGGTGGTGCCCGGGGACGGCTGCCACATCCCGGACGGGACGCCGGTCCGGTCGATCTTGTGCTCGGCCCCGGAAACGACATCTACTACGTGGATCTGACCGGCGGCACCGTACGTCGGATCCACTTCGGCTGACGTCGCCGGCTCCTCGGCCTGAGCGCCTGAACGATGGAGGGAGCCCGGTAGCCGGAACACCACGACTGGCGACAGCTGCGGTGCCCACCCGCGCAAGTCGTGATTTCCTCACTACAACCGGGCGCGTCCGGTTTGAACAATCAGCGACGTGACGGCGATTCAGGTGACCAAGCTCAGGAAGAGCCACGGCGGATTCGAAGCGGTGAGGGGCGTCTCGTTCGAGGTCGGCGAGGGCGAGATCTTCGCACTCCTCGGGCGTAACGGTGCCGGCAAGACGACAACCGTCGAAATGCTGGCAGGGTTCCAGCGGCCCGACGGCGGCACGGTCAGGGTGCTCGACCTCGATCCGGTAGCCGACCAGGCTGAGCTGCGCAGGCGCACCGGCGTGATGCTGCAGGAGGCGGGGTTCTTCCAGGAGCTCACCGTCGGTCAGACGGTGGCAATGTGGCGCGATTTCACGGCCGTACCCCGGCCGCTCGAGGAGGCTCTCGACCTGACCGGCCTCACGACGAAGGCGGACACGAAGGTCCGGCAACTCTCCGGCGGCGAAAAGCGCAGACTCGACCTCGCCCTGGCCACCCTCGGCCGGCCGGACGTGCTGTTCCTCGACGAGCCGACCACCGGAATGGACCCCGAGGCCCGTAAGAACACCTGGGACATCGTGCGCGGCCTCGCTGCCGAGGGCACGACTGTCCTGCTCACCACCCACTACCTGGAGGAGGCCCAGCGCCTTGCCTCCCGTCTGGCGATACTGGACGCGGGCGAGGTCGTCGCCTACGGCGGCATGGTGGAGACACTGGCGGGCCGCTCCGGACGCGTCTCCTTCACGCTTCCCGACAGCGTCGCGCCGGACGACCTGCCCGTTCCCGCATCTGTCATCGACGGCCGGGCCGTGTGCCAGGCGGCGGATCCCGACCTCGCCGCACAGACCCTGCTGAGCTGGGCGAGTGAGCGCGGGCTACGGCTCGCCAGTCTGGAGGTCCGCATGGCGACCCTGGAAGACCTTTTCCTCGAGGCCGCAGGGAATGACCGATGACCGGCACGGCCGCCGCCTTCCGGCTCAGCACCCGGCTGTTCTGGCTGGACAGGGGGGTGGTCTTCGGCACGGTGGTGACGCCCGTCGTGCTGTGCGTGGGCATGCCCGTGCTGATGGGTGCCCTCAGGCCGGACGGCGTCGCGGGCGCCGTCCAGACCTTCGTCGGCGGGCTCGCGATCGTGCTGTCGGTCTCCACGTTCATGAGCATCGTCCAGGCCCTCACCGCCCGACGCGACCAACTCCTGCTCAAGCGGCTACGGACGACACTGCTCACCGAACGACAGATCCTGGTCGGCGAGATCAGCGGACAGGTTGTCCAGACGGTGGCACTGGTCGCCGTGTGCACGCTGGCCGTGCACCTCGCCGCGGACGTCCCCCTGCCCCGCAACCCGCTGCTCTACGCGGTGTTCGTGGTCGCCGGTACCACCGTGGTCGCCATACTCGGCGCGGCCTTCACCGCCCTGGTGCCGCGGTTGGAACTCGCCGCTGTCATGTCGATGCCGTTCTTCCTGGTCGCCGGGGTCGGCGCCGGCGCGATGGGACCGTTCATGGAGATGATGCCGACCGCCCTGCGGATGGTCTTCGCGGCGCTGCCCACCGACGCGGTGGTCACGGTGGCACGGACCACGATCGCGTCTGGCACGATCGCCGGCGACCTGCGGGCCGCGCTCGTCCCGGCGATCAAGCTCGTGGTCTGGGGGCTGATCGGGATCTTCGCCCTCGCGCGCTGGTTCCGCTGGGAACCCCGCCGATCATAGTGTCGGTTCATGCACCCTCTCCGTCTGGCCATCGGCGTGGTCACCGTCATCAGCGTCGGGTTCCCCCTGACCCCGCTTGTGCTGGTCGGGCCCATGGGTACACCGTTCCAGGTCGGCGTCATGCTGGCGAGCCTGGTTGTCTTCTACGTCCCGTACCTCAGGCAGATCCGACTTGCCTTCCGCGGGAGCCCGGAGGGCGGGTTCACCGTCGACCTGGCGGTGCTGGTCCTCGCGGCCTACCTGCCGATGCTCTGGCTCGGCGCATTCTGGACGAGCGTGCCGCACATCCTCTCCGCCGTGGTGCTGCTGCGGCTGCGCGCGCCCTGGAAGATGGTGCTCTTCATACCGATCGCGCTGGGCCAGGGAGCACTCGGCTACATCGGGGTGGAGACCAGCCCTCTCAACATCTACAACGGCCTGTACGCGCTGCTCACCGTCATCGTTGCCGGGTCGGTGATCTACGCCGCGGTCAGGCTCGTGACGGTCACCCGGGAGCTACAGCAGGCCAGGGCCGACCTGGCCGAGGCAGCCGTGCTCAAGGAACGGCTGCGCATCTCGCGCGACCTGCACGACGGGCTCGGCCGCAGCCTGACCGCCATCGCGCTCAAGGGCGACCTGTCGCGGCGACTGCTCGACCACGATCCCGAGGAGGCCAGAGTGGAACTCAGTGAGTTGGTCAAGGTGGCCAGGGACGCCGCCCAGGATGTCCGCCAGGTGGCCCGCGGCTACCGTGAGGTGTCGCTGGCCCAGGAGGTACCGCGGGCGGTGTCGCTGCTGACGTCGTCCGGTGTCGCCTGCACCGCCAACGTGGGCGTCGCCGGACTACCGAGGAGCAGCGACGAGGCACTGGCTTGGGCGGTCCGCGAGGGTGTCACCAACGTGCTCCGCCACAGCCGGGCCACCACCTGCTCCATCACCACCTCCGTCCGAGGTGGGCGGGTGCGGCTGGAAATCGTCAACGACGGCGCGCTCGCACCCGACCGGGGTGGGCCGGCGGGTTCGGGCCTCACAGGGCTCTCCGAGCGGGCCGCGACGCTGGGTGGGCAGGTGGAGTTCGCGCGTACGGAAGGCGGCGGGTTCCGGATGTTGATGGATGTGCCGTCCGCATGATCCGGGTCCTGCTCGCCGAGGACATGCACATGATCAGGGCCGCGCTGGTGGCGCTGCTACGGCTGGAGTCCGACATCGAGGTCGTCGCCCAGGTGACCGAGGGCGACCGGATCGTCCCCGAGGCCAGGCGGACCCGCCCCGACGTCGCGATCGTGGACATCGACCTGCCGGTGCTCGACGGCATCACCGCCGCCGCCGAGCTGCGCGCCGAGCTGCCGGAGTGCCGGGTGCTGGTGCTCACCGCGCTGGGCCGTCCCGGCCAGGTACGACGGGCGCTTTCGGCCGGCATCGAGGCGTTTCTGGTCAAGGACGCCCCCGGCGACCATCTCGCCGACGCCGTCCGGCGCACCGCCCAGGGTCTGCGGGTCCTCGACCCCGAGCTGGTCTCCTCGGCGATGGAATACGGCGAGAGCCCGCTCACCCCACGGGAGACCACAATGCTCCGCGAGGCCGCGCAGGGCGCCTCGGCCAAGGAAATCGCTGACCGCCTCCACCTGTCCACGGGCACCGTTCGCAACTACCTGACCGGCGCCATCACCAAGACCGGCGCCCGCAACAAGATCGACGCGATCCGCATCGCCCAGGACGCCGGCTGGTTGTGATCGTCAGGACGGTCGGGAGCCTGCCGGCTTCGACGGGCCTGGGCTAGGTCACCCTGGCTTGCCCCCGACCAGGCCGCACCGTCGCGCGACGTCCAACGCGGTCGACAACTCCCCGCGACGGGCCAGCATCATCGCGACGCGCGCCGCTGTCCGACAGGTGCTCGCCGCGTCCGGTGCCAGATCGAGCATGGCGGCGAGAAGACCGGGTTCACCGACGTGTTCGGCGAAGCGCGCGACGCCCGCGACCACGTAGCGACGGCCCTCGACCGGCACGGCCGCCACCACGTCCGGCACGACCGTACGGGCCTCGGCGTCGAGAGCCGGCAGCAGCGCCTCGCCGTACCGCCAGTAGCCCTCGGACAGTGCGCCGGCCACCAGCCGGGTGAACAGCTCGCGATCCCGCGCCACCAGTCCGGTGTGGATGGCCAGCCGGCCCAGCACGAGACTCAGCCGCGAGTCGGTCCTGCCGGCAACGGCCGCCGTGAAGACCGGGTCGAGCGCGGTGGCGTCGCCGGTCTCGACCAGCGCGGCGCCGAGCCCGGCGTCGACCATCAGCCGCGACGGTCGCCAGTTTCCCACCCGTCCCCGCAGCCGTGGCACGTGCACGTCAACGATCTCGGCACGCAACTCCTCGTCGGCCAGGGGGTACACGAGTGGTACGACCTCCGCGACGACAGCGGCCAACTCCTGCGGGATGACCCCCGGACCGGCCAACGCCTCCAGCACGGCGCGGAGCCGTTCCGGGGTGACCGCCTCCCGTCGGCCGTCGAGCCAGCGCACCACCTCGAGGGCGAGCGGCCCCGGCCCGTATCCCGACACACGACAGTCCCGCATCCGGCCGAGCACGGCGAGCGCGTCGTCGACCCTGTCCAGGGCCAGGAACAGCCGGGCGAACCGGTGCTGGTAGACCATCTGCTGGTCGCGGTCGCGGCCGCCCTTCGGGCATCTCCGGAACGCGGCCACCAGTGCCTTCGCCCGGGCCGCAGAGAGTCCGGGCGTGGCCAGGGTCAGCAGCGCGCGCTGCTGTGACCGTGGGCCAAGCCGGGTCGCCAGGGTGAGCGCGTCGTCGAACCGGTCCGCCGCGACGAACGCGGCGACGAGCCGCTCACCGTCGACCTCCCGGACGGTTTCGCAGCGTCGGTCGGTTTCGGCGAGGCCCAGAGGTCCCCACAGGGCGGCCGCCGCGGCGAGGCTGGGCCGGTCGGTCCCGTCCAGCAGCGCCGACCAGCGGTCGAGGATCTCGGGCTCGCCGGCGTGCGCCTCAGCCAGCGCCGCGAGAACCGCCGATATCCGCGCCTGCCGATGGGACGCCCACATATGCTCCTCGTTCGGCCGGACCACCAGTACGGCCCGGAGCAGGGCGGCCTCCGCCTCGGCGTTGCCGGCCGCGAGGCGGGCGAGCGTCCCGGCGACCGCGTGCCCGGGGCCGTTGTGTCCACTCGCGAACGACCGGTAGGGATGCTCACCATCGAGTGCGGCGGCCACGACCCGTACCGCCTGCTCGCCGGTGAGGATCCGGGGTGCCGCCTCGGCGAACTCCTTCGGTAGAAAACCGTCCAGGCATGCTGTCAGTTCCTCGGCGGCTCCGGCCTGGTCGCCACCGTCGAACCGGGCGACCGCCCACTCCACCCGCTCAGCTGGCTCGAACTTCCACTCGGACGGCGCCGCGCCGGACCGGGCGAGGGCGGAGCGGGCGTGGTCGGCGAGGTCGACGGAGGTATGCAGATCGACTGACACGCGCCCGACCTTATCCGGACCCGCACTTCCGGCGCCGGTCCGCCCGGGCACCCGCCGGTGCTCAGGTCATCGTCGGCTGGGCGCCCGGTTGGTCGGGCCCGGCGGCAACGCGCCGTCACCGGACCGATGAGCGGGATCCGACCCGACGCGGGCCGCTCGGTGCCGGTGGACCAGCCGGGTCAGGTAGAGCAGCGCGCCGGCCAGTACGCCCATGTCGTCGAGGTAGATCGGATCGGGCAACAGGTCCACCGGCAGCACGGTGTAGATCAACGCCCCGTAGAACGCGACCTTGCCGCCGGCACCCAACTCGCCGAGCAGCTTGCGGGTACGCCACACCCTGACCGCGAGCAAAACGGCCCCGACCAGCGTGGCGACGGCCACGATGCCACCCAGCACCAGGATCACGGTCCACGTCTCCCGAGACATGCCGCAACCGTAACCCGGCGGGCGCTCGCCCGGCCGGCGACACCAACCGTGGTGCCCCGGAAAGCCGGTGTGGGGAACGGGCGTCCCCCACACCCGACCGGTGGCCTACCGGGTGAGGAGCCAGCGGAGGATCGACGGATCCTCGTACGTCGGGCCGACAACCGCGTGGTAGTCCGGCTCGGCGAACGCCTCGTCGGGGAACTCGGTGTAGCGGATCAGCTCGTCGAGCCTGGCGGGGTCGACACCGGCGGCGACGTACGCGGCACGCAGGCTCTGTGCGGTGTCCCGGCCGAACGTGACCGGCAGGATCGGGTCGCTGGTGCCGTGGGTGATCCAGAACGGCGTCTCCGCCCGGGCGATCCGGGCCGCCTGGTCGGGGCTGATCCGGAAACCGGCGTTGATCAACGCCCCCGAGAAGAGGCCGGGATGGTTGGCCATCGCGTCGTACGCGAGGGTCGAGCCCCAGGAGTAGGTCGACACGTAGACACGCTTCCGGTCGACGTGGTAGCGCTTCGTGAACGCGTCGAGGAGCGCCACCAACGCGGCTGACTCGGCCTCGGTGCCGACACGCTGGGTCTGCGGCGAAAGGACGATGACGTTCTCGCGGCCGCCGGTCCAGGTCGGTTGCAGCCAGGCGGTCGCGGTGACGTCGACCGCGACCTGTACGCCCACGTTCTCCCCGTCGTACCCGGAGCCCCAACCCGGCAGTACGACCACCAGCGGGTACGCCCGATTCGGGTTGTACCGGGTCGGCAGGTGGTACGCGTACGGCACGGTCATGCCCGGGTGGTCGTACGTCTCGTGGCGGAACTCGTCCGCCAGAAGGTTGACCGGTTCGGTGGTCAGCGGATAGCGGGCCGGTCCCCCCGCCCCGAGCACCCGACCCCGGCCCGGGCCGCCGCTGGCGTACACGTCCTCGTTCTGGACAACCTCGGTGGGCAGGTTCGGATTGATCTTTTCGTAGCAGCGGGTGGTGCACGTCGAGCGGATGACCGTGTTGCCGCCGGGGTCGCCGGGGTCGAGCTCGACGATGACGTACCGGCCCCGGTGCGATCGTCCGTCGGGGATGATCGTCGGCTCGTCGTTGGTGTAGATCCGGGTAACCGTCCGGTCCGCTCGCTTCGGCAGGTCCTCGGGCGGGTTGAAGCGGAAGTTGTAGATGCTGTCCGAGACGGTGAACGTGTCCCGGTCGAGGGTGCGGGGGTCGACCGGATCCCGGTACTCGATGGCGACCGCCGCGACCTTCTGGCCGAAGGTGTAGACCTTGGTGATCGCGGTGACGCTCTGGATCCCGGTCCGGGCACCCGCGTACGCCGATGGCGCGGCCATCGCCGACGCGGTCAGCGCGACGACGAGTCCGGCAGCGGCCAGAGCGGCGGTGGTACGGCGGATCGCCATGGGTGGCACCTCCACGTCAACTGGTGTCCCAGGATCGGTGACCGCCGATCGGCAGACGGGACGGAACGACCGAGCACGACCGGCGCCGAATCGAGTCAGCGGGTACTCTCGCCAGCCCCGCCGCCGGTGTCAAGGAGTCAGCCCTTCAGGGATCCCTGCAGCAGAGCCTTGATGAACTGGCGCTGGAAGATCAGGAACACGATGAGGGTCGGGGTGAGGATGAGCAGCGAGCCGGCGCACAGCAGCACCAGGTCGGTGCCCCACTGGCCCTGGAACGCGCCGAGAGCGCCGGCCATGGTGCGCTTGGTGGCATCGTCGACGAGCACGATGGCGAGCAGGAACTGGTTCCAGGTCCACAGGAACAGCAGGATCGTCAGGGACGCGATCGCCGGCCGGGCGAGCGGCACCTGGATCCGCCAGAACAGCTGCCAGGTGCTGCTGCCGTCCATCCGCGCCGCCTCGGAGAGTTCGGTCGGGACGTTGCTGAAGTGCGCCCGCATCCAGAACACACCGAACGGCATGTAGAGCGCGATGAGCGGCAGGATGATCGCCCACCGGGTGTTGAGCAGGCCGAAGTCCCGCATCTGGTAGTAGATCGGGGTGATCACCGCCTCGAACGGAAGGGTCAGGCCGAGCAGCAGGAGGCCGAAGGCGAACCTGCCGCCGGGTACCCGCAGGTGACCGAGCCCGAAGCCGGCCATGGTGGCGATCACCACGGAGACCGGTACGACCCCGACCACGATCAGCAGGCTGGAGCGGAGCAACGCGGCCATGTTCGCGGCGGTGAACGCGTCGACGAAATTGCCCCACTGCGGATCCGACGGCCAGGCCAGCCCGGTGGGTACCGTGCCGCGGGGCTGCAACGCGGCCGACAGCATGCTCACGAACGGCAGGAGTGTGACGAGGACCAGCGCGATCAGGAAGACGCGGCCGGTCAGCCGTTCGCTTCGACTCAGGTTCATTCCTTGCCTTCCCGGGTGAGCCGCTGGATCGGCAGTACGCAGGCCAGGACCAGCAGCATGAGGACGACGGCCAGCGCCGAGGCGAGCCCGACCTGACGTTGGGAGAACGCGAGCCGGTAGATCTCCAGCCCCGGCACGGTGGTCTGCAGGCCGGGACCGCCGCTGGTGGAGATGTAGACGATGTCGAAACTGGCCAGGGCCGCGATCACGGTCACGGTGAGACACACCCCGATCTCGTTGCGCAGGCTGGGCAGGGTGACGGCGAAGAACTCGCGTACCGGTCCGGCGCCGTCGATGCGGGCCGCTTCGTACAGCGCGGGATCGATCTTGCTCATGCCGGTGACCAGCAGGATCGTGCAGAGACCGAGCAGGACCCAGGCGCCGATGACGCCGACGGAGGGCAGCGCCGTGTCGAAGTCGCCGAGCCAGGCCCGGGCGAGCCCACCGAGGCCGACCGCGCGCAGCGCCTGGTTGACCAGGCCGTTCGACGACAGCAGCCAGCTCCACGCGATGCCGGCCGCCACCAGCGGGATCACCTGTGGCAGAAACAGGATGGTCCGCACGACGGTGCCGAACGGCCCTGCGGTGATCCGCCGGACCAGGCTGGCGACCAGCAGCCCGAGGGCGACCGGGATGAGACTGAAGAAGATGATCAGGACGAACGCGTTCGAAATAATCTTCAACAGGTCGCTGTCGGTGAACACCGTCAGGTAGTTGTCCAGGCCCGCCCACCGGGCCACGCCGATGCCGTTCCAGTCGTAGAACGAGTACTGGACCGTCAACGCGAGGGGGCGCAGGACAAAAACGGCGTACATGATCATGGCAGGCAGCACCCACAGCCAGCCGGCCCACCGGGCCGTGCGGCCCCACCGACGTCGGTGGGGCCGCACGGATGACGGGCGGTTCGGCGGGGCCGACGACGAGGTCGCCGCCGGCCCGGTCCGGGCGCTGCCGACGGCAGCAGGCGTCATCGGGACAGTTCCTTCTCGTACTCGGCCTGGACCGCCTTCACGTACCCCTCGGGGGTCTGCTGACCGGCGACCAGCTTCTGCATCTCCGGGGTGATCGCCGCGGCGAAGATGCCGCCGGTGGCGTTCGCGGTGAAGTCCACCGCGCCGTTCTCCGCCCCGAGCTGCTGGGACGCCTTCAGCGTCTGGGCCAGCACGCTTCCCTCGGCCACCGTCGGGATGGCCAGGTCGGACGGGCCGCCGGGGTGCGAGCCGCCGACGGTCACGGAGATCTCCCGGGCCTTGGCGTTGGTGTGGACCCAGTTGAGGAAGAAGGCGGCCGCGTCCGGGTGCTTGGCCTTCGCGCCGACGCCGAAGGTGTTGGGCGCGGACATCGCGACGTGGTTGCCGCTGCCGGACTCGGTGGGGAACAGGAAGAAGCCCACCTTGCCGCTCATCGACTTGTCGAGATTGCCCGACTCCCAGTCGCCGTTGAACATGAACAGGCCGTTGCCCTTCTGGAACTCGCCCATCATCGCGGTGTAGTCCAGGGCGTTCGCGTCCTTCGGGAAGTACCCGGCCTGTGCCCACCGTTGGATGACCTGGGTGGCCTTCAGCGCGGCCGGCGTGTCGAAGGTCGCGCCCGGCTTCTGGAAGATCCAGTCGGCGATCTGGGCCGGGTCACCGAACTGGTTCTGCAGCGCCTGGTGGGGGAAGTTGATCCCGGCGGTGTTCTTGTTGAACTGCATGATCGGTTGCACCCCGGCGGTCTTCGCCTTGGCGAGCAGCTGCTCGAACTCGGCGATGGTGGCCGGCGGCGCGGTCATGCCGACCCGCTCGGCGAGGCTCTTGTTGTAGAACACCCCGGTCACGCTGTACCCGAGTCCCATCCCGTACAGCGACCCGGCACCACGTGGCCGGCCCCCCTCCCCGACGCGCAGCTGCACGAGCTGGGAGGCCGGGAACCTGTCCCAGCCGTACGCGGTGAAGTACGGGTCCAGGTTCTTCAGCAGCCCGTCCTTCACCAGGTCGACCATGGTGGGCAGCCGAATGATGTCCGGCGCGTTGTCCGAGGCCAGCACCCGCGGTGCGTTCTCCACGATGACCGTGAACTGGTCCTCCCGGACGTTGAACCGCACGTTCGGGTGCTGCCTGGTGAACTCGTCGGCGAGCGCCTTCGCCAGCGGGAAGCCGGTCTCGGCGTACATCTCCAGGGTGATCGGCTCGGTGCCCAGTTCGGTGCTGATCGGCGCGGTGGAATCAGCCGGGGATTCCTGATCCGATCCGGGCGCACTGCACGCGGTGACCGACACGGCGGCAGTGACCAGCGAAGCGAGCAACACGAGCCTGCGCCGCGTGTACCTCGTCGAAAATCCGTCCACTCCTACGGCTCCTTGACTCGTCCGCGCGTCTCGCCGATCGGCAGTTGTCCCGGCAGGTTTCTCAGACCCGCCGCGACAGCCTGCGGCCGCCACGTGATCCACGTCGCGGGCCAGCCCCTGACCCCGGCGCGCGGTAACCGACCATGGTCACTCCCGCGAGGGGCGTGGCATGCCCTCGGCGGAAGCAGAACGTCCGCTAAACTGATTTAGCAGAGCATGAACGCGGGGCGTGTAGCTGTCAAGAACAAGCCGGCAACGGCCCGGAAACGACCGGTTCACCCGACCGGACCGCGTCGGGCCGTCGCCGGCGCTGGACACCATCAACCCACCCCGCATGATGGGCAGCGGCGGTGTCGGATCACCCGCCCCGATTCGGAGGACTGATGGGCCGCAACAGAGCAACCCTGGCTGACGTCGCGCGGCTCGCCGGGCTGTCCAAGACCGCCGCGTCGATGGTGCTCAACGGGCGGGAGGGCACCCGACTGTCCCCCGAGGCACACCAGCGCGTCTTCGCGGCCGCCGAGGAGCTCGGCTACCGGCCCAACGTCGCCGCGCGCAGCCTGCGTACCCGTAAGACGGCCACCATCGCGTTCGTCTCCGACATCGTCGCCACCACCCGGTTCGCCGGCGGGCTCATCCGCGGCGCCCTGGACGCGGCCCGCGAACGCGACCACGTACTGCTCATCGCCGAGACCCAGGGCGACGCGGCGTTCGAGCAGTACGCCATCGAGGCGATGCTCGACCGCCAGGTGGACGGGGTCATCTACGCGGCGATGGCGACCCGGCGGCTGGCGGTACCGCCCGCCATCCACAGCGGCCCCGTGGTGCTACTCAACGCCACCAGCCCGGAGAACCTGCCCTGCGTACTCCCCGACGACGAACGCGCCGGTCGGACCGTCGCCACCGCCCTCCTCGACAAGGGCCACCGCGACCGGATCGCGCTCATCGGCCGCAACCGCCTCAAGGAGCGTGAAGCCGAGGTCTCCCTCGCCGCGCAGGCCCGCCTGCGGGGAATCCAGGACACCCTCTCGGCCGCCGGTGCCACCCTGTTCGCCGACGTGTTCTGCAGCGACTGGCTGCCCGAACACGGCTACGCCGCCATGCGCGGCCTCCTCACCAGGCCCACCCGCCCGAGTGCCGTCATCTGCATGAACGACCGGCTGGCCTTCGGCGCCTACCAGGCGCTCGGCGAGGCCGGGCTGGCCGTGCCCACCGACATCTCCGTCGTCTCCTTCGACGACGACCCCATCGCCACCTGGCTGCGTCCCGGCCTGGCCACCGCCGCCCTGCCGCACGAGCAGATGGGGCGGCGCGCGGTGGAGATCCTCCTCGACGGCGGAACCACGGAACCGACCCTCGTTCCCATGCCGCTGCGGCGGCGCAGGTCCATCGCCGCACCCGTGGCGTAATCCCCGCGTCGTCACGCGCTGGCCGAGCCTGGCTCCGATGTTGCTAAACCGATTTATCTGATAGCTTGCCCGCCATGCTCCGTCTGCCAGACCACTGGGTGTGGGACAGCTGGTACGTGCAGGACGACGCTGGACTGCGGCACGCGTTCTTCCTGCGCGCCTCCCGCGCCCTGCTCGATCCGCACCGCCGACACCTGCGCGCCGCCATCGGCCACGCCACCTCCACCGACCTGCGCACCTGGCGCCTGGTTGCCGACGCACTCGTCCCCGCCGACACGCCCGCCTGGGACGACCTGGCCACCTGGACCGGGTGCGTCGTACGGGGCCCGGACGGACGGTGGTACCTGTTCTACACCGGGGTCAGTCGCGCCGAGGACGGGCTGGTGCAACGCATCGGCCTGGCCGTCTCCGACGACCTGACCAGCTGGCACCGGCACGGTACCGGTCCGCTGGTGGAGGCCGACCCGACCTGGTACGAGCATCTGGACCGGAACCTGTGGTACGAACAGGCCTGGCGCGACCCCTGGGTCTTCCCCGACCCCGGCGGCACCGGCTGGCACATGCTGGTCACCGCCCGGGCCAACCACGGCACGGCGGCCGGACGTGGCGTCATCGGCCACGCCACCTCCGAGGACCTGCTGAACTGGACCGTCCAGCCGCCGTTGTCCACCCCGGCCGGGTTCGGCCACCTCGAGGTCCCCCAGGTCGCGGTCGTCGACGGTCAGCCCGTCCTGTTGTTCTGCACCAACGCCGCGACCACCCCGGAGCGCGTCGAGCACCGGATCTGGACCGCCACCGGCCCTACCGTCAACGGCCCCTGGGACATCGCGTCGGCGCGGCCCTGGCCGCACCCGCACCTGTACGCCCCCCGGCTGGTCTCCGACACCGACGGCCGATGGGCACTCATCGGCTTCCTCGACGACGTCGACGGCGAGTTCGTCGGCGAACTCAGCGACCCCATCCCCGTCCGGTACCAGCCCGGCACCGGGCTGGTCACCGACGTACCGGGCGAGAACACCTCGCCGACTCCGGCACCGTGACAATCCGTAGCGACCCAACCAGGACCAACGCCACCCGAGCAGAGAGGCACGTCGTGAGCACGGCAGCGGTCACCGTCATCGGTGAGGCCGTCGTCGACCTCGTCGAAGGACCCGACGGCCGATTCACCGCGCACCCCGGCGGCAGCCCGCTCAACGTCGCCGTCGGGCTCGCCCGACTCGGCGTACCGACCAGACTGCTCGCCCGGTTCAGCACCAGCCGGTTCGGCCGCCGGTTGCGCCAGCATGCCGAGGCCAACGGCGTCGACCTGGGACCCTCGGTGACCGTCCCGGAACCGGCCACCCTCGCGGTTGTCACCACGTCCGGCGACGGCACCGCCGGCTACGACTTCTACCTCGACGGGACAGCCGACTGGCAGTGGCAACCGGCCGAGCTGGCCGCCGCCCTCGACCACCAGGGCATCCTCCACGCCGGCTCGCTGTCGGTGTTCCTGGAACCCGGAGCCGAACACATCGACGACACCCTGCGCACCGCCCGCGACCAGGGCATGCTGGTCAGCCTCGACCCGAACATCCGCCCGGGCCTGGTCGGCACCCCGGACCGGGCCCGCGCCCGCGTCGAGCGGCTGGTGGGCCACGCCCACGTGGTGAAGGCCAGCGACGAGGACATCGGCTGGCTCTACCCGGAGGATCAGCTCGAGGACGTGCTCCGCTGGTGGCGTGACCTCGGCGCCGTGCTCGCGATCGCGACGCTCGGCCCCCGGGGCGCGGTCGCCGCGACCGGTGCCGGCCTGCTGCGCCGATCGGCACCGGTCGTGGACGTGGTCGACACCATCGGCGCCGGTGACGCGTTCACCGCCGGCCTGCTCGCCCGGTTGCACCGGTCCCGTTCGGGACCGTCCTGGCCCGACGACGACGTCGCCACCGCCGTACGGTTCGCCGTCGAGGTGGCCGCGATCACCTGTACCCGCGCGGGTGCGGACCCACCGTACCGGCACGAACTGCAACGCCCGACGACCTGACGCTGGCGTCCGGGGACCGCCCAGGGCGCCCCGCACCTCCGCCACCCCGGGAACGACCGGGGACACCGGATCCGATCATGCGTAAGCGAGCAGGAAGTCGACCGTACCGGTGCCACCCGGTTGGCCGGGTGGGGTCTGGAGACCGCGTTCGCTGTTCAGGACGTAGAACCCGCCGCCACCGGTGAGGCGGGGCGTCACCGCCAACATCTGCGACCCCTGTTCGCTCCGGTCGGCCCGACCACGTCATCAATGATTCGGATCCCTGCCGACCACCCGACGTGCCCGGCCACCTCCCGGCGGATGGTCCGTCCAGGACTACGTGTCACTCCGGTCAGGCGACAGTCGCCGCATCGCGCTGGCGGGGGCCCGGCACCACCGCCCCGGCCACCCGTTGTGCCCACTGCTCCCAGTCGTCGAACTCCAGGAACCGGCCCAGCCGCGCGAGCTGCGCCAGCGGGTCCCCGACAAGGTCCTCGTACGTCATCCTCAACAGGTCCCGTGGCCCGGCATCGGTGATGGCCTGCTCGGCCTCACTGGTCAGGAACGCGCACAACCGCCGGTAACGCTGGACGTCCCGGCCACGCTCGCTCAGCGTCTCGGCGGTCAGTCGGCTCGGCAGGTAGCGCACCAGCTCCTCCGGCACCTGCTGATCGGCGCCGGGTTGGAACAGGTCGACCCCGTACCGGCCGAGAACTTCCAGGCCGAGCTGGAGAAGCTGGAAGGAGGGGTGCCGGCTCATCGATCGGGCGGTGTCCTCCCGGTTGCGGGTCAGGTAGACGATCTTCGCGGTGGGGAACCCCTCCAGCAGGTACCGCGCGAAATGACTGGAGCCGCCCGAACGCTCGACCCAGCGCCGCCGGCCGACGAGCGAGGTGAGCAGTTCCAGGAACATCTGGTGGTGCCCGGCCAACGACTGAGCCGGAAAACCGGGCACCAGCCCGGCGAGCCGGTCGAACAGACGGTCCGGCTCGGGCGAGATCTTCGGCAGCGTGGTCGCGAGGATCCGGGGCAGTTCGACGAGGTTGCCGGCCCATCGACCGTCGGCCGGGTAGCACACCTCGACCGGGCCGACGCCGATCCGGAACAGCGTGGCGAGCTCCGGTCTGGGGCTGCTCAGCCGTGACCAGTACTCGGCTCCGCTGAGCACCCCTCTGTCGCCGGACCAGGTCTCCGCCGACGCGAGGAACTCGTGGGCCGAAAGGGTGTCGGACTGCTCGGCGACCAGGTCGGACAGCAGCGTCGACCCGCACCGACCGGTACTGATGATGATCGCCTGGCCGACGGGCGGTTGCTCCATCGAGGTCCTCCTCTGCGCTGTGGATCGATGAGCGGATCAGTGGGCGGTCGCCGGTGCGGACGGCTGATCCTGACCGTCGTGACCGGAGAACCCCGTGATGTTCGGCAGGCCGACCGGGAGGCCGCACTCCTCGCGAAGCCAGGACAGGACGATGTCGCGTACGGCACCCGGCCGGTCGACAAGGAGGGAGTGCCGCTGGCCGGGCACGGTGACGAACCGCGCCCGCGGCAACAGCCGCCGGGCCTCGGGAACCATCCCGACCACGGGCGAGTCGCCGCCGTACACCCACAGCACGGGGCAGTCGATCGCGGCGATGCTCTCCTCCGCCGGCAGCCGGCTGGCCGGCAGGTCGCGTACGAGGCTCGTGGCGGCGAGCACCTCCCGGGCGGTCCTGGCCCGCCGGCTGGCGAGTTCCCCACGTTCGGCCCTGATCTCGGCCAGCGCGTGGTCGAGCGGCAGGTAGGCGGCAGCGTGCTCGAGCTGCTGGGCCACCCGGGCGAACCACGTCGCCGTCGGCGGGGAGGACTCGATCGCGGCGATGGCGGCGACCCGCCCGGGGTGGCGTACGGCGTAGCCGATCGCGATCGTGCCGCCGAAAGAGTTCCCGAACAGGTGGATCGGACCGGTCACGTCGAGCGCGGCCAGCAACGCCGCCAGGTCGTTGACAAAATCGTCGAACGCGTAGCCTGCCGGCGGGCGTTCGGTGTGCCCGTGCCCGCGCAGGTCGTACATGACCACGCGGAGGCGGTTGGCGGCGAGCGGCTGGGCGAGGGTGAGATACCAACTGGCCAGGGTGTCCGTGGTCAGGCCGTGGATCAACACCGCGGTCGGTGCGGCACCGTCCCGACCGGCGACGGCGTCGGCCGGGGCGAGCTGCTCCACGTGGACGGACAGGCCGTTGGCCCGGACCGTACTCATCCCGGCACCCCGCTTCGCGTCATCCCGCCAGCGGGCCCGCACACCCCGGGCCTGACGATCCGCTCGTCGCCACCCCCGCTCATGCCGGGGTACCCGCTCTGCCCTGGCTCGGGTCCGCGGTGCCGACACCGATGTCCGCGGTGCTGCTGGCGTCGGTCCGGTCGAGCGCGGCGGCGATGTGCTCGACGAGGTCACCGACCTGCAGTTGCCGGATCGAGTCCAGGTCGAGGCCGGCCACGAGCTGGGCGAGGTTGACCGCGTCGCCGTACCGCCCCTGTAGGCGACCGGCGAGGGAGACCACGTCGATGCTCTCCATCTCCAGGTCGTCCTGGAACCTGGTCGCCATGGTGATCTCCTCGTCGACTCCGGCGTCGTCGCGGATCGCGTGCAGCATCTCGGCAACCTCGGCGAGGATGCGGGCCCGGTCCACAGGCATGTGATGTCCCCTTTCGTGCTCCAGGACGCTACGGACGGCCGGCCCGGTGGGCAGGCTCCGGCCCCCAGGTCCAGCCGACGACGTACCGCCGTGCGGGCAGATCGTCAGGATTGGCGACCACCCGGTGTGCGACCTGGTAGACGCGGTCCCCCACCTGGACGGTCGACACGCTCGGGCTGGCACCCACCACCGCGAACCGGCCTGGGTCCCCGGTGACGCCGGCGCCCTCCGCCCTGGCCGCGGCTCGCTTCGCCACCTGGAAACGGGCGAGCCACGCAGAGACCTCCTCGCCGGTCGCCACCGAGTCGAGCAGCCGCCGTTCCGGTTCGGAGAGCGCGGCCGTGACCGTGCCGTCCGGTTGATCCGCGATCTCGGCGACGTCGATGCCGACGCCGGCGGCACCCGGCGGCGCGTCGGGCGGGCGGGGCTTCGCGATCGCCACGCCGATCTCGGCCGTGTGGGCGAGTGAGACGTCACAGTCGCGGAACCCCCGGCCCGGCCGTAGGCGTACCCGGGGACGGCCGTCCGGCTCGTCGGTGACGGTCAGCTCGATCGGGTAGACGTCGGTGTGGCCGTCCTCCCACTGTCGGAAGCGGACCGCGTCCTTGACCGCGATCCGGCCGAGCAGCCAGTGCTTGCGTGCCTTGGGCGGTTGCCGCTCGTAGTCGAGGTAGCCGCGGCTGCCGAGGATGCCGCGAGCGGCCATGCCACGGGTGATCAGGTCCGTCCAGCAGTCGAAGGCCATGGTCCAGCCCTCCGGTTGGCGCAGCGACATCGGATGGCGCTCGGGAAAGCGCTCCGCCGGGCGGGACGTGGGGTGGCTGTCGAACCGCCGGTCGACGCAGCCCTCGATCTGTGCCCACACCCGACCGTCGACGGAGAGCTGGGTGTCGGCGACGAGTTGCCGGTCGTCGATCGCGCGCACCCGGGCCACGCACTCACACGCCGTACCGGGCGCGGGCGCCGGCCCGAAGAACCGGACATGGCCGAACTCCATCGGCAGTGCGACGGTCCGTACCGGCTGCGTCGTGACGAGCCAGTTGCCGACCATCTGGAGCGCGTTGTCGAGCAGCGCGCCGGGCGGGGCCGGGGCGGTCACCACGCCACGGATGTGCCGGTCGCCGAGGGCGTGCACCCTGGTCACGCCCCGGAACAGGGGACCGTGGAACATCAGGCGTTCGGCGTACATCTCCTCGGCGTGCAGTTGCGGCGGTCGCTCGGTCGCGGGGTCGTACCGCCAGACCGCCGGACGGTCGGCCGGGTAGTCCGGCGCCACCTCCACCGTCGCGTGGGCGTGACCGCTCAGGGACACCTCGAGTCGGCCGGGTCCGACCGGTTGGACGGTGATCTCGACGTCCTGCGGCGGGGCCGCGATCAACCAACGGGTGAACCGCGCGGCGCGTACCCCGATCACCCGGGTACCCGGGGCGGCGTGCTCGGCGGCGTCCATCATGTGCTGTACGACGGTGGTGGCCGGCACCACGGGCCAACGGTCCTCCGCGTCGGGCCAGTCATCGGGTTGCACGAAGAAGCAGTGGTCGCGCAGGTACGGCATGGTGTCGAGGGCGACCCGCAGGACGGTGCGGTACGGACGCGGCGGTGGTGTCCGCGTCGGCTGACCGGTCCCGCCGTCGGTGCCCTCGACGGTCGGGGTGCCGGAGAGCAGCGTGGCGAGTTCCGCCGCGGCGCTGGAGTCGCCGGCGAGCCGGTGCAGCGTGGCCAGGGCCGGCGATCCCGGCAGCGCCGCAGCGGCCTGCGCCGCCACCGGGTCCGGTCCCGTCGCAGGCGTCTTCACCAGCAGCGGCACCGTCCCCTCCGCGACGGCCGAGCGGGCTCCGTCCCCTCCCCCGGTCGGGCCCGACGTGACGCCGACGCCGCCGTGGTCGTCCGGGCTGCCGCCCGGCGCGTCGTGCACCGAGACGGCGAGCAGACCGTCGGCGCCCTCGCCGAGACGGACCAGCGGACCGCCGAGGTCGAGCCGTACGGTCGGGCCGCGGCGGACGGCCTGGGCCGGGGCGGGCGCCGTGACCCGGGCACCACCCGGAGGCGGCGGGTCGAGGGCGCACAGGTCCGGTGCGGCACCCTCGACCCACAGTGCGGTGGCGACCCGGCGCAGTTGGTCCAGCCCGCTGCGGTGGGTGACGTTGACCGGCATGGCGAGGTGGTCGCGACCTCGCAGGTTGTCGGCGATGACGGAGGCGAGCTGTCCGGCGCCGACCTGTAGGAACACCCGGACGCCGGAGTCGTACATGGCCTGGACGGTCTGCCGGAACCAGACCGGTTCGAGCATGTGCCGGACGAATATCTCCTGTACCCGGGCCGGGTCGGTGGGGAACGGCGCCCGTAGTGTGGTGGACCAGACGGGTACCCGGGTGGGACGGACCTGCCAGCGGCGGAGAGCCGCGCCGATCGACTCCAGTCCGGACGCGAACATCGGCGTGTGGAAGGCGGAGCGGAACGGCAGCTTCCGGCAGAGCAGGCCGTCGTGCCGTAGCGCCTCGACGAGCAGTTCTATCTCGCTCTCGGGTCCGTTGACGATGCACTGGGCGGGCGCGTTGTCATGCGAGAGCGCCACCCCCGGATAGCTGGCGAGTCGCGGGGTGACCTGTTCCGCGGCTCCGCCGATGACGGCGAACGCGCGGCCGGGCACCTCGATCGACGTCGCGCTGAACGCCGCGAGGAACTCGTCGACGGAGGTCGAGCTGATCTGTCCGGTGGTGGCCGCGGCGGTCCATTCGCCGATGCTGTGCCCGGCGACCGCCTGCGGGGTGACCCCGACCCGGTGCAGGGCCTCGTTCAGCAGCCTGCCGACCTCAATCACACCGGCGCCGTGCCGGCCGAGATCGTCGGCGGACCACTGCCGGTCCGGCAGGCCGAAGTGCGCCGCCACGTCCGCGGTACGTGGACTGAACTCCGTCTCGAGCCCGGGATACACGAAGGCGAGCTGCCCCCCGGAGTCGTCGGCGAGCAGTGGGCTCGGGCTGAACCAGATGTCCCGGGCACCGCGCCAGGACTGTCCCCGGGCGACGGCCCGCCGGGCGACGCCGAGCCGTTTGGGATCGGGGCTGACGATGCCGAGCCGGCAGCGTTCGTCGGCCGTCAGCGTTCGTCCACCGGCCGGAGAGGCCTGACGCGCCCGCGCGGCGCCGAGGACGCGTACGTCGTGGTCGTCGGTGTCGAGCAGACGGGCGAGCGCGGCCGGCTCGGAGGCGGCCAGCCACAGCACCTCGTCGGGCTGCTCGACGGTGACCCGCGCCGTGGCCTGACCGACCGCCCCCCGGGTGGCCACCGACCCTGGGGGGAGAACCGGCCGGGTCACCGGGGCGCCCGAGCCGGTGCCAGCCCGCCGGTCGGCGAACGCGTCCGGCGCCTCCTCGAGGACCACGTGGGCGTTGATGCCGCCGAAGCCGAACGCGTTGACGGCGGCGCGGCGTGGTCCGTCGCTCTCCCACGGCTGGGCGGTGGTGATCGGCGCGAACCGGGTACGCCCCAGCTCCGGCCGCGGCGTGTCGCAGTGCAACGTCGGCAACAACACGCCCCGGTGGACGGCCAGGGCCGCCTTGATCAGGCTGGCGACGCCGGCCGCCGGCATAGCGTGGCCGATCATCGATTTCACCGAGCCGATCACCGGTCGTGCCCCGCCCCGGTGCGGACCGAACACCTCGGCGACGGTGACGAGTTCGGCGGCGTCCCCGGTCGGTGTCGCGGTGCCGTGCGCCTCCAGCAGGCCGAGCGCGTCCGGTGCGGTCGGATCCAGCCCGGCCGCCGCCCACGCCTGCCGGACGGCCAGCACCTGACCCGAGCTGGCCGGATTGACCATACTCGCGGCGCGCCCGTCGCTGGACGTCCCGGTGCCCCGGAGCACCGCGTACGTCCGGTCGCCGTCGCGCACCGCGTCGGCCAGACGCTTCAGTACGACGATCCCGGTACCCTCGCCGATGAGCAGCCCGTCCGCCGCGGTGTCGAACGGTCGGATCTCGCCCCGACGGGAGAGCGCGCCGAGCTGGCTGAACACGGACCAGAAGCTGATGTCGTGCACGTGGTGTACGCCACCGGCGAGGACCGCGTCGAGCCGGCCGCTGTTCAGCTCGGAGATCGCCTGGTCCACCGCGATCAGCGACGAGGCGCAGGCGGCATCCAACGTGTACGCGGGCCCGAGCAGGTTCAGCCGGTTGGCCACCCGGGAGGCGGCCAGGTTCGGTACCAGTCCGATCGTCCCCTCCGGCCGGTGTTCGCCGAGCCGCTCGTCGAACCTCGCCCGTACCGCGTCCAGCCGGCTCTCCGGCAGGTCCGGGATCAGCTCCCGGAGCACCTGGATGACCTGGCTGGACATCCGGACCCGCTGCGCGTACCGGGCCTGGGCCGGGCTGAGGATGCCGCCCCGGCCGAGGATCACCCCCACCCGCTCACGGGCGGGCAGCCGGTCCATCCCCCCGGCGTCCTCGATCGCCGCCGCCGCGACGTTCAGCGCGATGAGCTGGTCCGGCTCGATCTCGGCGATGGACGCCGGCATGATGCCGAACCGGAGCGGGTCGAAGGTGGCCAGGTCGTCGACGAATCCGCCGCGGCGGCAGTAGAGCCGGTCCGGCCGGTGCGCCCGCGCCGGGTCGTAGAACTCCGGATCCCAGCGGTGCGGCGGCGTCTCGGTGATGGCGTCGACACCCTCGACCAGGTTGCGCCAGTAGCTGTCCAGGTCGGCCGCGGCCGGCAGCAGCACCGCCATCCCCACGATCGCGACCGGGTCGCCGGGCACGCCGGTCACCAACCCGACGCGGTGTAGACGACGGCGGTAAGCGTCGGGTCGCCCCAGGCCAGCTCGCTCAGCAGGCTCCGCGCGCCGTCCTCCGGGTCGATCAGGCCGATGCCGCGCCGGGCGAGTTCCCGGGCCAGTTCCGGGCTGACCATGCCGCCGTGCCCGTCGACCGGCGCCCACGGCCCCCAGTGCACCGTCAGGCAACGGTTGCCCGTCCGGGCGGCCCACCGGGCGCCGATCGTCTCCAGGGCGTCGTTGGCCGCCGCGTAGTCGCCCTGGCCACGGTTGCCGTGCACCGCCGCGATGCTGCCGTACAGCACCACGAATCTCGGTCGACTGCCGAGGGTGTCCAGCGCGTTCAGCACCGACCGGGCGCCCGCCACCTTCGTGTCGAAGACCCGGGTGAACGACTCGGGGTCCTTGTCGACGATCAGCCTGTCCTCGATCACGCCGGCGGCGTACACCAGTCCGTCGATGCGGCCGTACTCGTTGTGGACGGCGGTGATCAGCCGCTCGGTCGCCTGCGCGTCGCGGACGTCGAGGCTGTGGTAGCGCACGCTGGCGCCCAGTTCACCGAGTTCCCGTACGGTCGCCTCGACCTCCCGGCCGGCGAGGACCGCCTGGGCGGCGCGGGCGATCGCCGCCGGGGAGCCGGTCCGTTGGCGGGCGAGCACCGCCCGGACCGCCGCCGCGTCGGTGGCCGCCGCCAGGGCCGGATCCGGGAGTCCGTCCGGAAACGGGGTACGGCCGGCCAGTTCGATACGGCACCGGGCAGCCGTCGCGAGGGCACGGGCGGCCCAGGAGGTGATGCCCCGGGCGCCGCCGATCAACAGCAGCACCGAGTCGGGGTCGAGCCCGATCGCCCGCGCCTCCGCCACCCCGTCGCCGGCCGGGCCGGCACCACCGGTCGCCAGCGCCCCGAGACTCGCCGGCGCCAGGTCGTACGTGCGCCGCCCGCCGCCGCCCCGGTCCACCACCGGCGTCTCGCCGCCGGCCAGCAGCTCGTCGACAAGCGTCTCACCGAGCCGCTCCACGGGCTCCCTGCCGTCCACGATGACCAGGCGCGCGTCGACGGACGGAAACTCCCGGGCGATGGTGCGGAACAGGCCGCGCAGCCCGTCCGCCTCCGCACCGGTGTTCGGGTCGGCGGCCGCCAGGACGCACCGCACCCCGTCGGTCAGGGCCCTCCTGATCGACGCGAACGCAGCGGGAAGCACCGGCGGCGCCTCCCCGTCGACCAGCGCGTCGAGCAGGATCAGCCCGTCCGCCCCGGCCAGGCCGCCGGGCTCGGCCGCGGTGCCGGTACGTACCTCCGCCCCGTGTCCGCGGAGCAGGTCGACGAGCCGTACGGCGACCGGACCGGTTCCGGTGACCACCAGGGTGGTACCCGCCAGCGCCGTCGCCGGTCGTCTCGGTGCCTCCGGGACCGGGACCACCGTGTAAAGCATCCGCGTCGGCCCGACACCGAGCGACGCGGCGGCATCCACCGGTCCCGGGCCGCCCCTCGTCGTCGCCAGCGCCGGAGAGGGCCGTCGCTGATCGGCGGGCACCGCCACGGCCGGTCCGGTACCCGCCCGTGCCGGTACGACCGACGGGGCCTCGGCGATCGCCGTCCGGGTGGCCGGTACGGAGACCGTGGCGGCCACGGCGTCGTTCATCCGGCTGGTGAGCCAGTCGACCATCGCCCGTACCGTCCGGGCCTTGACCAACCCCTCCAGCTCCGACTCATCGCCCTCCGCCGACAGCCCGAGCCGGGTCGCCACCTCGCCGGCCACCTCCGCCCGCTTGATCGAATCAATGCTGAGGTCCGCCTCCAGATCCAGGTCGAGTTCGATCAGGTCAGCCGGGTAACCGGTCCGCTCGCTGAGCACCACCAGCACCGCGGCCTGGAAGTGGAGCGCGGGTGGTTCCGCCGCGAGCGCGCCGACCGGTACGCCGGCCGTGGCGCTCCGGGTGCCGACGCTGGCGCCGGTTCCTCCTGGGCCGGTTCCTCCTGGGCCGGTGGCGGCTCTGTCGCCGCCGGGCGGCTCGACCGTCGGTGCCGTGATCGGCGTCGGTGCCGTGACCGAGCTCGGCGCCGGGCGCGACGTCGGCCCGGCCGGGAACGGCACGGTCGCGCTGCCCGTGGCCGGCCCCGACGAGATGGACAGCGTCTGATTGGCCGGCAGGACCGGTACGCCGTGGTTCGTCGCCGCCTGCGCCCGTGCCGGCGCTGGCGAGACCAGTGTCGGCGGACCTGCCGTGACGGCGCTGGCGTCGACCGACGGGCCTGCCAGGTGGCGGTTCCCCGGCATCCGTCCGGCGGGATCTCCGCCGCCGGTGCCGCCGAGGTAGGCGAGCAGGACGTCGTGCTGAGCGGCGATCAACTCGCGGTTGGTCCGGAGGAACTCGGCGAGCAGTTCGTCCCGCCCGTCCCGCCGGTCACGGTCATCGGTGCCGGGGGCCGTGGGCCCGACTGTTGCGCTCATGGACAACTCCTTGCTGCGTCGCGGGGGCGTCATGCCGCCGGGGAGACTGTCTCCGTTGCGGTCGCGGACGAGTTGCCCGTCGACTGTCCAGAAGGGACGGCTGCTGGGTTCGGTCGTACCCGCCACGACGGTCTCGCGGCCGTGGAAGAGCCAACCGGTCCGGACCGGTACCCCGGTGCAGGCCAGCTGTGCCACGGCGAGGAGAAAGTCCCGGAGCCCCTCTCCGGTACGCCGGTCGCAGGCCACGGCGAGATGCGGCCGGGCGGCGAGGATGGCCTGGACCAGGCCGGTCAGCACCTGCCCGGGCCCGGCCTCGACGAAGGTCCGGGCGCCGGCCGCGTACATGGCTTCGACCTGCTCGACGAAGCGGACCGGGGCACCGATCTGGGCCGCGAGTTCGTGCCGCAGCCCGTCGGCGTCCGCCGGGTAGGCAATGGCGGTGCGGTTGGACCAGACCGGGATGGTGGGCGTGCCGATCTGTTGGGCGGCGAGCACCCGCGCGAAGTGGTCCACGGCGGTGGCGACGAGCGGGCTGTGGAAGGCACAGGCGACGTTGAGTTCGCGCGCCGTCAGACCGGCGGCCCGCAGCGCCGAGACCGCCGCCCGCACCGCCGGGGTACGGCCGGAGATCACCTGCTGGGTGGGCGCGTTGCTGTTCGCCAGGACGACCTGGTCGGCGAGACCGGCGCTGTCCAGGACCGCACCGACACGTTCGGCGGTGGCGCCGACCGCGGCCATGGTCCCCGGATCGTCCCGGACGGCGGCGAGGATCGCGTCGGCGCGTTCGCGGCTGAGCCGCAGCAGGGTCGGCGGGTCGTACGCGCCGGCGGCACAGAGGGCGACGAGCTCGCCGTAGCTGTGTCCGGCGGTGAGGTCGGGGTGGACGTTGAGCCGGCGGAGCAGGTGGTCGACGGCGAGCCCGCCGACGCCGAGCACCGGCTGGGCCACCCGGGTGTCGCGGAGCCGGTCCTGCTGGGCGGCCCTCGTGGCGGTATCGAACGCGCTCGGCGGGAACAGCAGCTCTGTCCACTCCTGACCGAGCTCGAGGTACTGGCGCAGCTCGGGAAAGGTCACGAACAGGTCGGCCAGGGCACCCGGATGTTGACTGCCCTGCCCGGGGAAGAGGAACGCGACCTTCCCGGGGGCGGATCCGGTGGGCCACGGCGGCGGTTGGACGAGTCCCTGTCCGGGGTCGTGCTCGCCGGCGAGCGCGCGGTCCAGCAGCGTTCCGAGTTCGGTGACGTCCCGGGCGACGATCGCGACCTGGACCTCTCCGGAGCGCGGGTCGGCCTGGGCGGCGGTCGTAGCGGCCAGGTCACGTAGTCGCCACGGCCGGTCGTACCGGTCGGTGGTCCGCAGTGTGGCGGCCAGCTTCCGTACGCTCCGGTGCGCCGCGGCCCGGTCGGGGCCCCGGAAGCAGAACAGCTCCGCCGGCCACTCCTGGCGTGCGTGGCGTGGTTCCAGGGTGTGCGGGTGTGCGGCGAGGACCACGTGGTAGTTGGTACCGCCGAAGCCGAAGGCGCTGACCCCGGCGAACCGGTCGCCGGGCGGGACGCTCCACGGGCGGGCCGAGGTGTTGAAGGCGAACGGGCTGCGCTGCGGGTCCCAGGCCGGGTTGGGCCGGGTCAGGTTGATGGTCGGTGGCCGAACGCCGGTGTACAGCGCGAGCGCCGTCTTGATCACGCCGGCAAGTCCGGCGGCGCACTTGGTGTGGCCGATCTGTGATTTGACCGAGCCGAGCACGGTACCGCCCGGCCGGGCACCCGACTCGACGAAGAACCCGGTCAGGGTCTCCAACTCGGTACGGTCCCCGACCACCGTGCCGGTGCCGTGCGCCTCGACCAACCCGACCTGTCGCGGGGAGACGCCGCTGCGCGCGTATGCCCGGTCGAGCGCCCGACGCTGCCCCTCGGCACGTGGCGCGGTCAGGCCCAGGGCGCGCCCGTCACTGGACCCGCCGACCCCCTTGACGACGGCGTAGACGCGGTCGCCGTCACGCTCGGCGTCGGCGAGCCGCTTGAGCACGACACAGGCGACACCCTCGCCGAGGGCGATGCCGTCGCCGGTGCTGTCGAACGGACGGCACCGACCGGTGGGTGACAGCGCGTGCGCCGAGGTGAACATCAGGTAGTCGTTGATGCCGTTGTGCAGGTCGGCGCCGCCGCAGATCATCAGGTCGCTGCCGCCCGCCGCCAGTTCCTTGCACGCCGCGTCCATGGCCGCCAGCGACGAGGCGCACGCCGCGTCCACCGTGAAGTTCGGTCCGCCCAGGTTCAGCCGGTTCGCGACCCGCCCGGCGATCACGTTGGCCAGCATGCCGGGAAACGAGTCCTCGGTGACCCTGGGCAACTGCTCCTCCAACTCGGCGGGGACCTCGCCGAGGTACGCCGGGAGCATGGTGCGCAGCGTCTGTGCGTGTCCCATGTCGCTGCCCGCCTCGGCGCCGAACACGACCCCGCTACGGGAGTGGTCGACACCCGGAAGGTCGTAGCCGTACCCGGCGTCGACGAGGGCCCGGTGCGACGCCTCCAACGCCAGCAGTTGGGTCGGGTCGATGCTCGCCAACGCCGCTGGCGGGATGCCGTACCGGATGGCGTCGAACGGCACCGGCGCGATGAACGCACCCCACTTCGACACGCTGGTCCGGCCCGCCCGGCCCGGCTCCACCTCGGACGCGTAGTAGGTCTCCACCGGCCATCGCTGGGCGGGCACCTCCCGGATGGCATCGTGACCGCCGAGGATCGTCTGCCAGAAGCTGGCCAGGTCCGGCGAGTCCGGGAAGATGCAGGACATGCCGATGATGGCGATGTCCAGCGGGGCCGCCGGCACCGGTTCCGCCGGACCGGTCCGCGGCCCGGGCGTCGCCGCCGGCGCGGTGCCCCGCTCGCCGATCCGCTCGGCGGTTCGCGCGGCGATCCGCTCGGCGTGGAAACGCTGTGCCCCGACGGTCACCCCGGCGTGCAGGTCGGCCACGGTCGTCCGGGCGTCACGCAGCACGGCCACCTGGCCCGCCATGAAGAGCCCTTCGGCGCGCTGGCCCGCCTCGTCCACCGCGACCAACGCGTCCCCGTCGCGCCGTCGGCCCTTGCTGGCGATCCGCAGCCGGCCGACGTTGAGCATCTCCAGCCGGTCCCACACCTGCCGGTCGTCCGCCCCCGCCGCGGCCAACTCCTCCCGCACCCGGTGGAAGTCGTCGACGTACGGGCTGGGCAGACAGCGGGTGACGTGTCCCGGCGCCGTCTCCAGCACCGCCGTGCCGGCGGCCGCGATCGCCTGGCGCTGGAACAGCGGCTGGATCGCCCCGCAGTCGACCGCCTCCCGGGTGAACAGGTAGGCGGTGCCGAGCAACACCCCGACCTGTACGCCACGCCGCGCCAGCGGCCCCGCCAACGCCGCGACCATCGCCGCCGAACGGGCGTCGTGGATGCCACCGGCGAAGAACACCTGTACCTCCCCGGCGGTCCCGGCCGGGGCGCTGTCGAGGAACTCCGCCAGGGTCAGCGCCTGCGCCTCCCAGAGCGGAAAGCTCGTCCGTGGCCCCACGTGCCCACCGCACTCGGCGCCCTCGAACACGAACCGCCGCGACCCGGCGCGGAGGAACTGCCGCAACAGCCCCGGCGACGGCACGTGCAGGAACGTGGTGATGCCCTCGGCCTCCAGTGCCCTGGCCTGCCCGGGCCGGCCGCCCGCGATGATCGCCACCCGGGGCCGGACCTCCCGCACCGCCGCGAGCTGCGCGGCCCGGATCTCCTCCGGGACGAACCCGAGCACCCCCACCCCCCAGGGCCGTTCGCCGAGCGCCCGCTTCGCCTCCCGCAGCATCCGATCGGACTGTTCGCCGCTGGCCAGGGCGAGCGCGACGAACGGCAGCGCGCCGTCAGCGGCGACCGCCGCCGCGAACGCCGCCACGTCGCTGACCCGTGTCATCGGCCCCTGAGCCACCGGGATCCGCACCCCGAGCGCCTGCGCCAACGGCGCACCCGGGGCCAGTAGTTCGCCCGGCGTGTGGTCGGTGACCGCATCGTCGATCTCCGCACGGATGCCGCGCACCGCGGCGGCCGTACTTCGCCAGCGCTCCCGGAACACCGCCGCCAACCAGCCGTCCTGACCGACCGGGAGCAGTTCGGCGGTGCCATCCGGCCGACCGTCGCGACGTACGCCCCGTACGCCGTCGCGCAGCACCGTCTCCGAGCCGTCCATCCGCGCGATCACGGCCCGCACGTCCTCCGGCAGGTCCGACTCCGGCAGCAACGCCAACTGGTTGTCCAGGACCACGCCGGTCGCCCCACCGACCACGCAGGCGGCTGCGGTACGCGGCCCGATCCCGCCGGCCACCCAGATCGGCAGGTCCAGTGCATCGTCGGCCAGCAACTGCTGCAACAGGACGAACGACGTCAGCTCGCCGACCGGTCCGCCCGACTCCGAGCCGCGGGCGACCAACCCGTACGCACCGGCGGCGGCCGCTGCCCGCGCCTCCGTACGGCTGGTCACCTCCGCCAGTACCCGGTACCGCCGGGTGGCCTCCGCCATCGGCCACGCGCCGTCCGGCGGCAGTACCACCAGACCCAGGTTGCCCTTGGCAGCGCGTTCCACATCGGCCACGGTGGCGGCACAACCCGCCGGTACCCGTACCCCGATCGGCGTCGCCGACCACGATGCCGCCCGTTCCAGGGCCCACAACGCCCGGGTGTCCCCCCGAGCGAGATCGAAGACGCCCACTCCGCCACCGCCACCGGCGGCCGCCACGATCCGCGGGCCAGGCTCGATCCCGCCACACGGATTTACCACAATGATCGGATTCGGCCCGGCAGCGGCTGCAGTGCTCATGCGAACTCCCGAGTGGGGACAGGCGCGGTGGGACCTCGTCGCCGCTCCGGTGCGGTGCCACGGGGCGCCGGTCTTGACCCCTGCCAACTTACGCCATTTGGCGACGTTTTTGCAGGTCAAAGGCCAAAGGAAACTAAAGCGAATTGTTTTCCGATCTGCTGTCGGAGTTTCCGATACGCCTTTGAAAAGAGCCTCGAAAAGCGCGGTGTTCAACGGAAACGGAATCGGCCCACGGGGGCCGGATCCCCAGCCGGCGTGGTCGACGCGTCACCCCAGTCCCTCCCGGCATCCCGGGCCCACCTCCGGATGACACCGCGCGGCGTTTCACGTTTCCTGCACCTAAATCCCGATACGCGAGCTAACGTCATGATGTAGCCGATTACGACCCACTTCGAGCCTGGAGGGGCCGATAGCGTAGGACACCCCGTCGTGTGCTGTTTCAGGCTGATCCAGTGCGCTCTGTACACCTCGACAGAGCCCACGCGGCCTCGGCGTCCCGGACGACATGACCGATTCCCGGGACCACCTCAACGCCTCCGTCGTGGGCCGACCGCTCCGCGCGTCAGCGGACGCTGCCCATCAGACGGCTCCACCCCCGTCTTCCCCTGCCGACGTTCGTGGCGACAGTCACGCGACGAATCGCAACCAAGAAAGGATCACGCATGGACAGGACCAGGAACATCGCCCGGTCTCTGCTCTCCACCGCCACCATCATGGCAACCTCGCTCGCGCTCGCCGCCATACCGGCGCCCGGCGCTGCCGACAGCGAACCACCGACGGAGAAGCGCCTGCAAGACGACAAGTCACTCGAAGCCGACGCGGCGTCGGCGCTGGCGGCGGCGACCACCAGCCCGGAACTTCTGGCGAAGGCCGCACCGGACGAGTGCTTCGGCGGGAGCAGCCCGCCGATCTCGGCCTGGGCCGGCTGCGAGACCGGGCAGCCGAAGGTGAACCACTCGTACGTGTGGGGCCTTACCGCCTCCGGCGACCACCTGTGGTTCGGGACGGCACCCAACGTCCACTGCCTGACGATCGGGACGAGCCTGGCGGTGACCGAACCGATCGAGAACGACGACTACGTGTGCGAGTACGGCGAGAGCCCACAGCGGTCGGAGAACCCGGCCATCCCGCCAGCCGGAGGCGACTGGCGTCCGCCGAAGGTCTACCTCTACCACAAGCCGACCCGCAACCTGGTGGACAAGACCGCGGCCATCACGAGAAGGTCCGAGGCCGATCGGCAACGGTTCCTCTCGACGGTGGGAATCCGTGCCGCCGGCTCGCACCGGGGTGTCGTACTGCTCGGCGGACCGAGCGTCCTCGGCCTCAACCTGTTCGCGTTCGACGGCGCGTCCGGCGCCTACCTCGGGTCGACGACCCTGACCGGGTACGGCACTGTCCGGCACTTCCTGGTCGCCGACCACACCCTCTACGCCGGCGTCGGCCTGGGAATCGACGGTCAGGCCGGCGGCGCGGTGCTGCGCTGGACCGGCAGCAGGTCCAGGCCGTTCGACTTCAGCCTCGTGGCCAGCCTGCCGCAGCAGGTCGCGGACCTCGTCGTGCACAAGGGTCGGATGTTCGTCACGACCTGGCCCAGCATCGCCGGCAGCGCCGACAGCACGCACACCGCCGGGATCTGGATGAGCCCGTGGCTCGTGAACGGGGGGCGGGGCCTCACCACCACCGACGCCACCGCCTGGAAACAGGTGTGGAACGTGAGCCAGTACGAGCCCGACCCGGTCATCGCCGCCACCTACGGTCTCGGCGGGCTCGCCTCGTACAACGGCAACCTCTACTGGGGCACGATGCACGTGCCGCTGAAGGCCACCCAGGCCCATACGACCCGCTACCCGTCGGAGAGCAGCGAGCAGAACCTCGCCGCCACGAAGAACACGCAGCGGGCGACGAGCATCTTCCGGGCCAGCAGGTTCGACAACGGCAAGGCCAGCGCTGACCTGCTGTACGGCGCGGCGGAACTGCCCGCGTTCGACCCGGAGGCGAACGACGGCGCGGGCGAGTGGAAGCTCACCCCGACCGGATACCAGCCCCGGTACGGCGCGGCGGGATTCGGCAACAGCTACAACAACTACACCTGGGAGATGCTGGTGGCCGGCGGTTCGCTCTACATCGGCGCCATGGACTGGAGCTACCTCGTCAAGGATCTGCCGTCGGAGCTCCGCGGCGGGGTCGAGGACGGGCTCGGCACGGTCGATCCCGCGTCGTACGGCGGCGACCTGTGGGTGTTCGACGGTACCCACGGGCCGGCGAAGTCGGTGAGCACCAACGGCCTCGGCAACTACCTCAACTACGGGTTGCGCACCATGCTGGCCGACGGGCCGGCCGTCTACGTCGGAACGGCGAACCCGATGAACCTGAGGACCGACCGGGAGGACGACGTCCCGGAGGGCGGTTGGGAACTGATCCGGCTGCCCGGGGCCAACCTGCCGTCCGCCGCCCGGAAGAAGGCGGCTCTCGGCGCCCAGTAGTGAACCTGCCCAGGACAGCTTCGTGACTGTCCGCCGCAGGTGCCGGTTCGTCGGTCGTGGGGGGGGGGGGGGTCGGTGGCGGGAGCGGCGGCCCGGACGTA